>MGNS01000011.1:1408-25764 GCA_001795165.1 Chloroflexi bacterium RBG_16_57_11
GCCTCCAGTACCACCTACATCTCGGGTGCGGCGGTTGCCCAGGCCGCCGAACTGGTGGCAGATCGCATCCGCCATCGCGCGGCGCGCATGTTGAGCGCCAGGGACCCCAGCGATCAAGCCTTGCATCCCGAAGATATTCGCCTGGCAAACCGCAAAGCGCTTGCGCCGGATGGCCGGTTCGTCACGCTGCAGCAAGTTGCCTACAACGCTTTACACCATGAAGATCAGGAGCAGATCATGGCGGTGGCTTCGTACATGTCGCCCGTCTCCCCGCCGCCATTTGCTGCCCAGTTTGCCGAGATCAGCGTCGATATCGAGACCGGGCAGGTTGTAGTGGATCGCCTGGTGATGGCGGTCGACTCGGGCGTGATCGTAAACCCGATCACAGCTTCTGGTCAGATCGAAGGAGGCATGACCCAGGCATTAGGCTATGCGGTCTGCGAAGAAATGGGCTATGATTCCCGTGGAACTGCCATCGAGCGTGACCTGCGCGATTACCATATCTTTCAAGCGCATGAGATGCCCGAATTGGAGACCATTTTTATCGAAACTTTTGAGCCTTCGCATCCGTTTGGCGTAAAAGCTGTAGCTGAAATCCCAATGGACGGCGTTGCCCCAGCGGTGGGCAATGCTGTGTTGGATGCCTGCGGTGCTCAGGTGGATGAAAATCCGGTCACACCCGAGAAAGTATGGCGAGCTTTAAAGAGGAGATAGCCCACCGATGGCGCCTATATATGTAATCGGTCATGTCAATCCGGATACCGATTCGATTGCTTCTGCGACCGGCTATGCCTGGCTGCTGCGTGAGCGGGATGGCGATGACGTCATCGCGGCGCGCGCCGGGGCGCTGAACCCGCAAACCACCTGGATTTTAAAACAATTGGGATTGGAGCCGCCGGTATTGCTCACAGACGCCTCGCCGCGCTTTATCTCGATCACGCGGCGGTTGGATACCACCGCTCCGGAGAATCCTCTTCGCGATGCCTGGGCAATCCTCAATCGCACCGGTGGGATCGCTCCGATCGTCCATCCTGAGGACGGCTCACCGGCTGGATTGATTACAGGCTTGAGCTTGTTCGATTTCTTCACCCGTTATGTAGGGTCGCACCCACGCCGCCAGGAAATGCGCATCGCGGAAGTCCTGGATGTGGCTTGCCGTGAAGCCTGTGACACGCGTGTGCCGCGTTTTCAGGCCAATATCCACATCCGGGATGTAGTTAATCGTATCCTGCGTGAAGAGCACAATGAATTCCTGATCGTAGATGAAAAAGGGCTCTACCTGGGGGTCACCCGCCAGCGTGATGCGCTGAACCCGCCTCGCCTGCGCCTGATCCTGGTGGATCATAACGAGCCAGGCCAGGCGCTGGGCGCGGTTGAAGAAGCCGAGTTGATTGAAATCCTGGACCACCACCGCCTGGGGAATATGTCTACCCACACACCGATACGCTTTTCGGTCGATATTGTAGGCAGCACGAGCACATTGGTTCTGGAGCGCATCGAAGAGGCTGGATTGAGTGCTCCGCCAGCGCTCGCCGGTCTGCTCCTGGCCGGGCTGCTTTCTGATACGCTGGTCATGTCATCGCCCACTACTACCGACCGGGATCGCCGGGCGTCAGAGCGATTGGGTCGCTGGGCATTTGTCAAAAACACTCCTTTGGCAGGTGAGAATATCCAGTCTTATGGCCAGCAGGTGCTGCGCGCCGGGGCGGGCCTGTCGACGCGCGATCCGCAGGAGATTGTCGGCACCGACCTCAAGATATATGATAGCGGTGGTTACCAATTCGCAATTTCCCAGGCGGAAGTGACTGACCTGCGACAGCTTGATGATCATTTGGAGGCGTTAAAAACTGCCCTGGATAACCTAAGGCTCTCGCGCGGGCTGGATTTTACTATGTTGATGGTAACTGACGTGGTCGACAATGTGAGCCGCTTGATATTGGTCAACGAACCGCCGATCATGGATGATCTGCCATACCCGAGACAGCCAGACGGTACTCGTATGGCGACTGGGGTGGTATCGAGGAAGAAACAATTATTGCCGACGATTTTAGGCTTGTTGGAGGTTTAGTTGACATCCGTCTTTCAGGCTTTGGCCGAGTTAGAAAGCAAGAATGGCGACGGTGCCCTTTGCATGGTGGTGGGGAGTAAAGGCTCGACCCCACGCGGTGTGGGTAGCAAGATGCTGGTCTATCCGGATGGTTCGATTGTAGGCACGGTCGGCGGCGGCGAGATGGAGAGCCGCGTGATAGCAGAAGCACGCATGGCGATACAGGACGGCCAATCACGCATGTTAGAATATAATATGACTGACCCCTCACGCGGCGATCCGGGTGTGTGTGGCGGGCAGGTGGAGGTATATGTGGAGCCGTTAAAGCCCCGACCAACGCTGGTTGTCATTGGAGCCGGGCATGTTGGTAAAGCCGTTGCGAACCTGGCAAAATGGCTGGGTTATTATGTGGTGGTCAATGACGACCGTCCGGAATATTGCCGTCCAGAAGCCGTTCCTGGCGCCGATGAATATTTTCCAGTTCCGATGGCGCAACTGCCGCAGCACCTCGTAATCACCCCCTCGACATATCTGGTGTTGACGACGCGAGGGATGAATGTGGATGTTGAGGGCTTGCCAATTCTGGTGGATACGCCAGCGGCTTACATCGGTTTGATCGGTTCGCAGCGCCGCTGGGCGATGGCTAAAAAAGCTATGATTGAAAGCGGGGTGCCGGTCCAGAACTTGGACCGTGTGCGTTCTCCGATCGGCCTGGAGTTGCACGCCGAAACACCCGAAGAAATTGCCGTCAGCATTCTGGCGGAGATTATCATGCTCCGTCAGGGTGGCGATGGCAGCGTAATGTCTCGATCTGAAGGTTTTCTCATTGAAAAGAAGGATGCCGGTTGATTTGGACGAGCAAGTAATGAAGCCTGGTAAGGTCTCCCGTCAGGTTGTCGCTGACAGACTTCAATGGATCAACCGGATGTTAGCCGTCATCCGCGATCTTCCAGTGAATGATCGTGAGGCCTTTTTCTCAGATACACGTAACTCGATGACAGCAGAATCTGGTTTGCGGCGGGCGTTGGAGGCTTTATTCGATTTAGGCAGGCATATCCTGGCTAAGGGATTTGGGTTCGGTGTTAGTGAATATAAAGAAATTGCTATCCGTTTGCGAGAGTTGAAAGTGATTTCGGATGAAGATGCGAGATTGCTGATAATATTAGCTGGGTATTGGAACCGGTTAGTACATTTCTATCATGAAGTAGATCCGAAGGAACTATATGATATTTGTGCAAATCGGCTAACAGATATTGAGAAGATCGCTTTGGCTTACCAAAAATGGATTGGACAGCATGTTGACAATCTTGAATGATACTTCTTGGAAATGATTGACCAAATTTTTTGTTTTGGAGACTGAACGATGTGGCATGACTATTATAGCGTAACCAGCATAGACGAAGTATTGAAAATCCTGGCGGAAAAAGGTGAGCGCGCCCGTATTGTCGCCGGTGGAACCGATCTGATCTTGGAATTGGAGCGGGGCGTCCGTAAAGGGATCGAAACGCTGATCGACGTAACCCGCGTTGCCTGTCTGGAAGAGATTGTCATGGATGAAGATGATGTCATCCACCTGGGACCGATGGTGACTCACAACCATTGCGTGGCGTCCAAGCTTATCGTCGAGCATGCTTTTCCCCTGGCCCAAGCCGCCTGGGAAGTAGGCGCGCCACAAATTCGTAATCGCGGTACCGTGGCTGGCAATCTGATCACCGCTTCACCGGCCAATGACACCATTACGCCGTTAATGGCGCTGGGTGCCTCTGTTCGCCTGGTCTCGATACAGGGTGAACGTCTGGTTCCGCTGTCCGAATTCTACACAGGTGTCCGGCGCAATGTCATGCAGCCGGATGAGATATTGGTCGATATTTGCTTCCCTGCCATGCGGGACTATCAACGCGGTATTTTTATCAAATTGGGATTACGGCGGGCGCAGGCCATCGCGGTAGTCAACGTTGCCATCGTGGCTACGTTCGGCCAAAAATCCGGCCTCACCGGACCTTTGCGACCGTCTGCAGAGGACCGTTTGGACAGTGTTGCCATCACGCTAGGAGCGGTTGCACCAACGATCATTCACGCCCGTACCGCTGAAGTGTATTTGAAAGGTCAGGAGTTAAGCGATACGACCATCGGTCATGCTGCCACCCTGGCGATGCAAGCCAGCCAGCCAATCGATGATATCCGTGGATCGGCGGCCTATCGTTCGGAGATGGTGAGGGTGTGTGTTTCCCGTGGTCTGCGCGCATTGCGCGATAAGCAGGAGAAAGACGGCTTCCCGACCAAACCGGTGCTGTTGTGGGGCGCCGGTAAAGGCGACCAGGTCACTTTACAGCAGAGCGTTTATCATAAACAAGGCACACCAATCGTCACCCAGATCAACGGTCAGGAATATTCTTTTTCCACCGGTCATGAAAAAACTTTGCTGGATTTTTTGCGAGAGGAAGCTGGTCTGACCGGCACGAAAGAAGGCTGTGCGGAGGGAGAATGTGGCGCTTGCACGGTATTTTTGGACGGCAAAGCGATCATGAGCTGTCTGGTGCCCGCGGTTCGAGCGCATGGCGCCAAGATCGTTACGATAGAAGGCCTGGCGCATAACGATCATCTGCACCCTGTCCAGCAAGCGTTTATCGACGGAGGCGCTGTCCAGTGCGGCTATTGCACACCCGGCTTATTGATGTCGGCAGCTAAGTTATTAGAAGAGCAAGCCCAACCCACGCACGAAGCGATCCAGCAGGCGATCACAGGAAACCTGTGCCGCTGCACCGGGTATTATAAGATTGTTGAAGCCATTGAGCACGCCAGCCAGATGGAGGTAAGCAATGGGTAAATATCAAAGACTCAGCCGATCGGCTCCGCCGCCACGCAGGCCATGGACAATCCATCCAATCTGGCGCGGAATCGGGTGCTTGATGTTGTTAATCGGTCCTATCGTCGCAGTTGCCGCTGCCCACATTCTCTTAGATATGAACCTGGAGCGAGCGTGGTTCGCTGTCCCGCGAGAGTTTGCCGCTCCCTATACACTCCCAGAAGCCAACTATACCGTTACTCATTTCTTTGGCGATCTGCTGGTAGCTGGAGTGTTTTTGTTGATCGGCTTTGCTTTGATCATGATCGTTTACTCGATCATTTATAGTATTATGGGACCGCCTCGCTATGGGCCATTGGACGCTCCTCCAGTTTCGGGGCGGGGCAGGTCTCTCAGGCGTTAGAGCGATGATCGGCTGGATCGCCTGATCCGGGGGATAAATGGCGTAATCTAATGGATGTCATTCGGAAGGTGTAAATGGAACGGACTGTCCCAACCACCGAGTCTGAGGAAGTCGATCTATACCAGCGCACCTATTATTCATTGCTTCGCTCCTCAGCTGATGTAAAAATTCGGACGCTGGAAGAAGTGCATGCCGGGATGAATTCTCTTTTGCATCCGGCGGCGCGCGAATCCAGCTCGGATATGGCAGCATTTATTTATTCTATATTACGGTTGCCGGCTTGCATTGTAAAAACGCAGCTGGTAGTGCTTGGTCAAAACGCAGAAGTGTTTGAGCGTGCCGGTTTTGAGGATCTGCGATCGTGGCAAGAGGTTTATGCTGCTGCCAGGCGGCGCCGAAGTTTCTACAACGGAAAGGACGTGCTGGCATTATTCATCGCCAGCCGCTCGGATATTGATGACGTTATTCCACTGCTCACAGCTTACCAGATCGAGTGGAATAAGCTGCACCAGCGGCTCAAGCATCTTCGCTCATCCATTCCCCTGCGCCAGTTGACCAGCTCAATGGTTGGTTATTCCAGGCTGGCCGAAATGCTGGAAGTACCAGAAGAAGATTTCGATCGCCTGTTTGCTATCTGGGATCAGGAATTTGCCGCTAATCTGGAGCGCATCGCCGAGGCCCCGTGCGATTTGCGGGTTCATCTGCTGAGCGGTTCCCTGAGCGAATATCGCCGGGCGCGTAACCATTGGTGGGAAAACATTGAAAGTAATACCTCGCGTATCCGTGAGAGGCCGGTTTACTTCATCTCGAGCAATACTCACTGCATTGTTAATGTTCTTTCTGGTTTCGCGATACAGTGCCAGGAGCGACTGGTGCGTTTTCTAGAGCAGCCAGGAAACTCCGGCTTGCTGAATGAATGGAAAGATATCCAGGCCGGCCGCGTGCCCTCCAGCCGTGAGAATTTTCTGTATTATGTGCTCAAGAAAGCTCAGCAATCTGAGGAAGATAGGTCACTGGATCGGGAGCAGAAATCCTATGAAAAAGATTTAGGGATTGAGCGTGTTCCCAGCCTTCGCTCCTTCGATGTAGAAGCTCAGATAATCGACCTCGCTAAGCTCAGACCGGAATATTTGGATCGGCGCTTACGGATTGGAGAAAGAGGCGGCGAACTGGCTCATAGCAACGCACTGATTTTAAACATTGACTATCCTTTAGGCCTGGCAGCTTATGATATCCTTTCGGAGGTCTCCTCCTATGCTGGTTCGATCCAGGGGGTGTATGTCATGGGTAAAGCCGCAACGCTCAACGCCGTGCTTGGCGATGTAATGATATCGAATGTGGTACACGATGAGCATTCGAGAAATACCTACATGTTTCCGAACAGCTTTACCGCAGATGATGTCTCCCCCGATTTAGTTTACGGTACGGTGCTGGATAATCAGAAATCCATCACCGTTCAAGGTACATTTCTTCAAAACGCCCGCTATATGGACGTGTTCTATCGCGAGGGTTACACGGTGATCGAAATGGAAGCCGGTCCCTATCTTTCAGCGGTCTACGAAATGTATCGCCCGCAACGTCATCCGGTCAACGAAATCGTCAACCTTTACGGCTTGCCATTTGACCTGGGGATGATCCACTACGCCTCAGATACGCCATTGGGCAAGGGTAAAAACCTTGGCGCCGGTAGCCTGTCATATTTTGGAATGGATGCCACGTATGGCGCGGCTCTGGCGATCCTGAGACGCATTTTCGATCAGGAGATCCTCCGTATTCAAAACCACCGCAAGCCGCGTGGATAATGGTTCTTTAGCCTACCCTTGACGCCTCGACCCCAGCCCAAGGGGTATCCGTCGGTGCACACCAAGACCCAGCCATCTTCTCCTGTCCACTCCAGCACTTCTCCTCGTAGGAATGCTAGCACCCGGGCAGACTGAACTTCCAGATCAAGCCTGAGAGTCACATCACTCGCCCTCAGCCCCAGGGCCAGGGCGTGAGATGGCTCAAACCGATTGCTGGCCCAATTATCGCCTGGACGAATGATTCCCAGCCACCAACCAGGACGGATAAGGCGAAGGTTTTGCAGGTTAGGTGCCGCGGGCGGAAATATATATAGATATTCTCCCACCTGAGCCAGTTGCCGGTCAAGCAAATCAGCTTGGGCTACCGGCTGTAGAGATGCCTGGCAAAACGCGGTGAAGGCGCTGCGCGCCCCGGCCAGTGGTTGCGAAGGTGCGCGGCCTTGGCGTACCGAGGTGGATGGCGAAGGCTCGTCCGTCTCTATCGCGTCTAGCCACTTTCGTTGCATGACCGCTATAAAATGCCCTTCGCCTGCAGTGAGGTGAGGCCAGAGTCTGGCAGTCCGCTCGAGAGGCAGAAAGTGGTCCCCCTCAACCCATTCAGGTCGCCCCGGGCTTAAGCCGGGGGGATGCCGGACGGCTGAGAGCTCGAAATAGGGGTGCTCCATCAGAAAGCCTGCCACGCTTCGCTCGTTCTCGTGTGGGTTAAAGGTGCAGGTCGAATAGATCAGCCTGCCGCCTGGACGGGTCAGCCGTGCGGCTTCATTTAGAATCGCCGATTGCCGAATCGTACAGCTTTGTACCAGCTCCGGAGACCAATCGCGTAAGGCTGCTTCGCTCTTGCGAAACATCCCTTCTCCCGAACAGGGAGCGTCTACCAAAACGCGGTCGAAAAAGGCGGGTAACCGTTCTGCCAGCCGGGCAGGGCTTTCATTGAGGATGACCACATTGTGCGCACCCCAGCGCTCCAGATTCTCTGCCAGCTCCCAAACGCGCTTGGGGTGTATCTCATTTGCCACCATCAATCCTTTATCGTCCACGCGGGCCGCCAGGTGTGTCGATTTCCCTCCCGGCGCGGCGCACAGATCGAGCACACGCTCACCCGGCTGAGGGTCGAGCACTTCTGCAACCGCCATCGCGCTCGGCTCTTGCAGATAAAATAAACCGGCAGCGTGGTAAGGATGCCGGCCCGGTGAAGTCTGTTCAGGCGATAGCCTATCCGGTAATTGAAAACCGGCCTGGCACCAGGGCACAGGCCGAAGCGCATAGGGCAGGCGATCTGCCAGTTCTTGTGGCGAAATCTTTAGTGTGTTTGCGCGCAATCCACTCGCTGCGGGAGACGAATAGACCTTTAAAAAGGCCGGGTATTCATCTTGCAGCAAACGCTGCATCGATAGCAGAAAATCGGGTGGAAGCTCCTTCATCGGAGCGGTTGAAACCCGTCAGCCACCGGCAGCCCGATCCGCAACTGCAAGTGCCTGATCAAGAATTGTAAAGCCCTCTTTCAATTGCTCCTGATTAATGATCAGTGGCGGGATGACCAGAATGGTATGCCAATGCGTGTAGATATAAAGACCATGCTCGAGCAGGTTATTTCGCAATTCAGTCATCTCTGGGCTGGTTCCATTGAAAGGCGCCATGGGTTGGCGAGTACGGCGGTCGCGCACCAGCTCAATCACACCAAACAGACCGATCGAGCGCACTTCGCCTATGGATGGGTGTTGCTCACCCAGGTCGGTCAGCATGCGATGAAGTACCGGTCCCATTTCCGCTGCATGCTCGATCAGACGATCTTGTTGCATCACCTGGATGTTGGCGATGGCGGCTGCCAGCGAGATCGGATGTGAGTTGTACGTCAGCCCGCTTTGAAACACACGCTCGTTAAAATAATTGGCAATTTCCCGGCGCATCGCAACCGCGCCGAGCGGTGCATAGGCCGAAGTCAGCCCTTTTGCCATCGTCATCAGGTCCGGGACTACATCCCAGTGCTGGATGGCAAACCACTTGCCGGTGCGGCCAAAACCGCTCATGACTTCATCGGCAATCAGCAAGACGCCATAACGGTCGCACAACGCGCGCACGCCGGGCAGGTAGCCCTGTGGCGGGATGATCACTCCGTTGGTGCCGGTCACGCTTTCTAGCAGGATAGCAGCAATCGTCTCCGGCCCTTCGTATTGGATGATCTCTTCGAGGTGGTTGAGATAATCCTGGCAGAAATCGGCTTCGGAAATATTCGGGTTCGTGCGGTGGAAGGTGGAGCGGTAGCGATACGGGTCGAGGAAGTGTACCACGCCAGGCATCAGGCTTGGCTCCCAGGCCACTCGGCGCGGATCTCCTGTGGCAGCCATCGCTCCCGCCGTCGCGCCATGGTACGAGCGGTAGCGAGCCAGGATCTTATGCCGCCCTGTATAGGCGCGCGCCAGCTTGATGGCGTTCTCATTGGCGTCGGCTCCGCCCAGGGTAAACAAAAAGCGATCCAGGTCACCCGGGGTGATCTCTGCCAGCAGCTTGCCCAGCAGGGCGCGTGGTCGGGTTGCCATGGGCGGCCCGGCAAAGGGCAGCTCGCGCGCCTGTTCGACGATGGCGTTGATGACGCGCTCATCGCCATGACCGATGTTGACGCACATCACCATCGAGTTAAAGTCCAGATATCGCTTGCCAGCCACGTCCCAAAAGTAAACGCCCTTGGCGCGTAGGACCGGGATGGGAGCTACCTTACCTTGAGCCGACCATGTCCAAAAACCATGCTCCAGGGACAGTGGGAGAATGTCTGCGTCGGATATTTCAAGCATTGCGCCTCGATTGTTATCGTATTTTGATCAAGCCTGATCGCGTGAATCCTATCACAAAAGGCTCTCATAATTAAGTTTCTCTTTACATATTGTTTGAGTTCTGGTAAGATTAGGCGGCTTACTGACCGGTCGGTAAGTTGAATCGGAGCACACATGTTTGAAATTGAGTTTATGTGGGTCGAAATCATTTTCAATATAACCTACCTGATCGTCCTCTGGGGACTGGTGATCGCACTCCTGGTGCGGCGAGGTGAGTTAGCTCCTGCTCAACGGCGATTGTCGGATTGGATCACCGCAGCATTTACCTTGCTCGCCCTGGGAGACACCGGGCATGTCGGTCTTCGTGTCTGGGCCTATGCC
Organism: Chloroflexi bacterium RBG_16_57_11; assembly: GCA_001795165.1. Taxonomy (GTDB): domain Bacteria; phylum Chloroflexota; class Anaerolineae; order Anaerolineales; family UBA4823; genus RBG-16-57-11. The sequence goes on from MGNS01000011.1 coordinate 11,616, forward strand.
CTGGGAGGGTTAGAAAGCCAGATCAATCTGTTGGGGTGCTCGATCGGTTTGGTCGGCGCCGGCGCGCTGATGACCGCCGTCACCGTGCCGCTGTTTTATTTGTTGATGCTCGAGGTCTGGCGGCTGCGCTTCCATAAGGTCTATGGCAGCTTTGAATATTTTCTGCTTATCGTTGGCGCCACCCGCTTATATATGTTGACCTTGTCTGTCAATGAATGGTGGCGGGTAATGCCAGAACAACCCTGGTCGACCATCCGCAATATTCCGTTAATGATCCTGGGACTGGGTGTGGCTTACCTGATCCTGCGCGATGCCATCGCCAGCCATGATGCAACTTTTCGTTGGATCGGCATCTCCATTCTGGTTTCCTACGCATGCTACATCCCGGTGATCCTCTTCGTTCAACAGGCCCCGATGCTCGGTATGCTGATGATCCCCAAGACCTTGGCTTATCTGGCGATCGGCTTTTTGGCATATTTCGATCTCCACAAGCCCAAAAAGCGATCGGCCTCGAATTCAAATCATGCTCGCAAAGATCAACCGGGTAAAGCTGTATGACATCAACATAGCTTGAACGCTACGCGTAACAACGCCAGCACAAAACCATCCGTCTTATCAATTCCCGTCACAAAATAGGAGAAAATATTCTATGTATCCAATCGTTCTTGGTCTTCACAATCTTGTCCGTTGGGTCGCTCTCGTCCTGGCGATAGTCGCCACGGTTGGCGCATTTTCAGGCTGGTTTGGCAAACGCCAGTGGAGCGAGCGTGATCGAAAGATCGGATCATTCTTCGGTATGGCTATGGATATCCAGCTCTTGCTGGGTCTGATCCTTTACTTCGTCTACAGCCCGATCACCCGCCAGGCGCTGTCGAATTTTGGGGCAGCTATGGGTGTTGGGGATCTGCGCTTCTTTGGTCTGGAGCATGCTTTATACATGATCCTGGCAGTTGTGTCCGCCCACCTGGGCAGCGCACTCGCCCGACGGGCAGCAGAATCAAAGGCGAAATACCAACGAGCAGCGATTTTCTTCGGCCTGTCCCTCTTATTAATGCTGCTTGGCATGCCCTGGATGAGGCCGTTCATCCCGTTCCTTGGCTAACCTCCTCTGGCATTCCTGGTGAGCGACCTTCGTCAGCAAATACTCTACACGGCAAAAATCCTGTTCATACAGCAGGGTTATCATGGCCTGTCCATGCGCCAGATCGCCGAAGCGCTGGGTGTGTCCAAGGCAGCCTTGTATTATCATTTTCGTGATAAAGAGGAGCTCTTACTGGCAATCCTGGATTCTTATCTGGATGAGATGGATACTGCCTTGCAGGCAATTCGGCAGGAGCAGCTTGACGCCCGTCGGCAGATCCATGCCCTGGTTGAGCTGATATTGTTCCAGCCCGCCGACCAACGGGCTGTCATTCGCTTGTCCAGCCAGGAGATGGCCCAATTGAGCCTGCCCGCCCGGCAGGCCTTCGATCGGGCTTATCACCGAAAATTCCTTGATCCCATCCGGTTGATTTTAGAAGAAGGCATCCAATCCGGAGAATTAAGGCCAGTGGATCCAACCGTTGCTACCTGGGCCCTGCTTGGTATGATGTACCCCTATTTTTACCCGGCTCATTCGGGCGATTTGCTGCCGCCAGCAGAGGTCGCTGAGCGCCTGGTCCAGATTTTTCTGGATGGCATCGCCCTTCCTTGAGCAGGTGAAATCCTCCTCAGGTCCAATGCAGCCAAACCACCAACCCCAGGAAGCCTCCCGGTATAGCGCCCGTTATGGCTCTAGCCGGAAAACCATTGCCATCCTGGAAGCGATCTGTGCGGTTATCTTCTGGGGTGGATCTTTCATCGCGACGAAAGTGGCGCTGCGGGATGTCTCGCCTGTGACTGTGGTTTGGCTGCGCTTTGCAATCGGGGTCGCCATCCTCGGTATGGCAGTGCGGCTGCGCAGGCAGATCAGCGTGCCTGCAGGTCGCGACATAGGATATTTCGCTCTGTTGGGTTTCCTGGGGATCACCTTCCACCAATGGCTCCAATCCACCGGGCTGAAAACCGCCCAGGCGACCACAACCGCCTGGATCGTCGCCACAACGCCCATATTTATCGCTGCGTTAGGCTGGCTGGTACTCAAAGAGCGATTGCGCTGGGTGCAGGCATCCGGTATTCTGTTGGCAGCGATTGGTGTGCTCATGGTTGTGACGCGCGGCGATCTGACTTCGCTTTCAGCTGGCAGGTTTGGGACGGAGGGAGATTTCCTGGTCCTGGTCAGCGCGCTTAACTGGGCGGTCTTTTCGATCCTTTCCCGGCGTGGTTTACGTAAATTTCCAGCGACGCAGATGATGTTGTTTGTGATGGGTTTTGGCTGGCTCTTCACCTCGCTACTCTTCTTCGCTGGGCCAGGATTGAGGGAGATCACTCGCCTCAGCCTGCCTGGCTGGCTGGGGGTGGGATTCCTGGGGATTTTTTGCTCTGGGCTGGCCTATATCTTTTGGTACGATGCCCTGCAGGTCTTGCCAGTCGCACAGGCGGGCGCGTTTGTTTACCTGGAGCCGTTCATTACCCTGGTGGTTGCCGCCGTTGTGTTGGGTGAAATCGTGACCCTGGCTTCTTTGGTTGGTGGAGGGGTGATCTTGCTGGGAGTGTGGATGGTGCAGAGAAGTTAGGAATGGCTTTTATCTCCCCAAACCGCTTGAACTACAGCAGATTTCCTTCCGCCGCCTGTGGGGCGTTACGCACTTTATGCCAGTAGCGATGGATGCCGTAAGCCGACATCCACGATGGGTTGGCCGCTTCGAAGGGGCCCATAAGGTCGGGCTCTAATCCGTAATGCAAAGAGCGTTCCCCAGTCCATTGGATGAACAAATCCTTAAGCTCGTCTGTCGATGGATTGGCTGGCATAACTTTCAGGATCCAGCTCTCGATTTTGTCAAACGCCTGCTCGACTGCCCTTAAGTGCCAATCTGAATCATCGAAGATGCCAAAATGCGTGGGCGCAATCCGATGGAAGGCGCCGTGGGCATATTCAGCTTTCAGCTTATGGAGGCTTTCTCGCCACAATTCCAGGTTGAACTCAGGCGGAGGCATCGGCAAGCGCACATGACGCGCCCCACCAACACGCACACCGCCAATATCTCCAGAAAAGCACACGTCTTGATAGATGTATGCAAAATGGTGGTAGGCATGACCCGGTGTATCGATCGCCCGGAAGCGCAGACCTTCGATTTCGATGATTTCCCCATCTTCGTGTACAGAAAGATATTCTTCCGGTACTGGCAGGAAATCCCCCCATAAGGTTTGCATGCTGTCGCCGTAAATCCGAGCCGCACTCGCCAACAGCTTTTCTGGATTAAACAAGTGTGGTGCTCCGACCGGATGGACGTGAATCCTGGCGCCTTGCCTTGCCAGCCAGCCTGCTGCCCCGGCATGATCCAGATGGATGTGGGTGAGTAAAACATCCGAGATATCGCTCGCCTGTAGTCCGTAGGCTCGAAGGCCAGAATCCAGCGCCTTACTGGTAGATCCTGGTCCACATTCAACCAGGATAGCTCCTTGCGAATGCGGGATGAGATATGAGGCGATTGCTCCGGTGAAGCCTCGAAAATTCAAATCCAAGGTCTGGATTGTACCCTCAATGATTTGGGCAAAGCTCATGATCAGATCATCCTTCCGGTTGTGTAAGTCGAAGCTATTTTACCCGTTATCGATAAAACCAGTGAGTTAATATGAGAATAATCTCAATCGTTCCATAGCAGCCTGGCTCCACATGTCTCGTTCCTTATGCTAAAATTGGCCTGTTGCAGAGTTGGCAAGGTCTGTTTGGTTATAAACATTTTTAGGCATTCATCGAGGCAAATCATGGCAGATGAGACGATCCTGATCGTTGAAGACAATGACATTCTTCGTGATGGTTACCAGTTCCTCTTAGAGACTGAAGGATATCGGGTGATCCCAGCCCGCCACGGGCATGAAGCTTTGCAGCAGATGCAGCATGCGACACCTGACCTGATCCTTTCGGATATTTCAATGCCTGAGATGGACGGTTATAGCTTCTACGATGCAGTGCGCGCTCAACCTGATCTGGCAGCCATCCCATTTATCTTTTTGACCGCGCTTGGAGAGCGAGATATTGTTTTCACCAGCAAGCGCCTGGGAGTGGAAGATCACTTAATCAAACCGGTAGACCGCCAGGAGCTGGTCACCACGGTGCGCTCACGACTGGAGCGAAGCCAGCAATTAATGCTGGCAGAGATGCAGCAAGCCTATGAGGCCAGCTTGATTATGCTGGCAAACGCGATCGAGTTGCGCGATCGTTACACACGGGGTCATGTCGAACGAGTGATGAACTACGCTCTGGGAGTCGCAGAGCGCTTTGGCTGGCAGGATCCGGAGATGAACGACCTACGGTTTGGGTCGATTCTACATGATATAGGAAAGATATACATTCGCGAGAGCATCTTAAGTAAGGCTGGGCCGCTGACGGAGGAGGAATGGGATGAAATGAAACAGCATACCGTTATTGGCGCGGACCTGCTTGGAGGCATACCATACCTCAGCGGGGCTATCCCTGTGATTCGCTCCCATCATGAGCGTTGGGATGGTTTCGGATACCCGGATGGTCTGCGTGGAGAGGAGATTCCGAGCGGAGCGCGGATTGTAGCGGTTGTGGATTGTTATGATGCGATGACTACCGACCGAATTTACCATACCGCCAATTCGCAACATGAGGCCATTAACGAGATTCGCAAAGGGGCTGGAATCCGTTACGACCCGGCAGTCGTTGATGTATTCTTATCCCTCAAGATCGACCTGTGAACCTCACCCTTGCATTCCTGCTGTGGTTAATCTTTCCATTGCGTCGCGTCGTCGAGGGTCTTTTTTTCGCCAGCTTCTAAGCTCAATCCAATTGCTCCTAAATTATCCTGAAGCTGTTCCAAAGAGCGCGGGCCGATAATTGGGCTGGTGATCAATGGGTCGCTGAGGAGCCATGCCAGGGCGATCTGTGAAACCGACGCCCCGCCTTTCAACCGTCCTATCTGATCCATTTGTTCCAGCAACGCCCAATTTGCCTCGCTGAAATATCCTTGCACCCTGCGCCGGCGCGCGCTTTCCGGCATCTGGTCAGGTCGATACTTGCCGGTCAGAAAGCCAGCAGCCAGTGGGCTGTATGGGATCACCCCCAGACCATAAGATCGGCAAACGGCAGCAAGCTCGCGCTCGAATTCAGCGCGGTGTACCAGGTTGTAACGCGGTTGGAGCGAGTCGTAGCGAACCAGGTTATGGAGGCGTGATACCCATAAGGCTTCGGTCAGCCGCCAGGCAGGGTAGTTGGAGCAGCCGATATAGCGAACTTTTCCTTGTTGAACCAGGTCATTCAAGGCTGCCAGGGTCTCTTCAATCGGGGTGTTCTCGTCGTACGAATGGGTCTGGTAAAGGTCGATATAATCCGTGTCTAACCGGCGGAGAGAGGCTTCCACTGCGCTCATGATGTGCGCCCGTGAGAGACCCTCATCGTTGGGTGCTTGTCCCATCCGTCCACGAACTTTCGTGGCGATGACCATGGTTGGGCGCGGGATTTTCGAGCGCTTCATCCATTTTCCGATAATGGATTCGGAAACGCCGCCAGGATTACCTTCCACCCAGTTAGAGTAGATATTGGCAGTGTCGATGAAATTGATCCCGCTATCGTAGGCCGACTCCAATATCTGTAAAGACAAAGCCTCGTCGGCCGTCCAGCCAAACTGCATGCTGCCCAGGCATAGCTGAGATACTTTCAGACCGGTGCGACCCAGGTTACGATAGTCCATATCTATACCTCAAATCTAACGTCGTGCTAGTAGCAGCGTGAAATAGCTACCATAAGGGCTTCCAGGTAGAAATATATAACCGATCCCCACCTCGGTTACTGTAGGAAACAAGATATTCTCCCGGTGGATCTGACTGCTTTCCTCAATCAACAATAATTTCGATAGAACTGCTCACCCGTACCCATCCGGATATCTAGATTGCCATCGCCAGGCATCGGTGCACATTTCATCGATGCCCCGCACTGCGCTCCAACCTAATTCCCGTTGAGCCTTACCGACATCGGCATAGCTGATGGCGATATCGCCAGGCCTGCGGTTAACGATCTGGTAGGGTATCTTTTTCCCGCTTACCTTTTCAAAGGCTTGCACCAATTCCAGTACGCTATAACCGCGATTCGTGCCCAGGTTATAAGTCACCAGCCCTGGTTTCTCACGTAACCTGTCCAATGCCCTGAGATGGCCGATAGCCACATCGACCACATGAACATAATCACGAATCCCGGTACCATCCGGTGTCGGATAATCCTCGCCGTAAACATTCAACTCGGGCAAGCGACCCACTGCCACCTGGCAGATCACAGGCATCAGGTTACTAGGAATGCCCTGCGGATCCTCCCCGATTTGCCCGCTGGGATGCGCCCCGACCGGATTGAAGTAGCGCAGTAGCCCGATATTCCAGGCGTTATCTGCGGCGAAAATATCCTCGAGGATGACCTCGATCATCCGTTTGGTACGTCCGTAAGGGTTGGCTTGTTGGTGACAGGGGAACTCTTCGCGCACCGGCACAAAGTCCGAATCTCCATAGACTGTGGCAGAAGAGCTAAATACCAGGTCTTTGACCCCGTGCTTTGCCATTAAATCGCATAAGATCAAAGTCCCGGTGATGTTGTTGTGATAATATCGCAATGGCAGGCGAACCGACTCGCCAGGGGCCTTCAATCCGGCAAAGTGGATCACCGCTGTGAAGGGCTTACTTTGAAACACTTTATCTAATTCAGGGTGGTCCAACAAATCGACAAGGTGAAACGAGAGCTGCTTGCCTGCCAATTCCTGTACACGCAGCAGCGCTTCCATTTTACTATTGCTCAGATTGTCGACAACTGTGACGTCGTAACCAGCCTGCAACAGCTCGACGCAGGTATGGCTGCCGATATATCCCGCTCCGCCAGTGACCAAAATATGCATTCTTTTATTCAGGAGGTATCGCTTTAGCTGTTCAGGCCTTGTAACCAATCATGCGAAGGAGACCCTTGCGCCAGACGATATCTTCCTCTGCCTCCACGCCCTGCGGTGAGAAACCGTCGATCACGCCCAGGATGCCACGTCCCATTTCGGTTACCGCTACGATGACCTCAGTTGGATTGGCAGTCGCGCAGAATATCCGGCACACCTCGGGCACACTCTTGATTGTGTTGAGTACATTGATCGGATAAAACCCCTCACCCAAAAAGAGGATAAAGCTATGACCCGCGCCGATCGCCAGCGCATTTTTTTCAGCCATCGCGATCATTTCTGCATCGGTGCCGCTGGTGCGCACCAGGCATTTGCCAGAGGCTTCGCAGAAAGCCAGCCCAAATTTGACACCCGGGACGGCTGCCACCATCGCTTCGTGGATATCCTCGACAGTCATAATGAAATGTGACTGGCCAAGGATAAAATTGATTTCAAGCGGTTTTTCGATAGGGATGGTCTGAAGATTCATAGTCCTCTTATAGTAAGTGTCTGTTTATTGTGTGTAATCCAATGGATTGACTTTTGCTCCCTCGATTGAGAGTTCGAAGTGCAGGTGCGGCCCACTGGAATTGCCGGTGTTTCCCAGAGCGCCAATCTGTCCGCCCTGGTAGACACTCTGACCGCAGCTGGCGCCCACTGCACTCAAGTGAGCATAGGCGCTCTGCCAGCCATTGCCGTGATCCAATACGACCATATAACCGTAACCATAGTCTGACCAACCGGCAAATACCACCACACCGCTGTCGGTTGCGTAGACCGGATTCCCCTCCGCCCCGCCAATGTCCACCGCGGGATGTACACCGGAGTCAAATGTGAAACCCGAAATTGAGTGGTCCGTGGTGGGCCAGACAAAAGTGCCCGTTCCGATTGCGCCTTCATAGATGCTACCGCAGGCTCCTTCGCCATAATAGCGCGCCACGGCAGGGTTCGTGCGGCTGATGGCGGGTGGGCCCCAATCCTTGATCGGGCGTGTGCCACCGGGCACGATGACATTGGTCCCTGGCTGGATTCCGGTTTTTCCCTGGCTTATCTCGGCCAGATCAAGAAAATTGCCCGGGTAATTAATAATTGCGCTCGGATCAACAGCGTAATATTGCGCCACACTCTCCAACGTGTCGCCTTCTTTCCACTCATGATACGCGCCATCCACCGGTAATATGTTCAGCACCTGATCCGGCTTGAGCAGGCGCGGGTTATCCTGTAATGCCACATAGTTGCCAAATAGCATAGTGGCGGGCTTGATGCCATAATTTTGGGCAATCAAGAAAAGGTTATCGCCGGTCTGCACGGTGTAGGTGATTACATTGACACGCGGGCGGGTGGGTATAATCGTCTTCAGATTTATCTTGCGTGAAATGCTGTCGCTGGATTGCGGAGGTTGTTTCAGTGTGTCGAGTGCAGACAGTAGCTCTCCATCTACCTGTGGCAAGTCTTGCGTTTCAACCTCTGGATCGGAAGCAACCAGCACTGAATTCGTCGATGAGTTCCCTCCGTCGTCCATGAACCGTTGCCAAACCAGGTATGCCAATAAGGCTACCATGCCGATCATGACCATATTCAGCCCGACCTGTTGGATCACACCACCGGTCTTTTGTGCCGAGGCTTTTTTGTTCGGTTTTACACCGTCATTTTTTTCTACGTTCTGATTCATACATTTCTCCAGGTCATTGAGCGCCTGGGGTAATCGGGCGCTATGCTGATGAATCTCCTTTCTTACGGCTCTGCTTTTCGATCGCCGCAATTGCCGATTATACCCCGAGATTCGCCAGCAAATTGTGTAAAAAATCTTACAATCGTGGCTGTCAAAAGCTATTCCAATGTAATTTTATGTAGATTTTGACGTTTGGACTTTGCCGGGTTCTGATAACTAATGCTACAATAAGCGTTGGTTGATACCGATGAATTTGTCCTGGTGGATACGACTGTTATTCATAATAGCGATCTTGTCTGGCCTGGCAGCGTGTGGAGAAGGCCAGGCGATCACCGTGTTGGAGACCGACCGAGCGCCGGTTTTGCATTCCAAAGCGACGGTCACAGCGACCGTTCTGCCAAGCGCCACTCCTACGTCAACCCCGACGCCTACCGCTACACCGACTCCGACCCCAACTCCCACCGCGTTATTGCTGGCTTTAGCCGGTACGCCGTTGCCCGATCTTGCTCCGATCACTTATGAGGATGCTGCCCAGGTTTCCGGCCTGGCAGAGTGGCATGAGCCGTCGGTCAGTGACATGGCCTGGACGCCAGATGGGCGATTACTGGCAGTTTCGACCACCAGCCTGGTTCACCTCTACGATGTGCCTACGCGCCAGGTTGTGCGCTCCCTTTATCCAAGCCTGGATGGGGTGGTGAGCATCGACTTTAGCCCATTAGGGAGCTGGTTGGTGGTCGGCATCCGACGGGGCAGCGAAAACGAAGGTTACGCCAGCGGGTTAGAATTATGGTACGGCCCTGATTGGAAACCGATGGGGGCGATGTACGGAACAACCCGTGGCCTGGTGGATACTGCGTTTGCTCCTAATAACGAGTACTTCGCCGCCGCCTATGCCAGCCCGCTTTCCAGCCAGAATACGTTAGACTTGTGGCTGCCCTCGACCTGGACGATTTCTACCACTATGCAAACCAGGACTCTGCAGAGTGTGGCTTTCTCTCCGGAGGCTCGTTACCTGGCGCTATCCCCAGACCGGTATGCAATCTATATTTTCGACGTGGTTGATGAAGTCTGGTTAGATAAAATACCAACCTCCTTCACAGGTGTAGTCAATTGTATGGCCTTTTCCCCGGATGGGGTTACCCTGGGTACGGGTCATTACGATGGCACTATGAATGTATGGGATTTTCGCACCGGTGAAAAAAAGCTTTCCTTCAAAACAGACGAGGTGATCCAAAGTCTGGCTTTTAGCCCAGATGGGAGATTGATTGCGACTGGGGGGAGTTTTGAGAATAGTCTGGTCCGGTTGTGGTCTGCTGGATCGGGCGAATTGTTGCGCACCCTGGAAGGGCACTCAGGTGGGGTTACGGACCTTCTATTTTCACCCAACAGCAAATACCTGGTGTCAGCTTCCTATGACGGTACCGTGCGCCTGTGGGGCATACGACCCTGAGTGATAGGATCAGGTTTGAATAAGCTGTTCCAGGTTTGCCTGTGTGCGCTCTTAGGCGGGCTATCGGCTTGCGCTGGATTCCACCCCATAACAAACTCTACGCCAGTACCTTCCGAAATATTCGAAGAAACGCCGGTAAGGCAGTTACAGCCAACAACCGAAAGGCCCTACAACACAACGGCTACAGCCCCACAGCTGACCGATACAGCAGAAGAGCAGCCCGTGCTGGCGATCACCCGGCAGCCAGCTCCCGTAAAACCGGGTTCGTTGTCCTCTCTGCCGGCTATAACAATTGAAAACGCAGCTTCCCTTACACAACTGGCCGAAATCCGCTTTGGCCCCTGGGACTTAGTGCTGTCAGTAGCCTGGTCGCCGGATGGAGGGATCCTGGCGGTTGCTGCGGGTAACTCGATTTTCCTATACGACGCCAGTGAGCTGAAACAGTTTTGGTCCTTTGAAATTGGTGCTCTGACCCAAAGTCTGGCCTTCAGCCCGGATGGCCTGTGGTTGGCTGCTGGCAGCCGAGATGGTTATGTGCGGATCTGGCCGGTTGAATCGATCGCCACGTCTGGTCAATCTCAGCCCAGCTTGGCTATCCAGGCGCATCACAAGGGTGTGAATAGCGTGTCATTCAGCCCGATTACCGGCCCCCTCGGCGTCATTCTTGCCTCCGGAGGCAACGATGCGGTTGCGCGGTTTTGGAGCCTTGGCAACGGCGATGAATTGGGTTATATGATCGGAGGCACGTTTGCTGTGCCATCGATCGCCTTTTTACCGGATGGCAGCCAGTTAGCTGTGACGAACGGCGATCGAATTCGTCTGCGCCAGGTCGGCTCTGAGCGGATTGTAGGCACCTTCGCTTCGGATGAGCCCCTGTATAGCCTGGCTTACAGCCCGGATGGAAGCCTTCTGGCTGTTGGCGGGAGCGATAATCTGATTCGGCTGTGGATGCCCGACCAGGCCTTTCGCACCGGACAGCCTGAATATCCTGAACCAGTCATCCTGCGCGGTCACTCTGGCCGCCTGGGGACCTATCGCTCCTTAATTTGGCAGGTAATATTTTCCGCCTCAGGCGAGATATTGGCCTCAGCGGGTGGTGATGATAGCGTTCGTTTATGGAGTGTACAAAATGGTGATCAACTGATTAGCCTTCCGGCTCATCCCGGCGGGGCCGCTTGCATTGCTTTTCGGCCAGATAACACCGCACTAGCCTCCGGAGGGTTGGACGGTGTTCTCCGTATCTGGGGTGTCTCGCGTTGAGCCGGTTTATTGATCCGGTTGGGCGATGGCGGTGAGCTGGATATGAAATTGCTCCGCGCCATAGGTCGCGGTTGCGTTGGCGGACGAAAATTCTTGAGATGTGGTATTGTTTATTAATCGTGAGCCATCGCTGGCGACCCCACCATCACCGCCACCGCCGCCAACACAAGCGAGCGCTGCCAGAGCGAGGATAAGGACGATCAGGAAAATTCGGGCGGTTGCTTTGTTCATGACTGTACTCTAGAGATATTCGCCGTCTTTCAAAACATGCCTGATGAAAAGCGAATGAGAGGGTTTTACATCGAGTGATTATATTGTTGCAGGTTTCGTGCCAACAATAAGATGGCTGAAATCTTCCATGGAAATAAATCCCGATCGCCCCACAGAATCTTGATCTTTCGACTTTTGCCGATCCAGTTATAATAATCTGTGTTGAACCCTTGGGATCTCTAAGGATAGGACCTGGTTCCGATCAGGAAGGAGGGTCTTTCAAATGGATGAGACTCTTGTGAAAACCTTAAGAACCTCTTTGTTGGACGATATGCTCAGGGATCTGGCGAATTCCCGGCGCGAATGGCTTGCCAGGTTTTTTCGGATCCTTGCCTGGCCATCGGTCACCCGCTTCGCGGAGATTTCCGCCATATTCGACGATTATGTCAATAAATTTGGCTTCAACGACGCCATGCGGCAGATCATGCCATATTTTGTCTCCGATTTGAGCGTATGGGGTCAGAGTAATGTCCCACAGGAAGGGCCATTATTGGTCATCTCCAATCATCCGGGTACCTATGACAGTATTGCGATATCCGCTGCTTTGCCTCGCAACGATCTAAAAATCATCGCAGGCGGTTATCCTTTCTTGAGGCATTTGCCCTCAGCCAGCCAACATCTGCTCTTCGTGTCCGCCGATATTCAGGAGCGGATGACGAGCCTCCGAAATGCCATCCGCCACCTGCAGCAAGGCCGCTCATTGCTCATCTTCCCCAGCGGGAAGGTGGAGCCAGACCCGGCAGTGTTACCGGGCGCTTCGCAGGCGATGTCGGCCTGGTCTCCAAGCTTGGAGCTGATCCTCCGCCGGGTGCCTGATGCTCAGGTCTTGATCACCATCGCGAGCGGGGTTTTATCCCCACGTTTTCTTGAGCATCCGCTGATCCGCTTCTGGCGCGAGAAGCGAGATCCTCAAGCAGTGGCGGAGGTGCTTCAAATTCTCATCCAGATGTTGTTCCCCAATCGTGTTTGCCTGTCGCCAAACATTTCATTTTATTTTCCAGTAACCTCGATAGATCTGGCCAGTAATCTTGGCAATGAGTCGCTCATCAACCACATAATTCATTGCGCCCGAGATCGGTTGGCAAGCCACCGACAAGAACACGGTCTCCAGATAGATTGAGCCATGGATGAATCATAGCGAAGCACGCATTTCTATTTTAAATAGTCATATTACTGATGAAATTTTTGCTGCTTTCGGTTTTGAGACAACGGGCTGGCCACGACGGTTCCTCTGGCCCATTTTCTGGCAACCAGCTCAAATATTTGCACGACTGGCTGACGGCGTAGAGCAAAATATCGCCTACTTCGGTTTAGCAGAAGCTGCGCGCCGTTTGTTGCCTCGTTTTGTTGACGATGTCAAGGTCATCGGGGTAGAGAATATCCCTATTCAAGGTCCGTTGCTGGTCGCTTCAAACCATCCTGGCGCGTACGATTCAGTGGCGATCCTTGCCAACCTGCCGCGCGCGGATCTGAAAGTTGTGGTCAGTGATGTATCATTGTTGCACAGTCTGCCGGCGTTAGATGAGCGGTCGATTTATACGCTCGACGGGGTACACGGGCGGATGACAACCTTGCGTAATATTATCCGTCATTTACACTCAGGCGGATCGGTGTTAATTTTTGCCACGGGCTTTGTTGACCCTGACCCGGAGGTTTTACCGGGCGCAGAAGAGAAGCTTGGGGAATGGTCACCCAGCCTGTCGTTAGCCCTGCGGTATGTGCCCGAGGCGAAGATTCTACCCACAATCGTAAGCGGTGTGCTTTCACCTGCCAGCCTTCACTCGCCGTTGTTACGCATGCAAAAAGAGGCCTGGAAGCAACGCAAGCTGGCCGAATTCCTGCAGGTGATCCAACAGCTGGTTTTCCATCGGGACTACGGGTTGATTCCACACATCTCCTATGGAGAGCCGTTTACTGCACAAGAACTGGCAGAACGTAGTCCATCCGGCGAAGTCATGCCAGAGATCATCGCGCAAGCCAGACGCCTGCTAGCGCGGCACTTACAGATTGCTTGACCGGACAAGGCAGGCACTTATCCTGATGACTTGTCGATCTTGGCGCTGGCTCTTATTGATATTTCTGGCTGGTTGCAATTTGCCACCCCTTACGTCATCGGTGGAAACACCTCGCCGGTTGTTTGTGACGACATTTCCGCGGAAGGCATGCCCGCACCGCCGTCGCCGGGATTGTAACTGCTTCCTATGGATTGTGAACGGTTTTTCCTAGCAATGCGCCGATGTATGATACCATTGTGGAGCTCAATTGTCTGTAAGCTGGATGGACAACGACTGATCCGTTGGGATCGACAACGCAGGAGGTTTATATGATCAAGGTCTACAACACCAAAGAAAATGAATTAATCGGCACACTTTCCGAAAGCCAGCTCCAATTTTTGATTGACAATATGGAAGAGGAGTCCATGGAAGATCAGGACTACGCGATCACACCGATGACCCTGGCTTACTTCCAGGAGCTGGGCGTCGATCCGGC
>MGNS01000012.1:0-1475 GCA_001795165.1 Chloroflexi bacterium RBG_16_57_11
GCCGATGAGTCCGAGCCCGGCACCTTCAAAGACCGCGAAATCATGCAGGGCAATCCGTTCCAATTTTTGGAAGGCGTGGCGATTGCCTCGTATGCGATCGGCGCCAACGCCGCTTACGTTTATCTGCGCGGCGAGTTTTGGCAGTTGGCTGCCTTCCTCGATGAAAAGATTGCCCAGATGGAGGAGGCGGGCTTCCTCGGCGAGAACCTCTTCGGCACGGATTATTCCCTCCGCATTTACACGCACCTGGGCGCCGGCGCCTATATCTGTGGTGAAGAGACGGCTTTGCTCGAATCGCTGGAAGGCAAGCGCGGACAGCCGCGCGTGCGTCCGCCTTTCCCGCCCTCATTCGGTCTTTATGGCAAACCGACTATCGTCAACAACGTCGAGACGCTCACTAACGTCCCGTTGATCCTGTTGAACGGCGCGGACTGGTATAAGTCTCTGGGCACGGCCGATAGCGCCGGTGTGAAGGTTTTCTCATTATCGGGCCGCGTGCGCAAACCCGGCAACTACGAACTGCCCTTCGGCGTCACCTTTCGCCAGCTAATTTATGAACATGGCGGCGGCGTGCAGGACGGCCGTCCTGTCAAAGCCATCATGCCGGCGGGCGCCTCATCTTCGTTAATTCTGGTGGATGACAAGGCGCTCGATACACCGATGGACTATGCCAGCGTCCGCACACTCGGCTCGGACCTTGGCTCAGCCTCCATTATCGTGATTGATGACAGCGTCTCGATGGATTGGGTTATCAACAAGGCCATTCACTTCTTCAAGCACGAATCCTGCGGCAAGTGCACACCCTGCCGCGAAGGTACTTACTGGATGCTGAATATCGTCGAACGAGCGCACAATGGACGTGGCACTCAAGCGGATGTGGAGCTGCTGCTCAATGTCGCTAAGCAAATGCAGGGCAAATGCCTGTGCGCTTTGGGTGAGTTCTCGACCATGGCAGTTGTGACCGGCATTGAAAGATTCCCGCAGGACTTTAAGAAAGCGGTAGAAGCGTAATGCGTACTGCGTACTCCGTAAAAAGCTCTTTACACAATACGGATTACGTTGTCTCGGAGACATATGTCAAAACAGGTAACGCTCACAATTGACGGAACCGAGGTAACGGCCCCGGAAGGAACCTTCGTAGCCGATGCTGCCAAGACGGCAGGCATTGACATTCCCGTCTTCTGCCACCATCCCAAACTCGAGCCCGTTGGCATGTGCCGTATGTGCCTGGTTGAAATCGGCCGGCCTGTTCGCGACCGTGCCACAGGCCAGTTCGTGATGGAGAACGGCCAGCCGAAAATCCAGTTCATGCCCAAGCTCGAGACCGCCTGCACCAACCGGGTTGAAGACGGCATGGTGGTGCTTACGCAAACCGAGAAGGCCAAACAGGGGCAGAAAGGAACGCTCGAGTTCCTGCTCACCTCGCATCCCCTCGATTGCCCCGTCTGTGACAAAGGCGGTGAGTGCCCTCTGCA
>MGNS01000012.1:1511-1853 GCA_001795165.1 Chloroflexi bacterium RBG_16_57_11
CTTCTTGTATGATGAGAAGCTGCATCTCGCCAAACAAAAGCCGCTTGGTGAGTTGATCTACCTCGATCAGGAACGTTGCATCCAGTGTGCCCGCTGCATTCGTTTTCAGGATGAGGTTGCAGGCGACTCCGTCATCGGCTTCGACGAACGCGGCCGCGCGATGCAGATTATGTCCTTTTCCGACCCTGGCTTTGATTCCGTTTTTTCGGGCAACACCACTGACATCTGCCCCGTCGGCGCGCTGACCACCGCGGACTTTCGCTTTGGTGCCCGCCCATGGGAATTGATGGCTCAGGCTTCGATTTGTTCGCAATGCCCGGTGGGTTGTAATATCACATTGAA
>MGNS01000012.1:1930-2188 GCA_001795165.1 Chloroflexi bacterium RBG_16_57_11
TGGATTTGCGATAAAGGCCGCTTTGCATATCACTATACCGAAAGCCAGGATCGCCTCACCAAGCCGGCCGTGCGCAAGGAAGGCAGGTTGGCACGCGTCACTTGGGAGGCAGCAACCAAACTGGCAGCAGAGAATTTTGCGAAGGCGAAGAGCAATTTTGTCGTATTGGCCTCGGGTCGCCTCGCCAACGAAGACTTGTTCAACTTGAAATCGCTGGCTGACCATTTCGGTGGCGAGGCCATTCTCTACTCTGACATG
>MGNS01000012.1:2272-2505 GCA_001795165.1 Chloroflexi bacterium RBG_16_57_11
TCAGGAAGCGCCCATCTGGTACCTGCGCCTCAAACAGGCCGCCGAACGCGGCGCGGCCCTGATCGTGGCGAATCCGCGTCAGACGAAACTTGACCGCTTCGCATCGTTTGTCATTCGCTACTCATATGGTGACGAACTCAAAACCATTCAAGACCTCGGCAAGAAAAGCAAAATTGGCGACGCCTTTGCGAAAGCCGAGAACGCGGTCATCTTCTTTGGCTCGGAAGGTCTGG
>MGNS01000012.1:2789-3226 GCA_001795165.1 Chloroflexi bacterium RBG_16_57_11
TGCCTGCGCAGGCCTACACCGAGCGCGAGGGCACCTTCACCTCCGGTGAACGCCGTGTGCAGCGCTTCTATCCCGCCCTGCCCGTGACGGGTGATGCCAGGCCGGATTTCGCCATCACAGCGCAGATCGCGCGTCACGCTGGCTTTATTCAGGAAGGCACCTCGGTTTCAGCGGCGTTCGATATTCTGGCAGAGACGATCGAATCATTTAAAGGATTGAACTACGCCAGGCTGGCCCAAGTGAAGCCGCAATGGCCGATCATCGGGCGCGGAGACTTGTATTACGGCGGCACAACCTACGAGAATAAACAGGGGTTGGGTACGCAGCTCACCGTTGCCGCAGGGCGCGGCGAGACCGTGCACATTCCCCGGGTCCAGAAAGAAGCGGCCCCGCGGCCCAAAGAAAATGAACTGCTCGCGGTGCCCATCACCAGGCTA
>MGNS01000012.1:3365-4116 GCA_001795165.1 Chloroflexi bacterium RBG_16_57_11
TGAGCGGCGAGGCGCTTGTGAAGCTTGACGATACGATTTCAACCGGCGTGGTGGCTGTGCCGCGCAGTATGGGCATCGCCATCAGAGAGCCTGTGGCTGTGAAAGTGAAGTAATTTATGTATTACGCAATATGTATTGCGTAATCCGTAAAACGAGGAAACGCATGGATTGGATACTCTGGCTGATTTGGGTTCTCAAAGGACTTTTTTTGACGCTGGCGTTGTTGACTGGATTCGCATATCTGACCTGGTATGAGCGCCGTGCGCTGGCGCGCATTCAGACGCGTGTTGGCCCGAATCGCGCCGGGCCGCTTGGATTGCTTCAGCCGATTGCCGACGCGGTTAAGCTGATTTTCAAAGAGGAACTCACGCCCGCCAAAGCATATAAAGTGATCTTTTTCCTCGCCCCGATTGTGACGGTCGTACCGTCTATTGTGATCGCAGCGGTCATACCATGGGGTCCGCTGGATCCGCCGCTCGTATTATTCGGATATACCATCACCCTTCAAGTTGCCGATATCAGCGTGGGTGTGATTTATCTGATGTCGATCGCTTCGATTGCGGTCTACGGCATTGTGTTGGCGGGCTGGTCCTCCAACAGCAAATATGCCATGCTTGGCGGGCTGCGCTCTACAGCGCAAATGATCTCCTACGAATTGACGCTGGGGCTTGCTTTTGTGACTGCCATCCTGCTTGGAAACTCGATGCGCATGATTGATATCGTTGAAGCGCAGCGGCCTTTGTGGTTTGTT
>MGNS01000012.1:4128-5589 GCA_001795165.1 Chloroflexi bacterium RBG_16_57_11
GTTGGCACGGCGGTCTTCCTGGTCGCCGCGCTGGCGGAGATCAACCGCGCCCCGTTCGATATGCCCGAAGCCGAGCAGGAGTTGACAGCCGGTTACCACGCCGAATATTCGGGCATGAAGTTTGCACTGTTCTTCATGGCCGAATACCAGAAAATGATCGTCGTCAGCGCCATTGCAGCTACGTTATTCTTTGGCGGTTATCTTGAGCCATTCCCCGCTTTCATCACTAATATCCCCTGGCTCTCGTGGCTTCAAGTTGGCAAAACTCCCCTGCTTGGCCCGGTTTACATGTTCATCAAGATCGTCATCCTGTTGTTCGGCATGATCTGGGTGCGCGCCACCTTCCCGCGCATCCGCTATGACCGTCTGATGGCCTTCGGCTGGAAGGTGATGGTTCCGTTGGCGCTGGCGGTGGTCTTTATCACTGCCTTTGGTATTCTGCTCGTCCAGGAAACGAACAATATGTTGTATCTGGCAGCCATCCCGGCTCTCTCTTTGCCGGCGGGGTTGATTGCCGTCATTATGGTTAACCGTGCCTTGAAGAGAAAGGTGATAAAGAGTTATGAGCGTAGTTGAACCTGTCGTCGAGCTTGGGCGCGGCTTGTGGCGTACCTTCAGCTCGATGTTCGAAAAGCCCGTCACGATTCAATACCCCGAACAGAAACGGCCTGTACGTCCGCGCTTTCGCGGCCGGCACGTGTTGAAACGCTACGAGAATGGCCTCGAAAAGTGCATTGGCTGCGCGCTGTGCGCCGCAGCCTGCCCTGCGGATGCCATCTTCGTGGAGGCCTCCGAGAATACCGACGAGCAGCGTTTCTCGCCCGGCGAGCGCTACGCCTCCACATACGAGATCAATATGCTCCGCTGTATCTTTTGCGGATACTGTGAAGACGCCTGTCCGACCGAGGCGATTGTGCTCGGCGATAACTATGAACTCTCCTTCACCGACCGCCGCCAGGCTATCTACACCAGAGAGATGCTGCTGGAGCCTGTTTCGTCCGAAGATAAGATCACCCCGCAGCAGACTCCTAAAGGCGCCTACACGCGCTCGGTGCCGGAAATGAAAAACCCACAAGATTAGTATCCAGTATTCGGTTTTCAACGCTCAGCGACCGGCTGCTGAACACTGAAAACTGATTACTGGCACACAGGTGCTTATGTCTGTTGAGCTGATTCTCTTCCTGATCCTCGCCCTGGTCGCCATTGCCGCCGCTCTCGGCATGTTGTTCAGCCGCAACGCAGTCTACTCGGCGCTCTTCCTTGTGTTGAATTTCGCCGCCGTGGCCGTGTTCTATTTGCTGCTGAGCGCGCCGTTCATTGCCATGGCGCAAATCACGGTGTATGCCGGCGCCATCATGGTGTTGTTCCTCTTCGTGATTATGTTGCTGGGTGGGGAACAACTGGCGCCTTCCCGCGCCTTGCCATGGCAGAAACCGCTGGCAGCCTGTCTGGCTCTCATTC
>MGNS01000012.1:5664-5962 GCA_001795165.1 Chloroflexi bacterium RBG_16_57_11
GCAGCCCGGCGGCAATTGGAGCAATGCTGTTCAATCGGTATCTCCTGCCCTTTGAGGTGACTTCGGTGCTGCTACTCGTCGCCATGCTCGGCGCCATTGTTCTGACCAAGAAAGAGAAAGGGGAAAAGAGCTGAAAATGGTCCCCGTCAATTACTACATTATTCTCTCGGCCATCCTGTTCACCATCGGCGCGCTGGGCGTGCTCGTCCGCCGCAATCCGCTGATCATCTTCATGTCGGTCGAATTGATGCTAAACGCCGCCAATCTGGCCTTTGTAGCCTTCACGCGCACCTTCGAT
>MGNS01000012.1:5970-6304 GCA_001795165.1 Chloroflexi bacterium RBG_16_57_11
GCCAGATCTTCGTCTTTTTTGTGATCGCGGTCGCCGCGGCGGAGGTGGCGGTGGGCCTGGCGCTGATCGTGGCCATCTTCAAGACCCGGCACAGCATCAACGTGGACGAGATGAACAGTCTCAAGGGATAATTCATGGAAACTACCGGCTTTTTCTTCCTCGCTCCCTGGATTGTTTTCTTCCCGCTTCTCGGGTTGCTGATTAATCTCGTCTTTGGGGGTCGGCTTCCGGAAAGGGTCATTGGCTGGACGGCCAGCCTGGCTTCCGGTGCAGCCTTTGTTGTTTCGGTATTACTGGCCTATTCGGTTGCCGCCAACGGCGGGGAGGCTGTATC
>MGNS01000012.1:6353-6449 GCA_001795165.1 Chloroflexi bacterium RBG_16_57_11
ACCTTCCGCGTCGACTCGTTATCCACAACCATGATGCTGGTCGTCTCGGGCGTGGGGACGCTGATCCACATCTACGCCATTGGCTACATGCACGAA
>MGNS01000012.1:6492-6692 GCA_001795165.1 Chloroflexi bacterium RBG_16_57_11
GTCTTCTTTAACCTGTTCATTATTGCCATGATGATCCTGGTCGGTGGTGACTCGTACCTGATGCTGTTTGTCGGCTGGGAAGGCGTGGGGCTGTGCTCTTTTCTGTTGATCGGCTTCTGGTACGAGATGGATACGCTGGCGCGTCCTTCGTGGGCCAATTCCAATGCCGCCAAGAAAGCCTTCATCACCAACCGTATCGG
>MGNS01000013.1:0-1794 GCA_001795165.1 Chloroflexi bacterium RBG_16_57_11
TTGACAATTTCGTAGTACGTCTGGCGCGCCTGCTCAGCGTCCAGCACTTCCCCTTCAACAGGCTGGCCGTCTACCCAGAGGGTGAAGGAAGAGACCGCTGCTCCTGCGGGTAGCGGGAAGAGATAGGTGCCTTCTACCGCCCAATCATTGGGATTGTGAAAAACCTGATCGACATGCGTGACGGCTACCTGATCCTCTATGGTTATGTCTACATGATGGTAACGTATGACAAGCTGGGTCATCGGCATGGGCGGTGGGCATGGAAATGGCCCCGGGCAGGGCGGCGGCGGGCAATCGTCGCACGGCGGCCGGGGAGGGACGATGATGCCATCCGCACGCGTCGAGGTGGGCAGCGCCAGGCAGATAAGCAACAGAAGGGCAATCCAGGCAAGTTTCTTCATTATTTCCTCCTTCACGGGGCAATCACTAATATCAATGCAAAGACGGTTTTACGGATTGGTAAGTTCCACGTGGTATAATTGGGCGGTTGACATCGCAGGCACAAAGGGCACAAGCAGTCTTTGTGAACTTTGTGCTTTATTAATGAGAAAGACAGGTATGAGAAATCGGTAGTATGCTGGACAAACTTATCGCAATCGAAGAACGTTATGAAGAGCTCAACCAGCTTTTGTTGGAAGTAGGGGGGGATTATCAGCGCGCGGCCGAGCTAAACATGGAACGCACCGAGCTGGAGCCGCTGGTGTTGAAAGCGCGCGAGTACCGCCAGTTGTTGGACAGCCTGGAGCAAGCCCGAGCGTTGTTGTATTCAGATGATGAGGAGCTGCGGTTTCTGGCGGAGGCCGAGGTGGCCGAGCTGGAGCCGCGCATTGATGAGCTGGACACCGAGATTAAATCCATGCTCGTGCCCAAAGACCCACGCGATCAGCGCAACGTCATCGTTGAAATCCGAGCCGGGACCGGCGGCGATGAAGCCGCCCTGTTCGCAGCAGACCTCTTTCGCATGTATTCACGCTATGCCGAGCGCCAGAACTGGCAGGCAGAGGTGCTGTCCTCGAACGAGATCGGCATCGGCGGCTATAAAGAGATTATCTTCATGGTCAAGGGACGGGGTGCCTATTCACGGCTGAAATATGAATCGGGCGTGCATCGTGTCCAGCGCGTGCCCGTCACCGAGGCCTCCGGGCGAATTCATACCTCCACGGCCACCGTGGCGGTGTTGGCGGAAGTAGACGAAGTGGAAATCAACATCCCCGAGGGCGACATCCGCATGGATGTGTATAAATCGGCCGGCGCGGGCGGTCAGAACGTGCAGAAAAACGCCACGGCGGTGCGCATCACACATATCCCCACCGGCATCGTGGTGGCCTGCCAGGATGAGCGCTCGCAACTCCAGAATCGCCTGCGGGCGATGAGCATCTTGCGCGCCCGGCTGTATGAGATGGAACAGGAGAAACAGCGCCAGGAAGTGGACGATGCTCGCCGCTCCCAGGTGGGGTCGGCTGAGCGCTCCGAGAAAATCCGCACCTACAATTACCCCCAATCAAGGGTTACCGATCACCGCATCAACCTTTCCAACTATAACCTGCCGGTGGTGATGGAAGGCGCCATCGACGAGTTTATCGATGAGCTATCGCTGCGCAACGAATCCGAGCGCCTGGCGGCAGTAGGGGAGTGATTGGAGCCGTCTCAGGTCGATCTTGAACTCGCCTACCCCGGTTTTATCCCAGATCCGCTCCCGTCTGGAAGGGCAGAGTGAGACCCCCGGACTGGACGCCCAGGTGCTGCTGGCGCATATCATCGGCAGGCCACGATCCTGGGTGCTGGCTCACCCCG
>MGNS01000013.1:1804-2514 GCA_001795165.1 Chloroflexi bacterium RBG_16_57_11
TTTAAAAAGCGCGCTGGCTCGTCTTGTTCAAGACGAGCCGCTTCCTTATATACTGGGCCATTGGGAGTTCTTCGGCCTGGATTTCTTGGTCACGCCGGCGACGCTGATCCCGCGACCCGAGACGGAGTTGCTGGTCGAGCGCGCCCTGGATTGGTTGCGCGCTCACCCAGGGCGCAGGTTAGCTGTAGATGTGGGCGCGGGAACAGGTTGTATAGCGGTCGCCCTGGCGGTGCATAACCCGGATTTGCGCCTGCTGGCCTGTGATCTCTCGCTGGAGGCGTTGCGAGTAGTACAGAGCAACATCCAGCGGCACGGCGTGCAGGAGCGTGTGTCGTGCCTGCAAGCCGACCTGCTACCGGCTTTGAATCAAAAAGTCGATTTGATCTGCTCCAATTTACCGTATATACCCAGTGAGACGCTCCAAGATTTACCGGTCAAGCGCTGGGAGCCATTCCTGGCATTGGATGGCGGACCGGATGGATTGAACCTGATCCGGCGGCTGCTAACAAACGCACAGGGCGTTCTGGCCCCAGAAGGGTTGGTCCTCCTGGAAATCGAAGAGAGGCAGGGAGAGGCGACGTTACAGCTTGCTCGCTCGGTGTTTAGCCATTCGGGTGTAGAATTGATCCATGACCTGGCAGGCCGGCAGCGTCTGATCTGTATCCAGGCGTAGAAATTTGATCGCCGCTCAAAGGGCAGCATGTTCGTGT
>MGNS01000013.1:2568-3126 GCA_001795165.1 Chloroflexi bacterium RBG_16_57_11
GCTGATCATCCTGGCGTTATTCCTTGGTCGAAGGACAGGCTTACGGCAGGCAGCGCTGATCCTGGCGTTGCTGGTTTTAACCCTTGGCGGTAATCGCTGGGTGGCGATGGGGCTGGCGCGCTCCCTGGAGCGGCGTTACCTGCCTCCGACACCGATGCCCAACGCACAGGCCATCGTCGTCCTGGGAGGCGGCACCGAATCGCCGGATAGCCCCCGACCAATCACGGAAATCAACAGTGGCGGCGACCGTGTGCTGTACGCTGCCTGGCTCTACATGCAAGGGAAAGCGCCGGTCATCCTGGCCAGTGGCGGGTCCCTGGATTGGGACCTTCGCCAGACCACCTCAGCCCAAAATATGCAGGCGCTCTTGCAGATGATCGGCGTCCCGGCCGAGGACATCTTGACCCAACCGGAATCCCGTAACACCTACGAAGATGCACTCTACAGCGCACAGCTCTTGAAAGACAAGGGCATCCGGCGTATACTGCTGGTAACCTCAGCATTTCACATGCCACGCTCGGTCCGGCTTTTTCAGGCTCAGGGCTTGGAGGTCGTTCC
>MGNS01000013.1:3149-8143 GCA_001795165.1 Chloroflexi bacterium RBG_16_57_11
CCGATGCCGGATGGAAGGAGCTCACCAGCCTTGATGTGCGCGTGCAGATCCTGGGGCTGCTGCCCAGTGCGGATAACCTGGGTTTGACGACCCGTATGTTAAAAGAATACCTTGGCATGCTAGTATACGACCTGCAGGGATACTATTGAAGCCCGGGTAGTGGGAGAAGAATGGCATGGATACCCCCTTCCAGGACAAACACATAATCCATGGCGTGACCGGCTCGATTGCCGCATACAAGGCGGCCGACCTGGCCTCCAAGCTGGCGCAGGCGGGCGCCCAGGTGGAGGTGATCCTGACCCAGGCCGCGCTCCAATTTGTCACTCCTTTGACATTCCAATCGGTGACCGGGCGGCGCGCCTATGTGGAGGCCGACCTGTGGGGCAGCGAAGGGCACGTCCAGCATATTGGCCTGGCCCACCAGGCCGACCTGCTGATCATCGCCCCGGCCTCGGCCAACACCCTGGCCAAGCTGGCGTATGGCCTGGCGGACAACCTGTTATCCCTCACCGCGCTGGCGGCGCAGTGCCCGCTGATGCTGGCGCCGGCCATGGACGGTGGAATGTACGCTCACCCCGCCACACAGGCGAACCTGGAGACCCTGCGCCAGCGCGGGGCGATCCTGGTTGGGCCGGCGGAAGGACACCTGGCCTCCGGGCTGGTAGGGCCGGGGCGGATGGTCGAGCCGTTGGAGCTGCTCGGTCATGTCCGCTGGGTCTTGGGCAAAGGCGGGCCGCTGAGCGGGCGCAAGGTGATCGTCACCGCCGGGGGCACCCAGGAGCCGCTCGACCCGGTGCGGGTGATTGCCAACCGCTCGTCGGGCAAGCAGGGCTACGCCATCGCCCAGGCCGCCCTGGATCTGGGCGCGCAGGTGACGCTGATCAGCGGTCCCGTGTCATTGGCGGTCCCGGTTGGTGTGCAGCCCGTGGAGGTGCAGACGGCGCAGCAGATGCACGATGCGGTGTTGGGATGCCTGCCGCAGGCGGACGCCCTGGTGATGGCGGCCGCGGTGGCCGATTTCCGCCCGATGAGCCCGGCGGAGAACAAGCTGAAGAAAGAAAGCGGGGTGCCCGAAATCCGGCTCGAACACACCCCGGATATCCTGAAGGCGGTGGCGCAGGCAAAAGCCCGCCTGGGGCGGCCGAGTGTGACGGTAGGTTTTGCGGCCGAGTCACAGGATTTGATCGATAACGCGACCGCCAAGCTGCACGACAAAAAACTGGACCTGATCGTCGCCAATGACATCCGGGCGACGGACGCCGGTTTTAGCGCGGACACCAATCGCGTCACCCTGCTGTTTGCCGATGGAGGTGTTGAGCCGCTGGATCTGATGAGCAAGGAACAGGTGGCGGCGTCGGTGATGGCCCGTGTGAGCGAGCTTCTTCAGAAGGCGAGTGCGTGATACTTCACATTTGTGAGCCAGCCGAGTGGAATGAGGCGCAGCAGATGGGGGAATATCGCCCCGCTTCCTTGGCTGTAGAGGGTTTTATCCATGCTTCGCTGCCGGGCCAGGTCCTGGGGGTCGCCAACCGCTTCTACGCCGGCCGGCAGGATTTGCTGTTGCTGTGGATCGATCCGCAGCGCCTCCGCCCAACGATCCGCTACGAGCTTGCCGATGGCGACCTGTTCCCACACCTCTATGGGGCACTGAACCTGGAGGCTGTGCTGGCGGTCGTCTCATTCCAGCCAGACGCCGACGGCATATTTCGCCGACTGCCGCCAGGCGCCTGATTCGAGCAAAGGCGCATTATGGCCGAGTGTCGTTGCATGATCCCGCCGTTTGACTTCCTGGACTACGACTCTGAGCCGCTAGGTATCGATGAGGCAAACGGCCGGCTTGGTGAGGTGTCGGGCGAAACCTGCAAGGCCTGTGGCAGGCAGTGGCTGCACTACTTCGTCGAATACGAGGCCTTCCCGAAGTCCGGGCGCTGGTTTCGCGGCCTGGCAACTGCGGAGATGCTGCGCTCGCTAAGGCCGGAAACGGCCGTCGCCCTGCTGGAGAGTCTGCCGTGGTACTTCTATGGCGGGAGCTATTTCGGGACCACTGGCCGCAAGGGGTCCGGGCGAGTCCGGGTGGATCTCTGAGATAATGAAAATCACAGTCTTCGCAGCAGGTTCACGAGGGGATATCCAGCCATGTGTCGCCCTGAGCAAAGGCCTCCAGCAGGCTGGATATCGTGTTTCCTTGGCTGCGCCTCAAGACTTTGCTGGTTTCATACAGGAACACAATATTAGTTTTCGTCCCTTGCGTGGGGATGTCCAAAAAATTATGGCCAGCGACACCGGGCGAAAGTTCATGGAGACCGGCGGCGCCAATCCTATCAAATCAATTCGTGCTATCAGGAAATTGATTCGTCCTATTGTTTTGGAAATGGCGGAAGACGCCTATGCAGCATGCCTTGATGCAGATGCAATCATATGCTTAGGTGTATTTAGTGCTTTCGGAAAATCTATCTCAGAAGCGCTGAATATTCCGATACTTAATATCGAGCCCACGCCCCTGCTTCCGACGAGAGCTTTTGCAGCGCCTTCATGGCCTATACAGAAAGATCTGGGTGGATTGCATAACTACTTGTCTGGTATGGTTATGCTCCAGGTGGTTTGGTTATGGTACCGTCCCTTCGTGAATGATTTCAGACAACACCTGGGATTGTCACCGTATACTGCTGCTCGTTTTTACCGTACATTAAGATCAACTCCCATGCTGAGTGCGTACAGCCCGAGCATAATCCCGCACCCAGCAGATTGGCCAGACAGCGTACACGTCAATGGTTATTTTTTTCTCGATAGCCAGACCGACTGGCAGCCGTCGCCGGAACTCAACACGTTCTTGGAGACGGGTGATCCACCAGTCTATATCGGTTTTGGCAGCATGGCTGGTCGCAACCCGGAACAGCTTGCCAGGTTCGTTTCGGAGGCGCTTGCCAGGAACGGTCAACGGGGGCTATTGCTGACAGGCTGGGGCGGTTTGCGCACCGATTTAGTGCCGGATAATATATTCGTGGTGGATTCAGCACCCCATAGCTGGTTGTTCCCACGCATGTCGGCTGTCGTGCATCACGGTGGTGCGGGAACGACTGCAGAGGGGCTGCGCGCTGGCGTGCCGACAGTGGTTGTTCCATTTGTTTTCGACCAGCCTTTTTGGGGAGCACAGATCAAAGCATTAGGTTTGGGGCCGGATCCAATACCGCTGAAGAAACTGACCGCTGACCGACTGGCCAACGCGATCAGGATTGCAGTTACAGACCCTAGTATACGAAAACGTGCCAAATCATGCGGTGAAGCAATTCGTGCAGAGCATGGCACGGGAAACGCCGTGAAAATCATCCAGCAATATCTTGGGGAGCCCGGGACAGGTAATAGAAAGGAAAATCTATGAAAACTAAACAGAGTAGTCATACTGCTGTACCGTATCCCAGGATTCGACTTTTAATGGCCGATGGTGGACGAATGGGACTTTTGAAGCACACCGTGCATGGGCTGGTAGAGTTCGATATCACCCAGGCTCGTGAAACCATTCATCAGCACAAGGCTCAGACGGGAGAAGCCCTGTCCTTCTCTGCATTCTTCCTGGCCTGTCTGGGAGAGGCGATCGACCTGGACAAGCAAATGCACGCCTATCGGAACAGGCGCAACCAGTTGATCATCTATGATGAGGTGGATGTGAACATGTTGTTCGAGGTCGAAGTAGATGGCAAGAAGACGATTCGACCTCATATTATCAGAGGGGTAAATAAGAAGAGCATTCGAGAAATTCATGAAGAAATCCGGGCATTCCAAAGTCAACATCAAAGCAGCCAGGAATCGATGTTCATTGATCGGTTTGTGCGGCTGCCTGGGTTTGTCAGGCGACTTTTCCTGTGGGTTCTTTTCAAAAATCCCCAGTTGATCAAGGATTATTACGGCACAGTCCTGGTGTCTTCAGTCGGGATGTTTGGCACAGGGAGTGGATGGGGAATTCCGGTGCCCAATCATTCGCTCCAACTCACCCTGGGTGGGATTGGCGAAAAGCCGGGTGTGATTGATCATCGCATAGAAGTGCGCAAGTACATGAGCGTGACCATCAGTTTTGATCATGATGTTATCGATGGTGCCCCGGCAGCGCGGTTTGTACAGCGATTAAAGAAACTGATTGAGAGCGGTCATGGGTTAGGCGACTAGATAACATCTACAATGAGCTTTGTCCACACCCGCCCGGCCGTTGCTATCGCCAACTGCCTGATCTGATTGATCCGTTGTTGGAAAATTGTACTTAGAAGCGCTCGCTTCGCCGGCTTTCGCGGCGGCGATGGATGTTGCCGGAGGCGTCCAGGGCGCTCTCATCATCCAGCGCAACCTGGTAATAGCGCAGCCGCTTGAGCAGAGATTTCAGCGCACCCAACGTCTGGGGGTAGTCGGCGTTGCCCTGGTTGTAGTTGCGGCGGATCTGCGCCAGCTCGTGGTTGATCGCATCTAACAGCTCCTTGATTTCCTGACCGGCCGTGGGGTTGCTGTTGTATTCATACAGCAGGTTCTGCCACATCTGGGTCGACTCGTTTACCTGCCCTTCCAGCTCTTCGGCTTCGGCCTGCTCACGCGTAGCCCTCTCCCCCGCCTGTGCGATGCGCTCGCTGAGCGCCTGGTAGCGCGCCCCTATGTTGCTGAGCTGGGCGACCCGGGCGATGGCCCGGGATTGACCTTCCTTGAGAGTCTGCCACTGCCCCTCGATTTTTTCCAGCTCCTTC
Organism: Chloroflexi bacterium RBG_16_57_11; assembly: GCA_001795165.1. Lineage (GTDB taxonomy): Bacteria > Chloroflexota > Anaerolineae > Anaerolineales > UBA4823 > RBG-16-57-11. Next base: position 7,874 of record MGNS01000013.1, read on the forward strand.
GTCTCTTCCTCGAAAGAAACGCTGGTAGGCGGCCAGAGGCGTTTCTGGCGCATGGCGCTGGTCGCCGCGCTCAGCGCCTGGCGGGTCTTGCCGCGCTGGAATTCTGCCTCTTTATATATTTCGATCAGAGGCTTGAAATCTTGCAGGGCGTTCAGCGCCGCCATGCAAGCCTGCCAGTGGTCGCTGTGTCGTTTCAGCTCGCTGATCGCTTTGTCTAAAGGCAGGCGAATTTTAGCTGCCTGGGTGAACATCGGGCCGTTGGTCAGCAGG
>MGNS01000013.1:8430-15946 GCA_001795165.1 Chloroflexi bacterium RBG_16_57_11
CACGATAAACCCGATTTGCGCCAGGGCAGAATGGGCGCCGTCCAGCGTCTCCTGGGCGGTCTTTTCACTTTGTTGCAGGCTCTCCAGGCGGCTGCGAATGTTTGCCACCCGCCGTTGCATCTTCTGGCAGTCGCCCGCCAGCAGGCGGGCCGCTTCCAGGCGCTGGGTGACCTGATCTTCAGGGATTGGGGCGCTGAGGTCCGACAGGGCCAGGCGCCCGGCAACCTCCTCAAGCGTGTTGAGCTCGTCCATCAGGCCGTCAATTGCGTCGCCACGCGACCAGTTCTCGGCCGGGTAAGCCTGCGCCTGGCGGGCAATTTTCCGGGCCTCGGGCAGCCAGGCTTCGAGTTGGCTCAGCTCCGGCTCCGACAGCAGCGCAAGCAGCTCGGTGTGGGCAATCCCAATCGCATCGCAGGCTCGCGCCAGGTCTTTTTGCCGCGAGTGAATGGCTGCTGCGGTCTCCATGTTTTGCATGATCTGCTGCGGTGTGTGCGCACCCTTGGCTTTGCGCAACGCGTTCGCCTGGCGGTTCAGATCGGCCAGATCCTTCATCGTCCCCCCCCAGGCGATCGGGTGGCTGGACTTGGCCCCCAGCGTCGCCAGGTGCAAGGATAGCCCCTGGAAGCCCTCGGCCAGCTCGCCGGTCACGTTTTCCAAGGAGGCCAGCTCGCGCCGGGCGCGCCGCAGCTCGTGGACCATCTCCTGCCCAAGCTGGCTCAAGCGCCTGGCTTCCTGGGTCACCGCGGCGATGCTCTCCACCTCCAGCCGGGTGAGCGTGGCTTGCAGGTTTTGGGCGATGACCATCATCTGGTCCAGGCGCTGGCGGTGGTCGGCGGTTTCAATGCCCTGGGGCAGGTTATTCAGAGATTGCTCAACATCTGCCAACACCCGGCCCAGCACATCCACCTCGTCATGGGCTTCGTCGCATCCCTTAACCCAGCTTTGGGATTGCTCCAGCAGATCATCCAGCTCCGGCTTGAGCGCTTCCAGGCTTTGATGGAGGCGGCTGATGTCCTCCCGGCTGGCCTGTGAAAGGACGGCCTCTTCGTCCCCATCGAAAAAATAAGCCGGTAGCTGCGCCAGGGCTGCCTGGGCTTGCTGATCACGGCGCAGGGCGGCTTCGAAGATTTCGCCCTGGAGGTTTTGGAGGCGCAGCTGCTCCAGGATCTTATGCACCTGGCGCTGCTGGTGGCGGATTTGACGGGCCTGGAGGGCGACGCTCCAGCCGATGCGCTGCAGCTCCTGCTCCAACCGGGTAGCGTTTTCCAGCCCAGCCCGGGCCGATTCAATCTCCCGTCCAAGCTGGGAGGCGTTCTTGCGCAGAAAGTACCACAGGTAAGGCGCACCCAGCATCGTCCGCCAGCGATTGAGGCTCAGGTTGTTGGCCTGTTGTTTCAACTCGATACGCCGGAGGCTCAAAGCCCCGGCTTGCCGATTGATCTCAACCAGGGTTCTCTGCAGGTCGGCCACACGGGAGACGAAAGGCTCCTGCACGTCGGTGGTGAAGTCTCCGATGGACTGTGCGACCTGCACCCGGGTCGAATCGTAGCCCCGCCAGTCGCCGCGCAGCCGCTCCAGCTCGCTTTCTGCCCCCTTCTGATAATGGCGCGCCAGCAAATACAGCCCTGCGATGATCAGCAACAGGGCTGTGGGGATCAGACAGATAACGATCGAAAGGTTATCCACTCCAGAGCCGGCTCGCCTGACTTGAGTTTCGCTATGGGCTATTCTAACGCAGATTCGATGATCTTCTGAATGCGTAGGATCATGCTGGCGGGGTCTGGATGCAGCCCCTCGATCAACAAAGCATCCTCGTAGATTTGCTCGATGACCAGGGCGTTGCGCTCATCCTCAACCGGCAGGCTCCCCAGCCGCATCAGGATCGGATGGCGCGGGTTCAGCTCCAGCACCTTTTTAGGCGGCTCGAATTCACGGTTCAGCAGGCGGTAGACGCGCTGCATCTCCTGGTTGGGCGCGCCCTCGGGGTCGACCAGGCGGGCAGGCGAATCCGCCAGACGCTCTGTCATGCGCACGTCGGTGACGCGCTCGCCAAGCCGCGACTTGAAGCGCTCGATCAGATCCTGAGAGCTGACCTCGTCCAGCGCCGGTTGAGCATCGCCACCCGGCTCCTGGGCCTTATTGGGCAGCGCCAGCTCGGCAGTCGCTACGTTGCTTAGCGGGTAATCTTTGTATTGGGTCAACCGGACCAGCAGGAAAGCATCCACCGGATCGGTCAGCAACAGCACCGGATAGCCATAGCGCCGCACGACATCCAGGTGCGGGCTGTGCAGGGCAGAGCGGTCGTCATCCCCAAGCAGGTAATAGATGTGCTTCTGGTCGGGCTTCATGCTCGCCACGTAATCATCCAGCGAAGACCAGCGCTCGGGCTGTTCCGTGGTGTGGAAGCGCAGCAGCGGGTAGAGCTGCTCCGGCTCGGATTGCTCGATCGCAACGCCCTGCTTGAGATAGCGGGAATAGGCCTCCCAGAAGCGGCTGTACCTCTCGAGGTCGTCTTCGGCCAGCTTCTTCAGCATGTCCACTGCTTTGGAAGTGACCAGCTTCTTGAGGTGCGCCATGACGCGCGTTGCCTGTACTGATTCGCGCGAGACGTTCAGCGGGATATCCTCCGAGTCCACCACCCCCTGGATGAACTGCAAGTACTCGGGCAGCAGGTCGCGGTGGTATTCCTGGATCAGCACCTTGCGGGCGTACAGCTTCAGCCCGTCCTGCTTGCGCAGCGAGAACATGCCCCGCTCCGGGCCGGGAGGGACGAACAGGATGGCGTACATCTGCACCGGCGCATCGACGGCCATGTGGGCGTGAGCCAGCGGCGCCTCGAAGTCCAGTGTAAGCTGCTGGTAGAACTCGTCGTAATCCTTCTGTTCCACCTCGCGCGGCGTCTGGCGCCACAAGGCGGTCTGGCGGTTGGCCTGCTGCTCACCGCTCCCCACGTAAATCGGAAAGGGGATGAAGTCCGAGTGCACCCGGACGATCTCGCGCAGGCGGTGCTCCTGGACGAACTCCTTGGCGTCTTCTTTAAGCTGGATAGTGACACGTGTTCCGCGCTCGGCCATCTCCGCCGGCTCGACGGTGAAGGTGTCGGCGCCGGTGCAGTGCCAGGTCGCGGCCTGGGCGTCTTTGCGGTACGAGCGCGAGGTGACCTTGACCCATTCGGCGACCATGAAGGCCGAATAAAACCCCACGCCGAACTGGCCGATCAGGTCAGACAGGTTCTGGCCGCTTTCATGCGCCGCCTGGATGAACTCGCGCGCACCCGAATGGGCGATGGTGCCCAGGTCCGCGACCATCTCCTCGGCGGTCATGCCGATGCCGTTATCCTGTATGGTCAGGGTGTTGGTTTCGGGGTCGGCGGTGAGGCGGATTTCCAGCTTTACGTCCGGGTCGTGCACCTCGCGGTTGGTCAGCAGCTCAAAATCCATGCGCGTCAGCGCGTCGGAGGCGTTGGAGATCAGCTCGCGCAGGAAGATCTCCCGCTCGGTGTACAGCGAGTGGATCAGGATGTCTAATAGCTGGCGGGTCTCCGCTTTGAAGGCGATCGGGGGTGGCTGTTCGGTAGAAGAGGTTTGTGCGGTTGCGTCCATCGATTTCACCTCGGATTGGGTTGGGTAAACCCGAATATTGTGCTAGTCGGTTGGATATTAAGTGAGCTGACAACGGATATCAATAACGGATTGAACGGATTATGTGCCTGTTGTAGTCGAAAGCATCATATTATCTAGTTCATAATCCGCTAAATCCGCTCCCCTGCGATCTGTGCAGGCATAATCCGTTGATAAAGTTTCTCCGTGTGTAATATGTTCCTGATGACCAAAGTTTAACCTGAATATACCGAATTCGTGTAAGAATCACGTAAGAGCCGGTTGCCAGATCTAAGCGTCCCAGGGCGCCGTCCCACCCCCCGCGCCGCTGAGCGATCCACGGATCGGCTCGCCCAGCTCGGGCAGCACATCGGCGACGGCGGCCAGCAAGCCGAAGCACCCGGCGATCATCATATCCCCGAACGGCACGGCGAAATACGGGCGCAGCGTCGAGCCGCGCATCAGCCCCCGCCGTGGCCCGGTGACCACCACACCGAAGCCGGCTCCCTCGTCCAGCAACAGTGGCTGGTCGTGGTAGATCAGCGCCCCGTGGCCGTTATCGCCGAACACTTCGGCGTGGGTCAGGCTGCCGGCCGCCAGGGCCCGCAGCAGCGCCTCCAGCTTGGGCAGGTCGAGCAGCCCGGTGTGGTGCTCGAATACGCCCTCGATCCCGCCCGGACCCAGGCGGAAAGCCAGGGTGTGGAAGTTGCCCACGTTGGCGATCAATACCCGCTCCCGGGCCTGCACCTGCGAGTCGAAGGTCGCCCCCAACACCGCCGCCGGAGCGGTGTCCATCACCACCAGCGGGATCTCGCCCAGCGCGGTGTGGACGCTCTGTTTGGCGGACTGCACGACCGCCTGCAGGCGGGTCATGATCTCCGGCGCCTCATCCGCCCGGTAAGCGAAGGCGCTCAATCGGTTCTCCGCCCGGATGCGCCGGTCCAGGTAATCGAAACGGAACTGGCGGTCGGAGTAGTCCGGCGGCGAGTTGCCGTGGTCGAATACCGCCACAGCGACAGCCGCCAGGTCGCCCAGCGAGACGCCGAACGGCTCCAGCGAGCGGGCAATGGCATCGAAGTCGAAATCGCGCAGCTCAAGGCGCAGCACATCTGCCGGCAGGCGGCGGGCTTCGTCGTCGCTGACCAGCACCACGCCCATGGCCTGCACCGCATCCAGGTCGTCGTTGAACGAGCGCGCCGCCTCGGACGTGGCATACAGCGCCAGCCCGGCGCGAATATGATCCTCAGCCGCCCAGCCGCTTGGCCCGCCGCCCATCGTCACCCCGGTCAGCAGCACCGGCTGGCGTATATGGGTGGCCTGTTTCAGCCGGCGATGGACGATCATGGTGGGCGAAGGCACCACCAGCTTAAGCCCGTTCTCCAGGTCGAGGCGGGAGTCGTAGAGGAAGATGTCTTGGGTACCGGTTCCAACGTCAACAGTAAGGATTTTCATGGATTCTCACAGGTAAGCATTTTATGCTTGAATGGTAGGCCGCCCGGGTTGGGGCCGGCCTGGGTTGGGGGCGCCCCGGGTTTTGCCCACCCCGGGTTGAAACCCAGGGCTGACGTTGCGAAACCCGCTGAAGCGGGTTCGGCCCACTCGGCCGGGTGGTCCGGGTTGACCCCAACCGGTTGAGGTCGCCTGCAGGTCGCCCGGGTTGAAACCCAGGGCTGACATTGCAAAACCCGCTGAAGCGGGTTCAACCTGGTCTGCGGGCTGTCTTGAACCGATTTCCAATCGGTTTTTTGGGTAGCAGCGACCGAATTCAAAAAGGGTTGTTAAGGTGAAGAGGAGTTTACCACAATCTCTCAGGAGAATAGAAGGGCAGGCCGGCATCTTCGATTATGCGATTTCAGGCACGCTGAGTGCAACTGAAGCTAGCCGGTCTTCTCCACATGCGCGGCGGTCTTCGATTACACTCAGACTGCCTCCAGCCGTGACAGTTGGCACCTGACACTCGACACCTGGCACTTGACACCCCTCCACCCTGGGGTATAATCCGACCCAATTACATCCAAGAAAGATGGCGCGGAGACCAGTAGCCGTCTCGCCTTTCCAGAGAGTTGCCGGTGGTGCGAGGCAGCAGAGTCGTACGGCGAAATCCCCTCCGCCGGTTAAGTCCAAAAGCGATGTTCTTCGCTTTTGCGCCAACCTCTCCTCCCCGCAGGGGCGGATTTTGCGGCACGCAGTTTGCGTCATAAGACGCCGCAAAATTCATCGTAAGGGGAACGGGTACGCCCGTTAGCGCGCGCAGAGGCCGTCCGAAGCCAGGCAAGCAATTGCCGGCCTCGTCTGACCCGGACGGTAAACGCAGGTGGCACCACGAGCGCCCCCCTCGTCCTGCAGGACCTGGGGGGTTTATCTATTCTACGCAGGAGGTGCAACCATGTTAGACATCAACATCATTCGTGAGCAGCCCGATCTGGTGCGCCAGGCTATGCAGGCCCGCCAGATGGAGGCTGCGCCGGTCGACGCTGTGCTGGCCTTGGACGAGCAGCGCCGCGCCCTGATCCAGGAAGTCGAGGCCCTGAAAGCAGAGCGCAACGCCGTCTCAAAAGAAATCGGGCGCATGAAGGACCCGACCGAGCGCCAGGCCAAGATCGACCTCATGCGGGCTGTCGGTGACCGTATCGCCGAGCTGGACAACAGCCTGCGCCAGGTGGACGCAGACCTGGAAGCGGCGACGGCAGTCATCCCCAACCTGCCCGACCCGCGCACCCCGTGCGGAAAGGACGACAGCGAGAACGTCGTCCTGAGCACACACGGCGAGATCCCCCAATACAATTTCGAGCCCAAGCCGCATTGGGACCTGGGCCCGGCGCTGGGCATCATCGACTTCGAGCAGGGCGTCAAGATCACCGGCTCACGCTTCTACGTGCTCAGCGGGGCAGGCGCCCGGTTACAGCGGGCCCTGATCGCCTACATGCTCGACCTGCACACCCGCCAGGGCTACACCGAGAAATATCCGCCCTTCATGGTCAGGGGGCAGACGCTGTTCGGCGCCGGGCAATTGCCCAAGTTCCAGGACAACCTGTACAAGGACCACGAGGAAGACCTGTGGATGGTGCCCACCGCTGAGGTGCCGCTCACCGGGCTGCACATGGACGAGATCCTGGAGGAGGCCGACCTGCCGCGGCGCTACACCGCCTACACACCGTGCTTCCGCCGTGAGAAGATGAGCGCCGGGCGGGACGTGCGCGGGATCAAACGCGGCCACCAGTTCGACAAGGTCGAGATGTACGTGTTCTGCAAGCCGGAGGAGTCGGAGACTTATCTACAGAAGATGCGCGCAGACGCCGAAGAGACCGCCCGCCTGCTGGGCTTCCCCTACCGGGTCAAGCAATTGTGCACCGGCGACATCGGCTTTGGCTCGGCCATCACCTACGATATCGAGGTGTGGGCGGCCGGCTGCCAGGAGTGGCTGGAGGTGTCGTCGGTGTCGAACGTGACCGACTTCCAGGCCCGCCGGGCCAACATCAAGTACCGCCCGGAGGAGGGCGGACGGGCGCGCTACGTCCACACACTGAACGGCTCAGGGCTCGGCATGCCGCGCACCCTGATCGCCGTACTGGAGAACAACCAGCAGGCCGATGGCTCGATCGTGGTGCCCGAGGTCCTGCGCCCGTGGATGGGCGGGATCGATGTGATCCGCTCCTGATAAAACCCGCCAGCGACAGACTGACCGCTGAGGAGAGACGATGGAAGATGCGCTGAATTACGTCCTGCTGTTCGTGGTGCAGTTCTTCATGCTGGTCGGGCTGATCGGGCTGGTGGTGCCGATCTTCCCCGGGCTGCTGATCATGTGGCTCTCCGCTCTGGGCTACGGCATCGCCGCCGGCTTCGAGACCCTGGGGATCGTGATCTTCGTCATCATCAGCCTGCTGGCGCTGGTCGGCTCACTAGCGGATAACCTGTTC
>MGNS01000013.1:16014-16245 GCA_001795165.1 Chloroflexi bacterium RBG_16_57_11
CCTGGGCACGATCCTCTTCCCGCCAATCGGCGGGCTGATCGCTGCGCCGGTCGCGGTGCTGCTGCTGGAATACTACCGCCTGCACGACTGGACCCTGGCGCGCCAGGCCGTCTTCGGGATGGCCAAGGGCTGGGGGCTGTCGCTGGCGGCGCGGCTGGTGATCGGATTCTTGATGATGGGGCTGTGGTGGATTTGGGTATGGAAGGGTTAAATGATAAGGGCTTGGCAGGC
>MGNS01000014.1:0-4123 GCA_001795165.1 Chloroflexi bacterium RBG_16_57_11
CAAACGCGCAGTTTCATGTACATCGATGACTGTGTCTTGGGAGTAGATCTGATCATGCACTGCGATCATTTGATTGCCACCCCGATCAACCTGGGCTCCAGCGAGCTGGTTTCGATCAACGCGCTGGTCAGCATGATCGAGGAAATTGCCGGAGTGCGACTGAGCCGCATGTATGACCTGGACGCCCCGCGCGGTGTTGCAGGCCGCAACAGCGACAATACCTATATCCGGTCTGTGCTCGGCTGGGAGCCGAACACCCCGCTACGCCAGGGCCTGGTAAAAACCTACGCCTGGATCGAGGAGCAATACTATGCTCGCAAGGCCGGTCGTCGGGTGGTCGAAGAAATCGTGGGCATTTCATAAAACAATCGGTACACGGATCAACACGGATTCTACGGATCATAAATATAATATCCGTGTTATCCGTGTGATCCGTGTACCAAAAATCTTTCGGTGTTAGGCTTTTGTCTGATGAATAAGCAGTATGCAGGCATTACCTCGATTATAGGCGCTATACCCTATCGCATGGCGCTAGCTGGCGGCTGGATCGACCAGCCGTTCGTCTCGCAGCACAATCCCACCCCGCCCGGCTCGATGGTTGTGGTGGCGGTGGAGCCACAGTTTTATTTCATGGATCGATGCGGTATGGGCACCAGCACACGCAAAGTCGCCATGGGCTTGTGGGGGAACCGCCTGCCCGCTGGCGATCCGGCGGAGCTGGTGCGACAGCTCTATGCAGCAGAGAATCGTGAGAAGCCAGAGCCCTCCGGCTCACAGGATATGGCTGGATTGATCTATCCCGGCATTAACCGCCTGGATTATGACGATAACCATCAAAACGGCTATTTTCCTGTGCATGTCGAAACGTGCGTTGATCCTCAGATCGCGCGCTGGCTGGGTGAAGTGATCCACATTTTACCGGTCGCGCCGCGCCCGGCAGGGTATAATCCGTTGGGTGTCAAAAACCTGGACCGGGAATGGATTCGCCGCCTTGGGCAGACCGGTAAGGATTGTTATGAGGCCATCTTGAGTTATGATGCTGTTGCCCTGGGCGAATCAATGAACGAATGCATGCGCTGCTGGGAGGCGATCTTGCCGCACACCTTACGACATCCCAGACTGTCAGTGGATCTGGTGTGCTTGATACAGCATTACCAAAAAAAATATGCCGGGGCGATGTATTCAGGGTGTGGCGGAGGGTACCTGTTCGTCGTCTCTCAGGAAACGGTACCTGGAGCGTTCCATGCCCAGGTACACCTCGGGAAGGAGCAGGGGAGCACGTTATGAGAGAGGTAGTTGTTTTCGGCGGTTTCGATGACCTGAGTGCCTGGCAGGTGCGTTTTTTACACGAGGCTTCACGGCTGGGGCGGGTGCATGTCTATCTTTGGGCTGATGAGGCTGTGCGGTCGCAGACCGGCGCTGGGCCCAAGTTTCTTTTGGATGAACGCCTGTACCTGCTCGAGTCTCTGCGTTTTGTCAATCGCGTCGAGGTTGTGTGGCCTCGGGATCCCGATGTTCTGCCTTATGTGGAAGAGGACAACCCGCCTATTTGGGTTGTGGATGAGACACAGCATAATGATCGCAAGCGTATGTTTGCAGTCTCCTTTGGGCTGGGTTATCAGGTGTTGAGGAAGACCGACCTGGCCGGATGGCCTGTGCTGCCCCCAGCGCCCACCACCGGGCGGAAAAAGGTCCTCGTGACCGGCTGCTTTGACTGGCTACATTCGGGGCATGTGCGTTTTTTAGAAGAGGCGGCACAGCTTGGTGAGCTGTATGTCCTCGTCGGGCATGATGCGAATATCCAGCTGCTTAAAGGCGACGGTCACCCAATGTTCGGGCAGGAGCAGCGGCGCTACATGGTACAGGCGGTGCGGTTCGTCCACCAGGCGCTGGTCAGCTCTGGCAATGGCTGGATGGACGCTGAGCCGGAAATCGCGTTATTGAAACCGGATATTTACGCTGTCAATCAGGACGGCGACAAACCCGAAAAACGTCAATTCTGCCAGGAACACGGATTGGACTATGTCGTGTTGAAGCGGCTGCCAAAGGAAGGCTTGCCGCCTCGCGAGAGCACAGTTCTGCGAGGGTTATGAACGGAGGTAGCAATGGACTTCGCACTCATCATGGCCGGAGGATCGGGAACCCGGTTATGGCCATTGAGCCGTGAAAACCGCCCGAAGCAATCTTTAAAGTTGGTGGGCGAGCGAAGTATGTTCCAGCATGCCGTGGATCGCCTGTCGCCGCTCTTTCCACCGGAGGGCGTCTGGGTTGTTACCCGGGCCGCACACGCAAGCTTGCTTCACGCACAGACGCCGGAATTGCCAATAGGCAATCTGATCCTTGAGCCGGAAGGGCGTGGCACTGCTCCGGCGATTGGACTGGCGGCGATCCACCTGCGCCGGGCCGACCCGCAGTCGGTGATGGTGGTTCTGACCGCCGATCATTACATTTCTGATACCGCGCGCTTTCGCCAGGTGCTCTCCGCTGGGGTACAATTCGCTCGTCAGGGTTACCTGGTCACCCTGGGAATCCGGCCCAGTAGCCCATCCACCGGCTATGGATATATCGAGCAAGGACCGGCTTTAGGCAAGGTGGGGAATTTCCAGGTCTTTCACGTGCGGCGCTTTACGGAAAAGCCCAACCGCGAGACCGCCGCGCGCATGGTTGCCGGTGGTATCTACTCCTGGAATAGCGGTATGTTCATCTGGCAGGTGAGGCGCATCCTGGAAGAGTTCGAGCGCCAGATGCCGGAGTTTTATGCCCAACTGATGGAAGTGGACGCCGTTCTCGGGACGGAGGCGTACGAGGCGGTGCTCGGCCGGGTCTGGCCGCAGATTGCCAAGCAAACCATCGATTATGGGATTATGGAACGGGCGCACGAAGTGGTGGTTATTCCGGTGGAAATGGGTTGGACCGATATCGGTACCTGGGGGAGCTTGGTGGAGTTGTTACCCACCGATGAACAGGGCAACGTCATAAACGGTAAACTGGTGACTCTCGACACGCACAACACCCTGGTCATTGGCGACCAGCGTCTGATCGCAACGGTAGGCGTGAGCGACCTGATCATTGTTGATTCCGGTGACGCTTTGCTGGTGTGCCATAAGGATCAGGAGCAACGGGTGCGAGAGCTGGTCGAAACGCTCAAGACGCGGGGCTATGAGTCATTGATCTAGGAACGATCGAGCCAGATGAAAGTTAATCCATCCATTTTCAAGGCCTATGACATCCGCGGTATCTACCCGATCGACCTGGATGAGGATATCGCCTATCGTATTGGACGCGCCTTCGTTGTATTGTTGGATGCGTCTCAGGTGGTGGTTGGGCGAGATATGCGCCTCTCCGGGCCATCTATGATGGCTGCTGTCATCCGTGGTCTGACCGACCAGGGCGCCGATGTTCTGGATATTGGCATGGTCAGCACAGACCAATATTATTTTGCCTGCGCCACCCTCGGCTTGCCGGGGATGATGGCCACCGCCTCACATAACCCCAAGGCCTACAATGGTTTCAAGATGGTGCGCCGCATGCCCTACCTGCTCAGCGGAGACGCCGGCATCCAGGACATCCGCCGGTTGGTGGAGGCAGGTGCTTTCAGCCAGCCAGCGCGGCGCGGCCAGGTAATTCCAAAGGATTTTCGGGAGGCGTTCGTAGCCAAAGTGCTTTCGATCATCGACCTCTCCGCACTTCGCCCGCTGAAGGTGGTGGTGGACACCGGTAACGGCATGGTCGGCCCAATTCTGGAGGAAGTCTTTCGCCATCTGCCGGTCGAGCTGGTCGGTATGTACCTGGAGCCGGACGGCAATTTGCCCAACCATGGCCTGGACCCGTTGCAGCCGGAGAACCGCGCTGAGCTACAACGGCGAGTAGTCGCCGAGCGGGCGGACATCGGCTTTGCCTTCGACGGGGATGGCGATCGTTTCTTCACCATCGACGATCGTGGCGAGTTTGTCTCAGGTGATTTTCTCACCGCCATCATGGGTAGCTATCTGCTTGAAAAGCATCCAGGCGCCAGGATCATCTACGATGTGCGCGCTTCCTGGGCGGTGCCTGCGCTGATCACTGCCGGTGGTGGTATACCGCTTATGGAGCGCGTTGGCCACGCTTTCATCAAGCGGCGCAT
>MGNS01000014.1:4129-4506 GCA_001795165.1 Chloroflexi bacterium RBG_16_57_11
CGAGCGGGCGCTCTTTGCTGGTGAAGTCACCGGGCATTATTATTTTATGGATTTTTTCTTCGCAGATTCGGGTATCGTGCCTGCGCTGGTGCTGCTGGAATTACTCTCCCGCCGCGGAACAAGCCTCTCAGCGCTGCTTCAGCCGCTGGAGGAGAAGTATTTCATCACGGGAGAGATCAACTCCACTGTCGCCGACCCGCAAGCCAAAATGCACGAGCTGGCACTGCGTTATGCTGATGGTGAGCAGCACAGCCTGGACGGGATTTCGGTGTTGTATCCCGACTGGCATTTCAACGTGCGTCCATCCAATACAGAGCCCCTTTTGCGTCTGAACCTGGAAGCTAAGACTCGCCACGAGATGGAGCGCCGCCGCGACG
>MGNS01000014.1:4553-5633 GCA_001795165.1 Chloroflexi bacterium RBG_16_57_11
CAATATCAGCGGAAGGTAAAGGTACGCTCGATACAAATATACAGTGAAATTTCCCGTCCCTGGGCCAGGAAAATCTCTGACCAGGATCGTGTGGATGCCGCTCGTGTCAAGTAGACATACCTGTTGCGCAATAACATACGGCCCGCACAGAAGGGTGCCATCCGGACGCAAGATTTCATGATAAGGGGTGAGTGTACCTGAAGTCCGTACAACCCGGCGATATATCCATTCGCCCGCAGCTCCATAGAATGTGAAACAATTGGCTTCCGCAACCTGAACGATGATACCGGTTGCCGAATAGGCGCCAGAGGCAATGTTTACACAGCCCACCGGGGGATTGAGCCGTTGCAGGTAGAGGTGATAATTGCCAGTATAAACACCTGTAAAATCGCGAACGAAGATCGTGAAGCTTCCGCTGGTGTCCAGCAAGCAGGTATGCTCAACTCCGAGAAAGGGTCCACAAAGACGGGTGCCATCTGGACGTAAGATTTCATGCCAAGGCCTTACCATCCCCGAAGTCCTCACCAGCCGACGGTATACTCGCTCGCCGGAGATACCATCGAATGTGAAGCAATTTCCTTCTGGCACCTCGGCAACCGTGCCGGTAACTGGCGGAGCGCCGTAAGTGGCGGTCCCGCAGCCCACTGGAAGATTGAGCCGTTGTAAGTACAGGCGATAGTCTCCTGTGTTTGTTCCCGGATAATCGCGAATGAAGAGTGTGTAGGTGCCGTTGGTGTCAAGCAGACAGGTCCATTCATCGACGATGAAAGGCCCACAGAGACGCGTGCCATCCGGGCGTAAGATTTCATGCCAGGGTTCAACCGCTCCCGAAATCCCTAACACACGGCGATACACCCGCTCACCTGAGGCCCCATTGAATGTGTAACAGTCGGCTTCTGCCGCGAGAGCGATCGCTCCACTGGTCGGAGGAGCGGCATAGGTTATGGACCCACAACCTACCGGAGAATTCAACCGTTGCATGAAAATACTGTAATTCCCAGTGCCAGTGCTATAGTAGTCGCGGATGAGGAGGGTATAAGTGCCATTGGCATCAAGCAGGCAGGTCCACTCATCGACCAA
>MGNS01000014.1:5670-10924 GCA_001795165.1 Chloroflexi bacterium RBG_16_57_11
ATTTCGTGGAGAGCACTTAATGAGCCTGATGTCACTACGACTCTGCGGTAAACCCGCTCGCCCGATACACCCGCAAAGGTAAAGCAATCCTCTTCACCCGGTGAGCTGATTGTTCCACTGTTTGTTTGCCCATAGCTTACCGAGGTACAGCCAGGTTGGAGATTTGGAGCAATCGTATTTGATGCGGCTGCAGAAGAATAATTAGCGAACAATATCCAGATGCACAGGATTGTGGTTAGTAACCAGGTTTGACCCTTTGGATCCCGTGGAGATGCCCCACTGACGAGGAATAAATACAATGGATGGATATCCATAATTTCCTCCTGCTTATGTGCTGAACCTGTAGTTGGCCGATGAGCCGGCTGTGATTATCGGTTCATCTGATCGGCATGATTCGAATAGAATATGGTTGGTTCCGACGTATCTCCTCTTAGCTTAGTTTTCCGAAATACATTTTGGACGTGTATGCGAATCCTACCCGCCCGCTGACCTGGTGGGCAAGAAAAATTGTTTCCAGTTCTTTCAGCATCGGCTCATGATTTGGGTGCCCTGCCTCGGGGGAGTAGGACGACGATAGCAGACGGCCACGAATCCCATCGAAATCTTGCTGGTGTCGGAATGTTTTAGTCTTATACCCGCCCGGACCATAGAAGGCCGATAGGGCTGCCTGGTCGACCTGGCGGTGATCCACCTTAGGGTAGTCGATCGAATAGCGTTGCAGGAGCATCTCATAGGCTTCGAGAAAGGGGGTTATCCGGATTTCACGCTCGTTCCAGACCAGCATGACCCAACCACCAGACTTTAGGATGCGCTCGAATTCGAGGCGTGCTTTTTGCAAATCGAACCAGTGGAAAGCCTGGCCGGCGACGATAAAATCGACGCTGCGATCGGCTAATGTTGTGGCTTCAGCCCGCCCGCTGATGCTATGAAAGCCGGGCCAGTTCCGCAACAGGCGCTCGCCGGCCTGGCGCATCTCGTCATTTGGTTCTATAGCGTAGGCCGGATTGCCGTTTTCCAGGAACAGAGCGCTCAAGATGCCGGCACCCGATCCGATATCGGCGACCAGCGAGGCAGGAGTAAGGCCACATTCTTCTTGCAAAGTGATGATCACCTCGGGTGGGTAGCCGGGACGATATTTCACATAGTTCTCGACACGGGTCGAAAAGCGTTCAGTGGGGTCTAACATTGCGAGGATCGGTAATCAGGCAGATGAATTCGAATAGCTGTTCTACAGGCTGACCAAAGGTGCTATCATTTTACAATAAAACTGTTCACATTAAATAAACGTCGGTCCTCCAATCTTTGCCTCTATACTCAGGGCTCTGGACTCCCCCGATGGTATAATCAGTTGGAAAATCGTTCTGCAGAAAGGTACAACCTGATTACAGGGAGAAACTGCCTGATTATGAAACTGCACGAGTATCAATCCAAACAAATTTTTGCCAAATATGGCATCCCGATCCCCAAAGGACGGGTGGCGGCTACCGAAGACGAGGCCAAGCAAATCGCCAAAGAACTGGGTAGCCGCGTTGTTATTAAGTCGCAGGTGTTAGTGGGTGGACGGGGCAAAGCGGGGGGCATCCGCCTGGCCAAGACACCTGACGAAGCCGCCGATCTCGCCGGCCAGATCCTGGCGATGGAGATTAAAGGTCTGCCGGTCCGCAAGGTGCTGGTGGACGAAGCCGCCGCTATCGAATCCGAGATCTACCTGGGTATCACCAATGACCGTGGCGCTCGCAAGCCGGTGATGATGGCCTCGTCGGCTGGAGGCGTGGAGATTGAAGAGGTCGCACGCCTGACCCCCGAGAAGATTATCAAGGTGCATATCGATCCGCTGCTCGGCTTGCGCGATTACCAATCACGTGATATCGCGGCGGGCATCGATCTGCCGCGCGATCACTGGCGCACGTTTGGGCTGATCGCTCGCGGCTTGTGGCAGGCTTATATCGATTGTGACGCCACCCTGGCGGAGATCAATCCGCTGGTGATCACCGGTGATAACAAGCTGCTGGCAGTGGATGGCAAGATGCTGATCGACGACAATGCCCTGTACCGACAACAAGCGCTTTCGGAGATGCGCGACCTGGACGTCGAAGCCCCGTCCGAGATTGAAGCCCGACGGTATGGCTTGTCGTTTATTAAACTGGATGGCAATATCGGCTGCATGGTCAACGGCGCCGGTCTGGCGATGACCACGATGGACCTGATCAAGCTCTTTGGTGGCTCGCCAGCAAACTTCCTGGATATCGGCGGCGGGGCCAGCTCGGAGAAGGTGGCGGCGGCGCTGCGCATCATCCTGACCGACCCGAACGTGAAGGCGGTGATGTACAATATCTTTGGCGGCATCACCCGTGGCGATGAAGTCGCCCGTGGCATCCTGGCTGCCCTGGCTGAAGTCAAGACAAACGTGCCGATGGTCATTCGGTTGGTGGGTACGAATGCCGAAGAAGGCCGGCGCATGCTGGCCGACGCGGAAATGGTTACCGCTGAAACCCTGGCCGACGCTGCGCAGAAGGCCGTTGCCCTGGCCACCGGAGGCTAAGCCATGAGCATATTAATTGACCGCAACAGCCGCTTGCTTGTTCAGGGCATAACCGGCCATGACGGCCTGTTCCACACCCAGCAAATGTTCGAATACGGCACCAACATCGTCGCCGGGGTCACTCCAGGCAAGGGCGGGGAATGGGTGCTGGATAAAATCCCCGTGTTCGATTCGGTCAAGGTGGCTGTGGAGGCTACCGGCGCGGATACCAGCATCATCTTTGTCCCGGCGCGCTTCGCTGCAGACGCGATGTTCGAAGCTGCCGATGCTGGCATACCGCTGATCGTTTGTATTACTGAGGGCGTGCCGGTGCAGGATATGATGCGTGTGCGCGACTATTTGGATCAAAAAGAGGTGCGCCTGGTCGGGCCGAACTGTCCCGGCTTGCTCACCCCCGGCGAGTGCAAAGTAGGGATCATCCCGGGTAACATATCCATCCCGGGTCGAGTAGGCGTGGTCTCACGCTCCGGGACGTTGACATACGAGGTGCTCTACGCGCTGAAAGAGGTTGGTATGGGCGTCAGCACCTGCGTGGGTATCGGCGGCGACCCGATTAACGGCACCAACTTCATCGATTGTCTGCGATTGTTCAACCAGGACCCACAGACGGACAAAGTTGTGATGATCGGCGAGATCGGTGGCACCGACGAGGAGAAGGCAGCCGAATATATCCTTGATTTTATGACCAAGCCGGTGGTCAGTTTCGTCGCCGGTCAGACCGCACCGCCCGGTAAGCGCATGGGTCATGCCGGCGCGATCATCGAAGGAGGCTCTGGCACCGCGGTGGAGAAGATCAAAGCTTTACAGGATGCCGGTGTGCGTGTCGCCCGTCATCCAGAAGAAATCCCGGAATTACTCATGTAAGCCTGGGACTGGGCTGGTGTAAGGCGGCATAGATTCCAGTCATTGGCTTGGTTACGATGTCTAAACGTTAACAGGGTTGTGGAGCGGCGCCGACCGCTCCACAACCCTGTTGGCTAATGATCTTGGATACTGTCGAAATTCAAGCCATATGCGCATCAAGGTAGCGCACGGCCTCGCCAACAGTGGTAATCTTCTGAGCGTCTTCATCAGAAATTTCACCACCAAACTTGTCTTCGAAGGCCATGATCAGCTCGACCAGATCCAGGGAATCGGCTTCCAGGTCTTCACGGAAACGTGCGTCCATCGTGACTTTGCCTTCGTCTACGTTGAGAAGTTCAACGATTACGTCCTTAACCTGTGAAAAGGTGTCTGCCATTGAGGGTCCTCCTGATTGATTTAGTTGCTATTGAGAATTCGTGCCAATTGTAACCCGGTCGTCAATCTTGTCAAGTGGTATTGATAATTGCCTGGGGCTAGACAGCCCATCATCCGGCTGGTAAGATTATCTCACCACAAGGAACACCAATCCATGACAGAAGTTACGCCTATCGGTTCTCGAAAATCGGATCACATTCGCATCAATCTGGAAGAGGATGTGCGCTCTGGCCTGACCACCGGACTGGAACGCTATCGCTTTGTCCATCGAGCTTTACCTGAGCTGGATCTGGAGAGCATCGACTTAGGTCAGGAGCTGTTTGGTCGCTGGCTTCAGGCCCCGCTTCTGATCTCCTCGATGACTGGCGGCACCGAACAGGCGACCGAGATCAATCGCATCCTGGCTAGCGCTGCCCAGCAGAGTGGCATCGCCATGGGCTTGGGTTCGCAGCGTGTCGCTCTCGAGCACCCCGAGCTGGTTCCCGGCTTTCAGGTGCGTCCTTATGCACCGGATGTGCTGTTGCTGGCGAACATTGGAGCGATCCAATTAAATTATGGTTACGGCGTCGACGAGTGCCGGAGGGCAGTGGAGATGGCCGATGCTGACGCCTTGATCCTGCATCTGAATGCTTTACAAGAGGCTGTTCAGCCAGAGGGCGATACTCGCTGGTCTGGTTTGCTCAGCAAGATTGAGATGGTCTGCAGCGCATTGCCCATACCGGTGATCGCAAAAGAGGTGGGTTGGGGTTTCTCGAAAGAGGATGTGCGTCGATTGGCGGAGGCCGGCGTAGCCGCCATCGACGTCGCCGGCGCCGGTGGCACTTCCTGGTCGCAGGTGGAGATGCATCGCGCCACAGACGAAAGCCAGCGCCAGTTAGCCGCTGCCTTCGTCGATTGGGGCATTCCCACTGCGGAGGCAGTTACCAACGTCTGCAGCGCTGCCCCTGAGCTGATTGTCATTGCTTCTGGTGGCCTGCGCTCCGGTGTAGACATCGCCAAATGCATCGCACTCGGGGCGCGACTGGGCGGAATGGCAGGACCGTTCCTGAAGGCAGCCGCCAGCTCACTGGAAGAAACAGTGCAGGTCATCGAAGAGCTGACGCGAGAGATTCGGGTGTGTATGTTTGCAGCCGGCGCGGGCAATCTGGAAGCGCTTGGCGATGTAGAATTGACCCTGGCGACATAGCGGCGGAATTCGATCTCTCAGGCTTCGCCTTCTCGACATTTCTCATGTCTTTCAGAATCGTTTGAAATATTGCAGTTTATGCTGAGCGAAACCCTTTATCAGGCGATCGAAAAAGAGCTCCAACGTGTTGTAGCCTTGACACGCCAGCCTGGGCTGGAGGAAATGCACCACATGTTGGCCTATCATATGGGCTGGCAGGGGGAGGGCGCCGGGCCGGGAGCGCGTGGTAAGCGCATTCGCCCATTGTTGGTGCTGCTCAGCGCGGCCGCGGCAGGTGGTGAATGGCC
>MGNS01000014.1:10936-12729 GCA_001795165.1 Chloroflexi bacterium RBG_16_57_11
CGGCCGCCGTCGAGCTGATCCACAATTTTTCCCTGGTCCATGATGACATCCAGGATCAAAGCCCGTTGCGCCGCGGTCGCCCCACGGTATGGACGAAGTGGGGGGCCGCCCAAGCGATTAATGCTGGCGATACCCTGTTCACATTGGCACAGATGGCGCTGCTCCGCCTCGGCGAAACCGTCTCCGCAGAAGTTGCTCTGCGTGCAGCAATTGTTCTACAGGAGAGCTGCCTGTCGTTGACCCAGGGTCAATATATGGACCTGAGCTATGAATCCCGTGGCAACCTGACGCTGGAGGCTTACTGGCCGATGGTGAGTGGTAAAACAGCGGCACTGCTGGCGGCTTGCACACAGCTTGGCGCTCTGGCAGCTCAGGCCAGCGACCCGGTGTGTCGCTCCTATCAACGCTTTGGTAAATTGCTTGGGCTGGCTTTCCAGGCGTTGGATGACCTGCTGGGTATCTGGGGGGATGCGGCGTTGACCGGTAAATCGACCGAAAGCGATTTGCTATCTGGTAAGAAGTCGCTGCCGGTGTTGTACGGGTTGGGCAAGGGCGGGCGATTCGCCGCTCGCTGGACCCAGGGGTCGATCACCGCTGCGGATATCCCCGCGCTGGCGGCGCAGCTTGAGATGGAAGGTGGGCGACAATTTACCCTGGAGCGCGCCAACAGGCTGACCGATCAGGCCTTGGATGCCCTGGCGGAAGCATCACCCCACGGCGAGGCCGGTGAGGCGCTGACTGCGCTGGCAAAAAAGTTGTTGCAGCGCGAGGCTTGAGTAATCAGATAAATTCGACAAAAACCTGGTTGCCCACCAGTCTCCCTTTTCGGGTCAGGCGTATTGAAGCCTCACCAGGTTCAGTCTCTGTCCACTCTAAAAGCCCAAAATCCACCAGCCGCTCGATTTTGCTCCCGAACGCCTGCCCCAGGGTCTGATCGAAGCGCCTCTCGAAGCTTCGTTCTGACACCCCTTCACGAAGCAATCGCAATCCCATCATCATGGTCTCGCTGATTTCCTCTGCCCGGTCGACAAACCGTGCGGATTGTGTCGTTGGCGTGCGGGGGTATGGTAAGGGCGAAGCATCCGGCGTATGGATTGCCGAATCGCCTTGGGGTTCGCTGCCAGATGCTTCGCCCATACGCGATGGGAGGCGGTGAATATAGGATTGGGGCGAGAGCACATTTGCCGTGCGCACCCCGCCGGCATAGCCATGCGCCCCAGCTCCAAAGCCCAGGTAAGGCAGGTTGCGCCAGTACTGCAGGTTGTGACGGCAGGCGAGCAGCTCGCCATCCAGTTCGTTTTTTGCCCAGTTTGAAATCTCGTATTGCGTATAGTCATTATCTTCCAGCCGCTCAGAAGCCCATTCGTACATCGCTGCCGCCATATCCGGATCAGGTGTGGAAAGCAGGCCGCGCCTCGCCCACCGACCGAAAGGCGTGCCGTGCTCCAGGCTGAGCGCGTAAAGAGAAAAGTGCTCAGGGTGCAGACCCAGTGCCAGGTCCAGCGTGTGCTGCCATGTATCCAGCCTCTGCTCCGGTAAGCCGAAGATCAGGTCCAGGTTCAGATTGTCGAAGCTGGCCTGGCGCGCCCAACTCACCGAGTGGATCACGTCGCTGTAGTCGTGATTGCGCTCCAGCAAGCGGAGCTCACCGGGGTGAGCCGATTGAACTCCCAGGGACAGGCGGTTTACCCCCAGGCTCCGCAGGTTACGTAAATGCTGGAGCGTGAGCGTGCCGGGATTGGCCTCCAATGTGATCTCAGCCTTCGATTGCAGGTTAAAAACCCTGGCAACAG
>MGNS01000014.1:12769-18228 GCA_001795165.1 Chloroflexi bacterium RBG_16_57_11
AGGTGTGCCGCCGCCAAAGAAAATGGTATGCACCTGCAGACGCTGTGGGCTGGAATTGGCCAGCCACTCGATCTCAGAACATAACGCTGTGGTATAAGCGGGGATCAACGCCTCCAGCCTGGCGTAGGTGTTGAAGTCACAGTACCCGCAGCGATGCGTGCAGAAGGGGATATGCAGATATACGCTATGTTGCATACGAGGTAGTATACCATCCGCTCGACAAGGAAAAAAAGAGCCGCTTCAGGCGCACGCAAGCGAATGGTGGTTCTGCTGAAGCGATTTCCATCGGCTACGAGGCGTTAAATTCGCTGGTATAATGCGTGGACGTATGAGTCCGGAAACCAATACCTCACCAACAAAGCTATGTCCAACCTGCGGCACGCGGGTCAGTATGGATGCAATCCGCTGCCTGGTATGCGGCACCGACCTGTCTGGCGCGGTGCGTGACACCACCTCCCGCACCGGAAAATCAAAGCCGGTTGTGCAGGGCAGCCGCATGCCCGAGATTACCCTGAGCCTGCCAGTTGTGCTGGGATTGCTGGTGTTGTTCCTGTCGATCGGTGCGGTGCTGGTATACTTGGCGCTCAACCGTACCCCGGCGACCGCCGAGGCATCTACCGTGACCCCCACCCTAGCGATAACCGATACCCCCACTACCACCCCCACACCGGTCACACCCACCATGATCTGGACGCCTGAGCCCAGCCCGACACCCTTCGAATATACGGTGAAGCTGGGCGATACCTGTGGTAGCATCGCTTTTGCTTTCAAGGTATCCATCCAGAGCATCGTTTTGCTCAACAACCTGCCGGCTGACTGCAGCACATTGTACGAGGCGCAAAAACTGCTCATCCCCCAACCAACACCGACAGCCACCCCGCAGCCCACCTCCACGCTCAACCCGGCGGAGGCGACCGAGGCTGCCTGCCAGAAGCTGGATTACACCGTCCAGGAGAATGATACCCTGAGCGGTATTTCACTGAATTATAATGTCCCGGCAGACGCGATCCGTGAGTATAACGGCCTGGTGAACGATGTCGTGCGCTTTGGACAGCTACTGGTCATCCCATTGTGCCGGCGAAACGCAACGCCCGGCCCAAGCCCTACGCCTACACTGCCGCCGCCATACCCGCCGGTCAGCCTGTTGCTGCCGCCTGATGGGGCATCCTATAGCGCGCTGGATGACGTGATCACGCTGCAATGGGCGTCGGTTGGAGCGTTGCGCGGCAACGAATCCTACGCGGTCTCGGTGGAAGATGTGACCGAAGGCCAGGGGCGCAAAGAAGTCAGCTATGTAAGCGATACCAAGTTCATCATCCCGGATGACTTCCTGCCCAGCGACCGGGTGCCGCATGTCATCCGTTGGTGGGTGCTGACGGTGCGGCAGATCGGAACGGATAACGACGGCAACCCGATCTGGGATCCGGCCGGGGCGGTCAGCGCGCCACGTGTGTTCACCTGGTTCAGCCAGGGCGGCGGGGTAACGCCGACGCCATAATGACCCGTGATTATCATTGACCTAAGAGATGAAAACCGCCCGGGTTTCTACGGGCGGTTTTATTATTTATCGAGATTTGGCACAATAATTTACTTACCAATGTGCACCACAGAGGGGTAGTCGGAAAAATGGCGCTCGACAGGCTCGCCCGCCAGCCCCGAAGCCTGTAGCACCAATAGGATAACCGCCTTATCTTCGTTGTTGTTGCGCCAGATATGCGGCAGGTGCGCCTCGAACAGCAAGAAATCACCACATTCCAAATCGTGGATCGTCCCGTCGATGAGATATTCGACTTTGCCGGCAAGACAGTAAACCAATTCATGTCCGGTATGCACCACCTGCCGAAGCCCGCTCTCCGAGTGGGGTTCCAGAGTCACCAGGAAGGGGTCCATTTCCTGGCGGATGAGCTTGCCGCCCAAACCCTCGATGCGAATGCCTTTGCTGATGATCACAGGGCGCTGTTCGGCTTTGACGTGCAAGATCGTCGTTGGCTCGTGATCATCGAAAAAATAACTCATTTTTATGTTCAGTGCGGTCGCCAGGCTTTGTAATGTGGAGACGCTAGGGGAATTTTCGTCGCGCTCGATCAGGCTGATGGCGTTGGTCGAAAGACTGGCCATGTGAGCCAGCTCCCGCTGTGATAGGCCTCGCTCCTGGCGGGCGGCGCGCAGTTTGTATCCAAGGGTGTTTTTTTCCATTTTCTTGCCTCAGAAACATTCAATCCTTGCATTGGATTGTAATCCCATTCAAGGTTTCAAGCAAACTAGCCATTATGCCATTGCCAATCCAAAGGTAGTAACACCTATCGATCAAATGGTAGTATATAATAATATTATAGGAATATATTATTTTTCCGGATATAATATTACTATTATACTTGACATACGTACATAATAATGATATGCTGGTAATTGAATATTATTGAGACGATCCAGTCAGCGGTTTTGTGAGTTTACCAGGAGGTGCGTGATGTTCAAAACTAGATTATCACTCATTCGTGGGAGCATCCTGGTGATTGTATTCATCATCGGCGCGTTGAATGTCTCGGCGACGTATGCTCAGGACGAGACTACTCCACCGGACTCGGCCTGTGCGACCTGTCACGAAAACTTATATCTGTTGCATGACACCGGCAAGTGGTATTGTTCGTGCAAACGGCGGGCGGATTGCACCGTCTGCCACGCCGGTCAGGCAGATACCTACATTGAAGAGCAGGCGCACCTGGGCTTGATCGCCAATCCGATCCAGGATAACCTGGCTGCCTGCCAGAGCTGCCATGGGGAAGACTACGAAGAATACATCGAGCGCTTTGCACTGATTGCCGGTGTCAGCTCGCCGCCTCCGCCGGGACCAACCTATTCGCCAGCCAGCCTGGTTATGGAAGGTCCGGTCAAACCTTCTGGCGCGCTGGTTTTTATCGGCAAGTCCTATCAAGCCTGGCAGTTAATTGGCTTGAGCCTGCTGGTGGGATTGTTGCTGGGTGTATTTGTATTTGGCTGCCGCTGCTGGAAGCAAGATCAGGCAGAAGGCAGGCTATAGTCTTGTGCGATTCAAATTATTAATCAGGAGAGCGTAAAGTGAAAATTGCTGCCATCACCGAAGATGGGAAAGTGATCCATCAGCATTTTGGGCGGGCTCCTTATTATCTGGTTGTCACGGTCGAAGATCGGCAGATTGTTGATCGTGAGATGCGCCCGAAGCTGGGACATGTTAACTTTGCCAACGAGCCGCACCCTCATGAGGCGCATGGCGCCGGGCACGGCTTCGACCCGGCAGCGCAGAGCCGCCACGCCCAGATGGCGGCGCCCATCGATGACTGTGAAGCGCTGCTGTGCCGGGGGATGGGGCGGGGCGCGTATCAGAACCTCCAGGAGCGCGGCATCCGACCGATCCTGACCGATATCGCCTCGATCGACGAAGCGGTTCAGGTCTATCTGGATGGGCGGATCGTGGATCTGGTCGATCGTCTGCATTAGAGGCTGGTTGCATTAAGGTAGCAGGTAAAACAATCGGGCAGCTCGAAGGTGAGAGCTGCCCGATTGTTTCACTGTGAAACTTTGGTTATCCCGCTGTGGCAGAGGCAGAATTACTGACCGCGCTTTCCGTGTCTATACCAACATCAAAGACGCCGTTGCCGTTACAGTCATTCCAGGCGGTTACCACGTAGGTGTAGGTAACTCGGCTGGTGAGACCGCTGTCCTTATAGGTGAGCACACCTGGCCCGACGCCGGCCCGGAACTGCAACTTGCCCGACTGTAGATAGTAGATGCGGTAACCGCCGGTGGGACCTGAACTGCCGGCCGTCCAGGTCAGCGTGACGGCTTTCTTGGCCGCCTTGGCGGTCAGATTTTGGGGAGTGCCAGGGGTAGCGCAGGGTGGCGGGGGCGCATTGCCCCAGGTCGCCGATGCCATCACGTACGGTTCAGCCATGCCGGTATTCAGCCAGGCGTTGAGCAGATTGACGCCCTCGTTCGCCAGGAAGGCATTTTGTCCCGTGTTGGCCAGGTACAGGAACTGGACGTACTCCCAGCTGGTGGGTTGGTAGAGCAGATTGATCTGGGCGTAAGCTGCGCCTGCCGGTGGGTTGAGGGCGACATCATCCCAGTAGTTGTACGTACCACCCGCAGCAGGGCTGCCATATTGGGTCGCTGGCACCGGCAAGGAATTGCGCACGCGTGCGTCGTCGTACTTGAATCCATAGGGCGGGATGCGGTTATCCTTAGCGACGGTGTTGTTCAGTACGAAGTGGAACGTCTCGTGGTAGGTGCCGGGAGCCTGAGCCGCCAGCTGGCCGAGGGTGTAATCCACCGCGCCGGTGACCCGGTCGAAGGTCAAGGGCAGGCTGGCAGGGTAGCCTAAAGCCAGCAGCTGATTGGCCCATTCCTGGGTCATGCCGTAGTGGGCTTCGTAGATCTTGGTGTTGGCGGCATCTAAATCGACAATCGACTTCACTGGCGTGCCGTTGACCGACGTAACCACATCATATTTCCCGTCCTCGCGCAACAGAGTGTTGGTTGCATCATACCACTTGATGTTCAGCCACATGCGCCGGCCTTCGGGATAGCCGGAGATCAGCTTGTGACCAGTTAGATTGGTGACCTTGAGCGCCTCGCCGCTCACGCTCAGCGAGGCCGCCAGGTTGAGCTGCTGATGGGCGCGGCTCTTGCCAGCTTGAATGGCGCTGATCTGGGTGGCGGTCAGCCCACCGCCCAGACGCAGCGTGGCCTGGCTATTTTGGTACAGGATCGCATCCGGCATCCAGTAGTTGCCACCGGTCATGTCGTGCAGCGGCCGGTCGGTGCGGGTGGGGACTCCGGCTTTGTTGCAGCCCACCCCGGTGGTAGCGCGCAAATGGCAGGTCTGGCAGCTGAAGTAGCGCGGTGTGCCATCGGCGTAGTTGCCCCTGGCGCTATCAAAGGCAGCTTTGACCGCCCCAGCTTTCAGGTCCGCCGGCAGACTGGCATAGCTCGATACCAGGGTCTTGGAGAATGCTCCTGAGAAATACTCACTGAAGGTGCGCTCGACGATGCCGTACTGGTAGGGGAAGTTGTTGAAGGCGGCCTTGCCAGCCACCGGTGAGCCCAGGACGCCGCTGGCTACCACCGGGTCGCCGGTGGGCTGTTTACCATTGTTGTGCGCCAGGTCACCGACCGCTGGATTGGACACGTCGTGGCAGGAGCCACAAAAGCTGATATCGCGGTGGAATTTGGATTGGTTAAATTGGTGGCGGGCGACGGCGTCACTATAGGGTCCCAGTTTTGCGCTCCCGCCGAAAAGCGACAGCATCCCAGAGCCGTAGTATCCGGTTGCCGGGTTCGCCTCGTTGTTGGCCAGGAAGGGCGGATTCATCACTCCCAGCAGCTCGCCGTTGTCCGGGTTGGTCATCTTGTGGCAGGTGTCGCAATCCACGCCATCGGCGTCGCCGGCCATTAAACCACTGCCATCGGTCGGGGTGGAGCGC
>MGNS01000015.1:0-317 GCA_001795165.1 Chloroflexi bacterium RBG_16_57_11
ATATAATAGGTCGGAGCAGGAAGCTCAAAAGGCAAGGCATTCTCCAGTGTCTCCTGCGAGGTGACCAGCCCGAAGCTCATCATTGCCGACTGCTCCAGGACGCCGATGATGGTCAGCTCGAAGGTTGCTTCGCTATTCGGCTCGCGCACGCTCAGCCGGATCGGCTGCATGGTCTCATCCTCCAGGTAAACGCCCTTCAGCTTGAAATCAGGCCCGCCGAAGACGATGTTGTTGGTGGTGCGGGAGGGCACCGCCATTCGGTCAGCCACGGCATACCCGCGGTGCAGGCGAACCGCCTCCCAGATCTCGGCTGCCGT
>MGNS01000015.1:342-702 GCA_001795165.1 Chloroflexi bacterium RBG_16_57_11
ATGTCGAAGTCGATGTTGTCCAGGTAGGCTTCGTCGGCGGCCTGGATAAGGTAACCCGACCAGCGTCCGGCTTCCCCCTGCTTGAGATCCACCGGCAGGCTGACCTGGGAGGCGACCACATCATAATCCGAACGGCGCAAGCCCGGTTGGGAGTTGATAGCCCGGGAAAGGTCATCGACTGGGTTGCTGCTGCTCGAGCTCACCCGCAAATCGAACCCGCCTGTGAACTGTTCGGTGTCGTCCAGGATGAGGTCGTTGACTTTGAACATGGTCGCCATGAAAATTACGCTGAACATAACGATGGCGAAGATGGCGATGGTCATGCCGGTGCGGAAGCGGTTCGACAATGGATAGGCGATG
>MGNS01000015.1:725-11386 GCA_001795165.1 Chloroflexi bacterium RBG_16_57_11
ACGCGGCGAGCTGCCCACCGCCAGCATGATCAGCCGCAGCAGCAGCTCGGTGTTGTACATGATCACCAGCACAGCACCGGCGACGATCATGAAGCCGGCAATGAAGAGCATTTCCGGCCCGCCGCTCATCTCCGGCACCCCGAAGGTCTCCTGAACGAAGCGGCTGGGAAGCGACCAGAAAAGCGTCAGCGCCAGCCCTAGTAGCGTAAAGGCGATGCGCTCGGGAAGATCGACGGTGTTCCAGGCCCGTTCGCCTCCAAAGCGTCGTAACAGCACCCGCAGCAACCCGCGTAACATCAGACCCGCGCCGATGATGACCAGGGAGACTCCCATGCTGTAGGCTGCCAAATTCGTGTTCTGTATGCCCACTGGAGTCAGGAGCAATCCCAACAACAACGTGAATGGCCCACTGGAGAAACCCAACCAAACCAGGCGCAGCAGGCTGAGCGGGAATTGGATCAGACAGGCTTTTCCAGCCCGCCAGAGGCGCAGGCGAAATAAGGCCCGAACGCCGTCGAGAAAGATCTTGAACGGCGCCAACAGGCGGTCGCGCAGGTAGCGGGGTGGGCGGGGAGGCTCCGGCAGATCGCGGATGGCGGAGACGATGTTCAGGTGGCTGACCCGGTTGGCCGAGATCAGGACGGTGATAAAGGTCACCAGCATGCCGAGAGAGTAAGACACCAACAAGCTGTTGACACTGATGTAGGGACGGATGGTGAGCCCCGATCCCGCAAAGGCCCTCCCCAGCGTCGCTGCGATGACCAGCCCGGTGAGCACACCCAAGACTACGCCCACCGCGGCAGCCATCAGATCGTAAGCTGTCCCCTCGAAGACGAACATCTCCACCAGATGGCCGCGCTGGGCGCCCACCGCCCGCGCCATGCCCATCTCGGACTTGCGCTCGGAAGCCAGCATGACGAAGATCAGGAAGATGAGCACCAGCCCGGCGGTGATGCCGAACAAGCCGGCGACGATAAAAATGGTGGTAAAGGCGCTGGCAGCCAATTCACTCTCGTCCAGCGTGTCGCGTTTGACGTCGTCCACCCCGAGATCGGATAGTTGGCCGAACAGCTCAGCCAGCCGGTCACGCAAGGGCTGGCTGCCCCAATCTACATCGGCCAGAATAGACTCGACGCGGCTCGCCAGGTCTGAATCGGCTAACAGGCTGCGTGTCTCCGGCGAGATAACCCCGGCCTGCAGGCCGTTTGCCAGGGCCAGCAAATCTGCCTGCGTGTTGCCCTTTTCCTTCTCGGCTGCCACCCGCAGCGCCTGGGCCACAGCAGGATCGCGGGCCAGCAGGGCGTAAAGCTGGGCGGTAACCTTCGGATCGCTCAATAAGCCGCGCAGGTGGGCGGTGACGGCCTGGCTGTGAACCGCGCCGCCCAAGGTATCGCCCTGGTTCGAGACGACCATCAGGTTGATCTTGCCACGCTGGTTGAATAAGACCTGGGCCTGGCGCAGGTTGAGCAGCAAGCGTGGGTCCTCACCTTGGGCGGCGATGCCGTGCACGGTATAGACCTTGGGCTTGCTGCTGACGTACAGCTCCAGCGCGTCGCCAGGCGCGGCGCCTAAGGCTTCGGCGGCGGCCTTGTTGATATAGACTTCCTGCCCGCCCAGAACCTCCAGCCTCAACGGTTGGCCGGCCAGGTCGGTGATCTCTTCGCGTGTCAGCACACCGATGTCCTCAGGGCGCAGCCCCATGACGTCGATGCTGTGCAGGCTGCGTCGGCGGGTGGTGTTCACCACCGGCACGGTTTCGTTGATGGCAGGCAGGAATTGGTCTACCAGCGAGTAGCCGGTTAGCTGGGCCGCCAGGGCTTCGTATTGGGCCATTTTGAAATACGTGTCGACCACGCTCTCGCTGCCAAAGGTCTGGGCATCACCACCCACACGGATCAGCTCGTCGATCTCACCCATGCCCTGGACGGCCTCGATGCGGATGGTGTGCGAGAGGGTATCACCGGTGATGAAGGCAGCCGTAATAATCAGGGTTGCCAGCATCAAGCCGAGGACGATCAGCGTGGATTGCGCCCGGCGGCGCGGGATCGGGCGCAGGCCGAGCTTGAAGAACACCGGGCGGCGCAAGGCCAGCAGCGCCAGGCCACCGATCACCAGAATCAGCAAGGCGCTCAGGCTGCCGGCGATGGAAGCTAATTCAAGACCAAAGAGCTTTTCCATCGATCACGGCTCCGCCACAGTCACAGGCTGCTCGCTTTCCACTAGGCCATCCCGCATCCACACGATGCGCCGGCAGCGGGCGCCTACACCCCGGTCGTGGGTTACCAGGATAAAGGTCAAACCTTGCTCCTGGTTCAGACTCACCAGGACATCCATGATCTCGTTGGCCGTTTCCGAATCCAGGTCACCGGTTGGCTCATCGGCCCACACCAGCGCCGGTCGGTTCACCAGGGCGCGTGCGATGGTGGTCCGCTGCCGCTCCCCACCGGAAAGCTCTGCCGGGCGGTGGTTGGCGCGCTCCCCCAGCCCGACCTGCGCCAGGGCTTCCAGGGCACGCTTGCGCGCCTCACGCAGCTTCACGCCGGAGACCAGCAGCGGCAGCTCGACGTTTTCCACGGCGTTCAACACCGGCAACAGGTTGTAGAACTGGAAAACGAAACCCATCCGCCGGGCGCGATAGTCGGTGCGCTCATGGTCGGACATCCCCGAAAGGGAAACTCCCTCGATGGCGATCTGGCCATCATCGGGGGTGTCCAGCCCGGAGAGACAATTGAGTAGCGTGGTCTTGCCGCAGCCGGATGGGCCCATGACGGCCAACATCTCGCCTCGCCGAACGCTCAGATCAATCCCGCGCAGCGCCGGCACACTCACCAGGCCGGTATGGTAAACCTTATGCACACCGGTCGCCTGGATAATATAGTTATCATCCATTTTTGCACCTGATGATGATTATGTAATCTTTCACATTATTATGAGGTCTTACACTTCGATGGATTATAAACCCGGAGGCGTTTTAAGGTGTGAAGTTGAAGAGGGCCACGGGTGCAAGTGTTTGGCGAAAAAAAGGATAGTATAATTTTGGTTCAGGCTTCATCGCGAAGATCAACAATCCCACACATGCATGTAAGAGATGAGCTTGAGCATGGTCGATATAATTAAGAAGGATCCCTTTAGGAGGATGATCGAATGTCCACACTGAAAGATTTGATACCGGCCGGCGTCATCGTCGGCGATGACGTGCAAAAGGTGTTTGCCTTCGCCAAAGGGCACGGGTTTGCGGTCCCCGGCGTAAATTGTACCGGGACGGATACTGTTAATGCAGCCATGGAAACGGCCTGCGAGATGAACATGCCAATCATCATCCAGTTTTCCAACGGCGGCGCGGCGTTCTACGCCGGAAAGGGCCTCAATAACGAGGGGCAACGGGCGAGCGTCGCCGGAGCGGTCGCCGCGGCGATGCACATTCACCAGCTGGCAGAAAGTTATGGGGCGCGGGTGTTGATTCACACCGATCATTGCGCCAAAAAGCTACTGCCGTGGGTGGATGGCCTGCTGGAGGCGGGTGAGGCATACTATAAGTCTCACCGCAAGCCACTCTTCAGCTCGCACATGCTGGATTTGTCGGAGGAGCCGCTGCATGAGAACATTGAAATCTGCAAGCGCTACCTGGACCGGATGAGCAAAATTGAAATGACGCTTGAGTTTGAGCTAGGTGTCACCGGAGGCGAGGAAGATGGGGTGGACAATACCGGTGTGAGCAGCTCCCGGCTGTACACGCAGCCGGAAGAGGTCGCCTACGCATATGAAGAGCTGATGAAAGTCAGCCCGCGCTTTACGGTCGCCGCAGCTTTTGGCAATGTACACGGTGTCTACAAGCCGGGTAATGTGAAGCTGCGCCCGGTGATCTTGCACAACTGCCAGGAGTATGTCCAGGAGAAGTATGGCACAGTTGAGAAGCCGCTTAACCTGGTATTCCACGGAGGTTCTGGATCGACCCGGGAGGAGATCCGGGAGGCAGTCTCATATGGCGTTATCAAGATGAACATTGACACCGACCTGCAGTGGGCCTTCTGGGATGGCATCCGGAATTACTATCATAAGAACGAAGGTTATCTGCAAGGGCAAATCGGCAACCCCAAGGGCCCGGATGAGCCGAACAAGAAGTACTATGACCCACGCACCTGGCTCCGGGCTGGGGAGGAAACCTTTAAGGTACGGTTACGGCGCTACTTCGAGGAGTTGAACATCGCCGAGGCGTAAAACAGGTGCGCTGCAGTAATCTGTTGCCGAACGATCATCGACCAGTTTGTTACAACCTAAATTTGTGACCTTACCTGTCACACCCCTATGATAGAATGGATATAGGAACAATCGTTCTATTAATTGGTGGTGTTTATGTCGCGTCTGGTAAACCGCACAGCCCGACTGCGCCAGCTCGAAGAACTGCTCCTGCTTTCACTGGACGGCCTGAGCGCAGCTGAGCTCGCTACAAAATTACTGGTAAATAGGCGCACGGTATATCGGGACATCGATTTCCTCTCCGCGCAGGGCGTCCCTCTCTGGCAAAAAGACGGGCGCTATGGCCTCAACCGCTCGCGCTACCTGGCGACAGTACGTCTGTCCTACCAGGAGGCTATCGCGTTGGTGCTGGCCGGCTTGCTGCTGGCTCGTATTCTGGACGAGCGCAACCCTCACGTCATCGCTGCCCTGCGTCGCCTCGCCACCGCTTTGCCAGATTTCCCCAGCTTGCAATTGAAGCGCGCCGCTGATCGGATAGAAGTTTATCGCAACAACCCTGCTCAGATGGCTGTTCTGGAAACCATCGTCGAAGGTTGGGGCAGTGGACGTAAAGTGCAGATCGCTTATCGTTCGCCCAGAAGCGGCGAATTGCGCCAGCGGATTATCGCTCCCTATGCCCTGGAACCAACGGCTTCGGGCATTTATATCATCTGTCACGACGAATGGGCAGAGGATGTCCGTACGTTCAAACTTGCACGGTTGGAGAGCGCCCAGTTGCTGGACGAGCTCTATGCAATTCCGCCAGACTTTGACCCGGAAGCGCACCTGGCGGGCAGTTGGGGGATCATGTCCGGCGATCAGGTGAATGAAGTCGTCTTGTGCTTTACCCCCGCAGCCAAGCCCTTCGTTGCAGAGCGTCATTGGCACCCCTCCCAACAGGTCCAGGTTACCCCTGATGGAGGCTGCCTGCTCCAGGTGCAGGTCTCCGAGCCGCTGGAAATGCAACCCTGGATTCGCAGCTGGGGGGCGCAGGTTGAGGTCATTTCCCCGGAATGGCTGAGAAAGCGCATCGCCGATGATCTCCAGCAGGCAGGGGAACAGTATCGCCATCCTACCAATGCGGCAGCTGACGATGAAGCCTAAATCAAAGCAATCCGGCAAATATCACGATGCCCGGCAGGAGAAGCTCAACTTGCAGGTATACCGTATCGATGGCGATCTGGTCGAGCTGCTTTTCTCTCCCCGTGAGATCGATCTGCGAGTGGGTGAAACTCTCACCCTGCAAGAGCGCGATACCGGGCGCAGCGTGATTGCTCAAGTGATCTCCTTCCGCTCGGCATCTTACCCCAGCTTAGTGCAAGAACAGATGCTCAATCTAGTCGGTCCTGAGCCGCTGGATGCTCCCTTGCTAGAAGCTATCGGCTACCGCCTGTTCGCGCAAGCCGGTGGAAACGGGCGCTCTGCAGAGCTGGGGAACATCAAAGTAGCCCTGGCGAAAATTCGAAAGACCGTCCCAGTTGCCAGCAACCTTTGGGAAGGGTGGGATGGCTGGATCCCCGCCCGGGAAGCAGATATTTTCCGCACACCTGACGAGGAGGTCTTTGCTAACGCCACGCGCGACCTGGGACACCCACTAAGCCTGGGTTGGACATTGGGCGGGCACACTTTCCAGGTGGAAGGGCAAGACCTGGAGAAAGTCAATGTCATCACCGGTGTGAAAGGCAGCGGAAAATCTCACCTGGCGAAAGTCATCCTTTTGCAACTCATTGAGCAAGGTGCACCCTGCATGGTGTTCGACATCAACCGCGAGTACATTCATCTGCCAAAAGCCGAGATTGATCCCCAGAGTGGAGAGATCATCCGTCGCGGCATCGTTCACTTGGAAGCCGGGGGTAACTTTCGTCTGGGGGTGCGGCAATTTGGCCTGGCGCCGCTGATGACGCTGCTCCAACGCTTCGGTCTGCCGGAAGTATCAGCCTTGCACCTTGAGAACCGGTTGGCTCGCCTATGGGAAGAAGCCGAAGCCATGGAGCGAGCAGGCCGCAGTGTGCCCTATCTGGGCCTGGACCAGCTCATCCAGATGGCGGAGGAAAACGAATTTGGTGGAGGCTCCAGCGCCACGGTTATCAACCACGCCATCCGCTCACGCCTGGATGCTCTCAAGAACACGCATATCTTCGCTCGCTCGACCTCCGAGGCGGCTTCACTGGGCAAGGCTTACCGCCAGGTGCGCGCTGGCGGGGCGTTGGTGATTGATATGTCGTCCCTATCCAACCTGGCGCGCGAAGGCTTTGTGCAGGCGATCATCGAGCTGGTCAAAGACCTGTGCCTTTGGGAGATCGAGCACGACGCCCATCGATTTCCATTCATTTTTTTCGAGGAGGCGCATCTGTACGTCTCGCGCCGCAGCATTGATTATATTGTGACCCGCGCCCGCCACCTGGGTATCACCAGCTTCTTTGTAACCAATATGATCCATGGGTTGGACGAAGCCGTGCTGCGCCAGGCGGATAACCTGTTCCTGTTGCGCATCCCTTTCGAGGATGACGTACGACATGTCAGCCGCGGAGCCGCTACCGATTACGAAACCATGGCCGCCTTCGTACGCCGGTTGAGACAGCGCCACGCACTGGTCATCGGCAATGTCACCACGCAGTACCCGCTGATCTTCGCCGTCAACCCGCTGGAAGGTGTGAACACCGCCGGCGAGACGCGTTACTTCTTTCGCAATGAGTTAGGATTAAGCAGGCCAGAATGAAATCACCCGGCGCCGTGGCGCACTACACTCGGGATTTGTTGCAGATCGACCCGCAAAGCTTACCCAAAGAGCCGTACATCAAGCCCTCTTCGTTGGCGCGAGGCTGTATGCTCTATGTGGCTTTCGAGCTGCGCGGTGAGCCCAAGCCGCCATTGGATGCCCGCATCGGGCGCATCTTGTCCGTTGGCACCGACAGCCACCGCCGTCTGCAACGCGCCCTCGGGCGCGCTTGCCTGGGGCAGGAGGTTTTCTTCGAAGTGCCTGAGTACCGCATCCATGGCTTCTGTGATGGTATCCTGTACGCCCGGCCGGACCAGATGAAGGATGAATCGGCTGCTGGATTCTGGGCGTTGGAGTTTAAGACGACCGCCTCGACCGAGTATGAAGTGATTCGCTCGGCCAACGTGCCCAAAGAGGAACATATCTTCCAGGCCCAGATCTACCTGTGGGGCCTGGATGCTTACTTTCAAGGAGCGATCCCGCTACGGGGAGCCATCATTTATTATGAGAACCGGGACACGCTGGATCACATGGCTTTCGAAATATATCCTGACCCAGAAAGCATGACAAAATTATTGGCGCGCGTGAAAACTATGCTGGAGGGCCTGGAGAACGACCAGCTCCCCCTCGAGGATATACCGCCGCCTGACCACTGGTCGCACCGCTACTGCCCTTTCCTGGGGATCTGCGAGCCAGGCCAGCGTGCTATGGAGTGGCAGGCTCAACAACCCAAGAATTTGCCAGATTCGGTGTTGGCGGATATCATCGCCAAGCGTATCGTGGCCAAAAAGGGGGCAGAGAAGATGACCGGTAAGAAAAAATCTGGTACGCGGACGCTGGCCGATCTGGCACGCGAGTTAGAATGGGAATAGTCGAGTCCGGCGATATTTTGAGATAGGTTGTTTCACTACGGGCATTGGATGACGCCCTGCGCCCACAGACAACCGCCACAGGCGGGGTGCGGCAGGGAGAAGCAGTCCTCTTCGTTGCCTTCGGACATATCGCATCCGCCGCAGTATGTGCAGGGCGCAAAGGCAAAGCTCTGCACCCGCGTACGGTAGGCCTCGTAATCCGGGTCATTCCAGATCTCGATCAAGTCCCGCTTTTCGATATTGCCGACCACATGGCGCAGGTTGAAGCGCGGTTTGCCGTGCAGGTAGCTGGTATGGCTATGCAGCAGCGGCGGGCACGGGCTGACATCCCCCTGCCAGCCGACTGCGATGGCCCCGCTCTCGATGAAGATGCACACATCATTGGCACCACCCAGGTTGTTACCGGCAAAATTTACGTTATAGCCACTGTTCAACGCTGCCAGGAAGGCCTTTTGGGTATGCTCATCCAGATCCATCTTGGGCAGGCTTAGCTTGCGCATCCAGGGTGAGGTAAGGTAAGTAATATTCTTGATCGAGCGGTCGTAGAGCTTCTCGTCGACGAATTCTTCGGTGTAGGGCAGGACGTTGGAGACCGAGAAGAACTTGGCATCCACCTGCTTACCGATACGCAGTAGAGCCGGCAAATCGGCGATGTTGCGTTTCATCATCACAAAGGCGATGCCAATGGCAGGGATCGGCCTGTGGCTGCCGCGACGCATCCGCCGGAAGCGCTTGAGGTTCTCCAGAACCTGCGGAAGCTCAGCGCCCAGCCGCACATCGGCGTAGCTCTCGGGCGTGGCGCCATCCAGCGAAACCCACAGCACATCCAGCCCGGCATCGATGAGCTGGCGCGAGATTTTTTCGTTCAACATGGTGCCGTTGGTGATCAACTCGACCCTGGCGCCAATTTGCTTGGCCCGGGCAATCCAATCGACGGCGTGAGGATGGTAAAGCGGCTCGCCCAGGCCGCCAAAAAAAATGGTTGGGACCGGAGAAAGCCGCTCCACGCTGCTCAGGAACCGCTCGAAGAGCCTCTGGCTCATCCGCCCAATGGGTTCTTCCCAGGTATTGCGCATGCAGGTGCGGCAATCCAGGTTACAGCTGCTGGTTGGCTCGATGTAGATTTTGTTCAACTGGGTGACAGGCCGGTGCAGGCGGATGTGGTGGTCACTTTGTTCAAGACGCAGGCGGGCTCCAGGCGTGACTCCCATTCCTGCAGCAACCTCGGGCGGTAAAACCAGCCTGCCCTGCTCATCTACTTCGGCCCACAGCGTTTTAATCGGCTCCATCTGCAAACTACCATTAATTAGATGCGCAATGGTTGAATTATAGACCTTCTCTTCAATCTGTCATCATGATATCTATCATCGTGCTGCGGGTCTAAAGTCATGAATATCTGGTTTTCGAAGCCCGGGATGATCGATCCGGCCTGGGGCAACACAGATGACATTCCTCACTTTCATCGATTATATATTATCGATTATAATATTTTGTGCACATACCTTCCGCGATTTAATGTCTTAACCAGCCGAAAAGATCTCTTGTCGTATCCAAAATTGGTATGACCCGGTCATCCGTTGATCTGATCTCTTGGATGAGTGCTCATAGGCGAGCCTGGGAGCATGCTCGAACCTTTTTGCATTAGCCAGCTACCTGGATAATTCCTGGCTGGAGGCCCTGACACGATTTCCCGAATCGTAAAATCCAAAGATTGCAAAGGAGCTGCGATTTCAAAAGATGAACGATCCAACGATGTTTGTCGGCGTTGATTTGGGTGGCACCCACCTGCGGGCTGCCGTTGTGGATATGGTCAGTGGTGAGGTCCTCCATCAAATTCAGGTTGACACACTGTCGCGTGAAGGCCATGAAGCTGTAATCTCCCGCATGGCGCAGCTGATCGATAAAGTAATCCTAACCAGCGGGACGCCGAAAGCGGAGGTGGGAGGGGTTGGCATTGGCGTGCCGGGCAAGCTGGACCGGGAGCGCGGTATGGTACTATTCTTGCCCAATCTCCCGGGGAACTGGCTGGATGTGCCGCTGCAAGAGCAAATTGAAAAACAGGTTGGTTTGCCGGCACACCTGCTGAACGATGCCCGCGCTATGACATTTGGCGAGTGGAAATACGGCGCCGGGCGCGGGGTGAACACCGTAGCGTGTTTTACCCTGGGCACCGGGGTAGGCGGTGGGCTGGTGGTGAATGGCAAGCTGCACCTGGAATTGGGCGGGACCGCCGGCGAGCTGGGCCACCAGGTGATCGATGTGGACGGGCCGAAATGCGGTTGTGGCAGCCGGGGATGCCTGGAGACTTATGCCTCCGGGCCGGCGATCGCGGCCGCGGGAATCAAGGCGGTGGTTCAAGGCCTCACCACACGCATCGGTGAGATGGTAGATTACGATTTGAACCGTATTACGCCGCAGGTGGTATACCAGGCGGCGCTGTCGGGGGACACGATCGCGCAGGAGATTTACCAGCGAGTAGGCCACTACCTGGGTATTGCGATCGCAAATGTCATCGTCTCCATCGGCCCGCGCAAGGTGGTTATCGGCGGTGGCGTATCCCAGGCCGGCGAGCTGCTTTTTGAACCCATCCGGCGTACGATCCGGGAGAGCGTGTTTATCACCGCCACAGAGCATATCGAAATCGTGCCAGCGCAGCTGGGGATCAATGCCGGCATCATCGGTGCAGCGGCCTGGGCTTGCGATGTTGAGACGGATCAGCACAGATAAGGCGTACGGGAAATCGATGCAAAATTACGCAGAAACGTTCGAAAACCTGTTCCGCTTTGACGGCAAGGTGGCGGTTGTGGCGGGCGGCTGTGGCGGGATCGGCTCGG
>MGNS01000015.1:11400-12476 GCA_001795165.1 Chloroflexi bacterium RBG_16_57_11
CACCTGGGGGCGACGGTCGTGATTGCCGACCACCACGAAGCGCAGGCTTGCGAGTGTGTGGAGGAGATCGTTCGGCAGGGGTTTCCATCCCACGCGGTCGGCTTCGAAATCACCAGTCCGGAAAGCATCACTGAGATGGTGGACGAGGCCATCCGGCTAACCGGGCATGTGGACATCCTGGTGAATTGTGTGGGCATGCACATCGAAAAGCCAGCCGAGGACTATCTGCTCGAGGATTGGGACCTGGTCAACACCGTAAACCTGCGCGGCGCGTTCCTGCTCTCGCAAGCGGTTGGGCGGCAGATGATCCAACAGGGAACCGGTGGGAGGCATATTCACATATCGTCCGTGCGCAGTTTCCTGGGATTGCGGCGTGGGTACGTATCGTATTGCGTGACCAAGGGCGGTATGAACATGCTGGTCAAGCAGCTGGCTACAGAATGGGCCAAGTACCAGATCACGGTCAACGCGGTGGCGCTGACCTTCGTCCGCACCGAGCTGGTCAAGCATTACCTGGAAGATCGCGACTTTTATAACAGCCTGGTGAGCCGGATCCCGCTTGGCCGGGTGGGTGAGCCGCTGGATGTGGCGGGCGCCGTGCTATACCTGGCTGCTCCGGCAGCCGATTTCATCACTGGTCACGTGCTGATGGTGGATGGTGGTGTGACGGCTTCTCAATAAACGGTGAGTCATCGCCTCACCCTGACACAAAAAAAATAAAACCAAAAATTTCTGGAGAATCTCATGGGTAGAACGATCATCGATCTCAGTATGCCGGTCCATAACAATATGGTCACTTTTCCGCGCATCGTGCGCCCGGCGCTATTAATGTACGAATCCTGGGAGGAGTTTGCCGAGCGGATTGGCGCAGCGCAATACGGCGTGACCTGGCTGACGGCCACCTACATAATCACGATGAGCGACCATGTCGGCACACACATCGATTCGCTCAAGCACATGCGCAAGGATGCTCCCGGTCCGGAGGGTATCCCGCTGGAGTATTGCTATGGCGATGGTGTGGTGTTGGACTTTTCGCATAAAGAGTTTGGTCCTGGCATATCGGCGGCCGAAGTCGA
>MGNS01000015.1:12504-21925 GCA_001795165.1 Chloroflexi bacterium RBG_16_57_11
CTCAAGCCGTTGGACATCGTCCTGATCTACACCGGAGCAGGGTGGATCAACGAAAGCGACGATTACCTGCGCAATCACTGTGGCGTCGATGCGGACGCCACGCTGTATATGATCGATAGGGGCATCAAGGTCATGGGAATCGACGCCATCACCTGGGACCGGCCGGTCTGGTCGATGTTCGAAAAGAAGATGTTTTGGGAATCTCACCGGGTGATGGTCGATCATGAGTATTACCACATCGAGAATATGATGAACCTGGAGAAACTGCTCGACAGGCCTATTGGGTTTAAGGTCTCGGCTTTGCCGGTCAAGTGGGTGGGCACGACCGCCTCGCCAATCCGGGCGATCGCGATTTACGAAAATTAAGCATCCACTTTCAGGGATAGGTTACCAGACCTGCCCCTGTTCATGAGGTGTCTGCCGATGACGTGCCCTGAGGATGCAACTATCGTCTGGTTTGGTGAAATCGATCGCGGAGATGTAGGCGCAGCAGGCGGCAAAGGAGCCAGCCTGAGCGATATGTCCCGTGCCGGTATGCTGGTTCCGCCAGGGTTTATCGTTTGTACGGGCGCCTTCCGCCAGTTCCTGCAGGAGAGCGGGTTGGACGGGGAAATCGAATGCGCTCTTCATGGGCTGGAGGTTGAAGATCAGGCGCGCTTGGAGCGCATCACGGAGCTTATCACCCAAAAGATCGAGCAAACAGAGCCATCCCCCGAGCTGCGTAGGATGATTGTTGATGCCTACCAGCAATTGTGCGCTGAATATGGCGGGGTCGCGGTGGTGGCGGTACGCTCCAGCGCGGCGGCGGAAGACTCCCAGGCTGCCAGCTTTGCCGGGCAGCAGGAGACTTACCTGAATGTTTTTGGCGCAGAGACGGTGTTGCGCCAGGTACGCCTCTGCTGGAGCTCATTCTTCACGCCGCGCGCCCTCTTTTACCGCTCGCAGAAAGGTAGCCTGAAAGACACCAGCATCGCCGTGGTTGTGCAGCGCATGGTGAACCCGGATAAGTCGGGCGTGATGTTCACCGTCGATCCGGTCCTGAGGCGGCGCGACCGGGTGATGATCGAGGCTGCCTGGGGCTTGGGCGAGGCAGTGGTGTCAGGCCTGGTGACCCCAGATAACTACGTGGTGAGCAAGCATGATAGGCGCCTGTTGAGCAAATTCATCTCACGCAAGACTATGATGATCACACGCCAGGAGAATGGTGTGGGTGTGCAGCATGAAGATTTGCCCCCCGATAAGGCTCAGGCCCAGGTGCTCAACGCTGAAGAGATCGACCGCCTGGCCGAATTGGGAGATTTGATTGAAGCCCATTTTGGCTGCCCCCAGGATGTGGAATGGGCGATTGAGGGCGATGCGTTGTACGTTTTGCAGAGTCGCCCGGTGACGACTTTGTAGGTTGATCGCAGTGCGTGTGGGGCCGCCCTCGAGTCCGAGACCAACGCTCTCGGCTACAACGGATTTGAGGAGTAGATTGTGGAATATCAGGAACAGATTGCTTCAGGCCCGGCTCTGATCCGTATCCAGGTGCAAACCGCGGAACCGATAGAGTGGGTGCTGGACGATACCACCTTTTTGGATTACCGCCTGGGTAAAGTCGAGCGCAGCCATGCGATCACGTCGGACAAGATCGATCTATTGTGGGATCGCGAGGTTGCGCAAAAAACCGTCCATTTCCGGGCTGACCAGCTGCTCCTGACCGGTAATTGGGCGCAGGGTGAGCTCCAAAGGATCTTGGTCACCTTGTTGGCGCGGCGCATGGAGGAGAAAGGGGTCTACCTTTTTCACTCTTCCGCCGTGCGCTATCGCGAGGCCACCATCCTGTTTATGGGTGGTGAGAGCAACAACGGCAAAACCATGGCGCAGATCGAGGCGCGCCGACGTGGCGGCGCTTTCATCGCCACGGAGACCACTGTCATCGACCGCAGGACGGAGCTGGTGATCGCTGGCAGCCAGGATGTTTTTCTTGTCAAGCGGGCCAAAGGCACCGAGCGCGCCGACAAGCCGGCGCAGAATGTCGGGGTGCAGAAATTATTCGGAGGGGAATTGCCCGACCTGAATATTTTCTACACCCGGCTGACCAGGATTGACCGGGTCATCCTGCCAGATATTGACGGCCACTTCGACCTCAGCGTGACTGAACTGGGCGAATACGAAAAAGCTTACCAGAGCTTTCATTGCCTGGTCAATTACATGGGGCTGAATATTTTGCTGGCGCCAGGGCTGCCCATGCCGGTGCTGGACACCGAAGAGCTGCGCTCGAAGCGGGCCGAGTTCATCCAGGAGTTCATCGGAGGAAATGGAAACCAACCAAAACCCTATCATGTGATCCGGGCGCGCACGCCGCAGCTCCTGCTTGATGAAGTCGAAAAGTTGCTGGGTGCGGCCTAGCCATTGACGGCGGAGTCAACCTCCAGGAATCAGGTAGCAGTCAGATGATCCGAATAAGGAGGATCATTTTTACCAATCTTCATTCTCAACTCCTTCATCCATGCTCGGGAAAGATCGAATTTCAGCACAACACAAAGATGTTGTATCTCTAAACAAACACAATCAACTCGGAAAAGTTAGCAAGTGCGTTTGTATCGAAGAAAGTCGTAGGGGCGCATGGCATGCGCCCGCCACGCAAATCGGATTACAACCAAATAAGGAGTGAATCGCTATGCCTGATCTGTCCGTTCTGGGAACTTTCTTTGGCGACCCGTCCTTCCCGATCGAGTGGAAAGACAAGCAGGAAAAAAGCCTGCACTGGTTTTACGATGACCTGCACTGTCCCCAGCCGATCTCGCCGATGTATTTCGAC
The DNA here is from genome assembly GCA_001795165.1 of Chloroflexi bacterium RBG_16_57_11. GTDB lineage: Bacteria > Chloroflexota > Anaerolineae > Anaerolineales > UBA4823 > RBG-16-57-11. Next base: position 15,308 of record MGNS01000015.1, read on the forward strand.
ATCGGCGGCTGGGGGTTGACCTGCCGCTATATGTACAAGCGCTTTGGCTTGCCCTTTGGCTACGACTGGATCGCCAAAAAGGTCAATAACTACGTTTACAGCGCCATCGTTCCACAGGACGATGAGGAAATTGCTCGCCTGGGGCCGTATTTTGGCCTGGTGTTGCCGATTTACGCCACCAAGTTTTTTCAGTGGTGGAACGATCGCCTGGTGCCCGAGGTATTGCGCAACTTTGAATTCCTCGACACCTATCCCTACGAGGCCGCATCGTTGGCCGAGCTGATGGTGCTGTTCGAAGATGCGCTGGATATTCAGGAGCGCCATTTCCGGATTCACTGGCTGATCAACATGGCTCAGTTCGCCTCCTTCCTTAACTTCCAGGCGGTCTTTGCCGAGGTGGTCGAAGGCGGCGCCGACCCCATTTTGAACGGGAAAATCCTGGTCTCGATCGACGATCGTAACTGGGACTCGATCCGCGGCCTGTGTGCGCTGCGCGACCAGGTCAAAGCTGATGCGGTCTTGCGCGAGGCGTTCATGGGCGAGACAGCCTCCGAGGTTTCCTCAGCCCTGGGTAAGACCGACAAGGGCCAGGAGTTCCTGGGAAAAGTCAAGGAATGGGCCAAGGAGTTTGGCTTTAAGGCCATGTACACCCATGAGTACATCTTCCAGCTATGGGTGGAGAACAATGCTCCGATCATCGAAGCGATCAAGGGCTATCTCGAGTCCGGCTACGACGTGGAAGTCGATCTGCAAAAAGTGAGGGACTCCCAGAATGCCGCCATAGCGGAGATGTTCACCAAGGTCAAGGAGGCCGATAAGCCACGCCTTCAGGAAGCCCTGGATATGGCGCTGAAGATGGCCCCAATGACCCCGGACCATCACTTTTACTTTGACCAGGGCACTTATGCGCGCATACGCCTGGTGCTTTTGGCGGTCGGGCGAAAGCTGGTTGAGAATGGCGTGCTGAGCGATGCCGAAGACATCATGTATCTCAACTATGACGAGCTGCGCCACATTTCAGCTGTGCCGAACGCGTTCGACGCCAAGGCCCTGACCCGAAAGCGACGTGATGAGAACCTGGAAGCCAGTAACATCCGCCCGCGCGATTGGGCTGGAACGGTGACCAAATGGTCGCTGTACGATGAGCCATACAAGGGCCTGTGGGGCTTCCCGGAAAAGTTTACCAAGACGGCAGAGCGCTCGGCGGAGCCTTCGGATTTGATCACGGGCCTGGCGGCCTCGCCCGGGGTGGTGGAAGGCGTGGCTCGCTACGTCAAGTCTCCAACTGAGTTTGACCAGGTTAAGAAGGGCGAAATCATGGTCTGCAAGATGACCAACCCGGCCTGTGTGGTGGTCTTCACCAAGATCAAGGGCCTGGTCACGGATGCAGGCGGTGTGCTGGCGCACCCGGCGGTAGTCTCGCGCGAATTTGGCATCCCGGCTGTGGTCGGAACTTCGGTCGCCACCGAAAAGATCAAGACGGGTATGCGCATCCGGGTTAACGGCAATACCGGAGTGGTGGAGATCATCGGTTAGTCAGGCAGTATGTATTGCACGATCGGTGGGCCTGGCGGCCGGTGAGCATCGATCGTCCAACTGGTCGCCAGGACCACCCAAAAAAGGCAAGGAGCGAAAAATCGGTATGGCATTTCATAGTGGTTATGCCGGGATGATGTTGGAGGTCGACCTGACGGCGGGCACGGTTCAAAAAAAGCCGTTAGATGAACTGTTTGCGCGCAGGTACATCGGCGGGCGTGGCTTTACCAGCCGGTTGCAGTACGATCTGGTCACTCCGGAAGTGGATCCGCTGAGCCCGGAGAATCCACTGATCATTGCCAACGGCCCGCTCACCGGCTCGCGCGCTCCGGCAGGCAGCCGGTTTGTGGTCGGCGCCCGCTCGCCGCTGACCGGCATCCTGGGAGATGCTAACGGCGGGGGACACTGGGGTCCGGAGCTGAAGCGCGCCGGCTTTGACCTGATCGTTTTCCACGGGCGCGCCGACCGGCCGGTTTATTTATGGGTCAAGGATGGCGATGCCGAGCTGCGCAAGGCATCTCATCTATGGGGCCTGGACACGCTGCAAACCCGGGACGCCTTGATAAAGGAATTGGGCGGCGACGAAAAAATCAGGGTGGCCTGTATTGGCCAGGCCGGTGAAAACCTGGTGAAATTTTCAGGCTTCGTGGTGGATGTGGATCATCTGGCAGCCCGCACCGGCGTAGGGGCCGTGATTGGCTCTAAAAATCTCAAGGCCATCCCGGTGCGTGGCACGCAGCCCGTCCCGCTATTCGACAAGAAAGCCTTCCAGGAAATCTCCGGCGTCTTGAACAAGATCCTGCTGAACGACCGGATGAGTGGCGGCGAGCTGGGAACTTACGGCACAACTTCGCTGCTAACCCTGCACAACACGTATGGAGGCCTGGCCACGCGCAACTGGCAGACCGGGGTATTCGAAGGGGCGGATAAAATCGACGGTGTGGCGTTTAAGAAGTCGGGTTATGAGGAGGATCCAACCGCCTGCTTTTCATGTCCCTGCCGCTGCGACCGCTATGCCAGGGTGGATGAGGGCGAGTATGCCGGCACCGAAGTGGGCGGCCCGGAATATTATACGGTGTGCTCGTTCGGCTCGAAATGCGGCAACGATAACCTGGCTTCGATCCTCAAAGCCAATGAGTTGTGCAACCTGTACGGATTGGATACCGCTTCGACAGGAGGCATTATCGGCTTTCTGATGGAGGCCTGGCAGCGCGGCGCAATAACCGCCGAGGACACCGATGGTCTGGACTTTTCGTGGGGCAATCACCAGACCATCATCGAGATGATCCATCGGGTTGCGCACCGCCAGGGCTTTGGCGATCGTGTGGCTGAAGGCATCCGCCCGCTGGCGGCTTTCATTGGCAAAGGGGCTGAAGATTACGCCATCCATGTCAAGGGTATGGATGCGGTCACCTTCGACCCGCGCGCTCTAAGAGTGTACAACTTCCGCTACGCCGTGGCCTCCCGAGGGGCCGACCACCTGCGCATCTCGGCGCATGGCGCTTATGGGTTGGAAACGCTTCCCGTGGAAGAAGCGGCTGCCAAGATGAAGTTCTGGCAGGATATCGTCGGTATCCCGGACCTGATGGGCCTGTGCAAGTTTCCGTACACTTTTTATTCAGAGACTGCCGATGTGACTTTCAGGAAGGTCCTGGAGATCGTACCGGAGTTGTATGGCGCGGCGACCAGCTTCGAGATCACAGGGGAGGAGCTTATGACGGCCTCGGCGCGCGTGGGCACCGTGGAGCGCGCCATCAACTCCCGCCTGGGGTTGACCGCCAGGGATGATGTATTACCCAGGCGATTTTTGGAAGAACCCTTGCCCGAAGGTCCCAAAAAAGGCCAGGTGATGGACATCCTGGAGCCTCTAAAATACCATTTCTACCTCGCACAAGGCTGGGATACAAAGACAGGTATCCCAACACGAGAAACCCTGGAAATATTGGGATTGAGCGACATTGCAGATGATCTGACCGCCCGATCGATAATCTGATGCACTTCACGCTGACCGGCATTGATTGTTTGATCCAGCCGACCTGCCAACCCCAGGTTGCCGGATCATGAAAGCCTGGGGCGTCCGGTTACATCGATTTCTGTGGAGGCTAAATGGATACTGGTGAGCTGGTTAGAGGTATGAACCTGAGGAAGAGACCTTCGCTGGACCGTACTGTGCTGCGGGAGCAGATTCGGGAATATCTGGTGGAGGCCATTTTAGACGGCGAGTTTAACGCCGGAGACCGGATCGTGGAAACGCGGGTGGCGGGCCAACTGGGCGTCAGCCAGGGCGCCGTGCGCGAAGCCTTGCGTGAGCTGGAGTGGATGGGATTTCTGGAGACCGAGCCATTCAGCGGCACTTATGTCAAAGACCTGTCCATCAAAGATCTGTTGGAGATCTATCCCGTGCGAGCAGCCCTTGAAGCTTTAGGCGTGCGGCTGGCGACGCCAAGGCTGACGGATGCTCAGCTGGATGACCTGGAACGACTGGTTGAAGAGATGATGCAGGCCAGCCAGTCGGGCGAATCGCGCCGGATGGCGGCGATTAATTTTGCATTTCACCAGATGATCATCAACGCCTCCGGAAACCGGGCTCTAATCCGCAACTGGAGCATGTTCCAATTTTCTTATTGGACCACGGTTTCGACCGCCCGGTTGTATAGCGACCTGGAGTATCTGGCCAGGCGCCACTACACTGTATTGGAAGCCTTGCGCTCGCGTGATCCGATGCGCGCCTCGCAGGAAATGCATGACCATATCATGGAGCTGGTCGACCTGATTTCGAAATTTATGGTAAATCATCCGTCCCTTCTGGCAGATATCCCGCAGGATGGCTAGGTCGGGTGCCATGATGACTGACGAAAACATCACCATCCTGGTCAACATGCACGCCATCTTGCGTCATCTGGCTCAGGAGGAGGTCAGCGGGCCGATGGAATTAAGCGTGCCTCGAAATACCCGCCTCGGGGGACTCTTACCGCTCCTGAAGCTACCGTCAATGGAGGTTGTTTACTCGGTAAATTCGATGATTTCGGAGGCTGAGGTTATCTTGAGCGATGGCGATCGCGTGGATATCATCCCGGCGATCTCGGGCGGTGCGTGCTAAACCCGGTCTGTGCCAGCGCCACCCGCTTTGCAAGAAAGAAATACAGGAGCGGTCTGTGATTACACAACAAGAAGCCATCCAAAATGCGAGAGCTCATTTCTTGCGCGATGATAACCTGTACGGGTGTGGAGAGACCACCTTTATGACTTTGAAGGATGTCTATGATCTGCTCGACCCGCTCGACTCGTCACCCGCGATGGTCTTGAATGGTGGGGTGGCTTACCGAGGCAGCGTGTGTGGCGCCATTCTCGGCGCAGCCATGGCGGTGGGGATGCTGGCGGAGTTACACATCCCCGATCACAACCAGGCCAAGCGCGCTGCCAGGTTGATCATCGCCTCATACATGGATCAATTCCAATCTTCGTTTCAGTCAATCAATTGCCGGGACCTGCTCGAGCTGGATTTGGGGGATGAGCTGCAACACCAACGTTTCATAGAGAGCGGCATCTGGCGGACCCGCTGCATGCAGCACATCGAATTTGCCATCAACAAATTGGTCAATTTACGGGATCCGGCGACCTGGGATCCGGTGATGCGCCAGATCAGCCAACCTGGGGGACTGTGATAGACTTGTTGGCAGGTAGTCTCAAGATTATAATTAGCCCGTAACGAACCGGCTATTACGATGGCACTGGTCATCCGTGGTTTTGCCGGCCAGAGAGGCTTAACGTTAATCACTCATATGACACAAATAAACCAACAGGATGGACAACCAGGCAATCCAGGACCAGAGCTGCAGGCGACAGGTAGCGTGCAAGATCAGGCTACATCGTCTATGGTGAGCGCCGTTAATGAGGCGACAGATCAGTTGTACGGGTTGAAGTTCACCCTGGAAACCGGGGAGTCGAAGCTCTTTACTTCGCTGCCAATCTCCATTGGGCGCGCCAAAGACAATGACATTATTCTGCCAGATGAAACTGTGTCATCACACCACGCCCAGATCTATTATGACGAAATCGTGAACGATATCTGCATCGTCGACCTCGACTCGTTGAATGGCTTGTTCATTGGCGATCACCCAACGCATCGCAATGTGCTCTATGATGGAGCAAAGATCGGATTAGGCGCTGCCACGCTTGACTTTCGCGATACCGGTTTTATTTATTCGGGTTCGTCAGCCTCGGGATCCACGGCATGATCATCTGCCCAAACTGCGGTACGGAAAACCGGACGAGTGCAAAATTCTGTAAAGGCTGCGCTGTGCGCTTGCCAACCATCGCTGCCGCCACGCGACCTATGGAGGTTGGTGAGAGCAACCCGGGGTCTGAAACGGTGGGCGTGCCTGTCATGGTGGATACGCAAACTGCATCCCTGCCGGCTCAGGTTTTGCGCACTGGCACGATTCCTTTCCGCGATGTCCCGGTTTTTGAACGCCGGCCAAAGGGAGCGATCTTTGCCGACAATTACCTCTTCGGTGCAGTACTCTTCGGCGATGATCGACAGCACCGTTACCTGGTGCACCAACTCGACCTGCCAGAAGACTTAAGGTTTTGGGATTGTCCTAACCCGACCTGTAAAGCTGTGTTCGCGCCTCGCAACGGAGTAGCGGAGAGGTTTTGCACCGATTGTGGGACAGCCTTAGAGCCGGGGGGTAAGAATCTGGTCGTCATCGAAGCCAAGATGCCGATACCCGATAATATCGCCCAGGCGGTAGCCAAACGACTCTCACATGGCAGCGTGCGCGCACCGCTGGCTGCTTTCGTCGAACGCCTGGCTGGCCAGCCGCGGCATTGTGTGGTGGTCAGCCCGGTCGGTGCATTCTTGGGCATGCCCGACGCTTTGCAGGCCTTGAAATGGGGTATCGCGTTGGCGCGTGGTTTGGAGTACTTGCATGATAACGGGGTGACTTTCGCAGGTCAGATCGAGGCCGGTCATATCGGTCTGGCGGACGGGTATCCTGTATGGGCGAATTTTACGAATTGCGTTCACCATCCGGATGGTTACGTGTCTGACCGCAAGTTGGATACGAGCGCATTAGCCAG
>MGNS01000015.1:22012-37888 GCA_001795165.1 Chloroflexi bacterium RBG_16_57_11
TTATAGCGGTGCGGCGGTTGAAGATAGCAGTGACCTGGCGGATCTGTTCGAGCGCGCCCTGCAAGAGTCCGCCTCTACCGAGGAGATCGACTTTCGCTTGGGCCGTCGCACACATGTGGGCATGGTGCGTACCTTAAACGAGGACAGCTTGTTAACCTTGGAGCTCAACCGCACCCAGCAGTCCTTAAGCCAGCCAGTTGGGGTCTTCACGATCGCAGATGGCATGGGCGGGCATACTGCTGGTGAGATCGCCAGCGGGACAATCATTAATACCATCGCGAAAAAAGCCGCCGAAGATATTATTCATTGCCAGCTGGCCCAGGGCAGCAAGAGCGATTGCCAGAAATGGCTGCAGGAAGCTGTCGAAGCTGCAAATGCAGAGGTCTATGCTTTGCGAGAGACCTCAGGTACAGATATGGGCTCGACCCTGGTGACGGCGGTGCTGGAAAGCAACACAGCCTACCTCACCCATGTCGGGGATAGCCGCGCTTATCTGATCAACATGGATGGCATCCGCCGATTGACGCTGGATCATTCCCTGGTCGAGCAATTGATCGCCACCAACCAGATCACGCGCGAAGAAGCTCGCTTTCATCCACAGCGCAACGTGATCTACCGTACGATCGGTGATAGCCCCAAAATCGAGGTGGAGGTAATTACCACACTGCTTAATGTTGGTGATTATCTGCTTCTTTGCTCGGATGGTCTGACCGGTATGCTGGATGACCAGACGATATTTAATATTGTCCTGGAAGCACCCTCGCCACAAGCGGCTTGTGATGCGCTGGTTGATACAGCCAACACCGCTGGAGGCGACGATAACATCTCGGTTGTGATTGTCCAGATTGTTAAGCCCTGAGCTAATATCAGATTATATTATCTGCGGGTTCCTTAGGAATTGGAATGAGTGAAGAACTGAGCCTGGTGGCGACTCCCCATCGAACAATCCTCCCGGCGCTGCCAACCCCACAGCAGGCTTATGTCCTGATTGAGGTGTTGCCGTTGGTTCCGGCCCCGGAGGTCGAAGCCTCACCGGTCAATTTGTGTCTGGTTTTGGACCGCAGTGGTTCGATGGCAGGGGCGAAGCTGCGGGCGATGAAGGCCGCGGCAAAACAGGTGGTCGACCGGTTGGGCCCGCAAGATTGGCTGGCGGTGGTCGTTTTCGATGATGCCAGCCCGGCGGATTTGGTCATCTCGAGCGGGCGGATGTTGGATCAGGAGGCGGCGAGGCGTAAGATCGAGGCGGTCGAAGAGCGCGGCGGAACTCACATGGCGACCGGGATGCGTCTGGGGTTGGAAGAGCTTCGCCGCAGCCATCACCCCCAGCTCGTCAGCGCGATGCTACTGCTTACCGACGGTCAAACCTGGGAGGATGCTGAGGACTGCCGGGACCTGGCGCGACAATGCCAGGATGCCGGCATACCCATCCATGTGCTTGGGCTGGGCGTGGGTGAGGAGGGCAACTGGGACCCGAAATTGCTCGAAGATCTGGCGCAAATCTCCGGCGGTGAATGGATGCCGGTTGAAGCGCCCGAACAGGTCAGCCGGGCGTTCGAGAACACCCTTTCCGCCATCAAGGGGGCCGCAGCGACGCATGCCCAATTGACCATGCGTTTTGTACAAGGGGTTACCACGCGCGCCGTCTGGCGCGTCACCCCCTTGATTAGCCGCCTGGACTCCCATTCCGGCGCAATGAATGATATCCAGGTCTTTCTGGGTGATATTCAACACGGAACAGGTCAGGCCATCCTGGTTGATCTGGTCCTGCCATCTCGAGCGGCGGGCGTTTACCGTTTGATGCAGGCGGATGTAATCTATAATGTGCCAGGAAGCGGGCTGACGGATCAGAAAACGGCGGCTGACCTGGTGTTGAGTTTTGTCGAGGACACAACGCAGGTGGGCCCGCTCAACGAGCGTTTAATGAATTTGGTCGAGCGGGTCATCGCGCATAAGCTCCAAACCCAGGCGTTGGACGAAGCTGCAGCCGGCGACGCAGCCCGGGCGACGCAACGATTGCGAGCGGCAGCGACGCGTTTGTTGGAGCTTGGCGAGGTGGAGATGGCGCAACAAACCAGCCAGCAAGCCGAGCAACTGGAGCAGACCGGCCAGTTAGACCTGGCAGCCTCGCAGAAAATGCGTTATGCTACCAAACGATTGACTGAAACCGATATCCACAAGGATAAGCCCTAGGCCAACTGGTTTCGGCTCTGATGAAGGAGTGAATCATGTCGCTGATAACCTGTCCAAGCTGTAATACGCCTGCACCGCCAGGAGCGATTTTTTGTGATCATTGTGGCTATGACCTGCGCAATGTTGCTCCGCTGGCGCCCGTGCCAGAGGTCCCTGCCCCCCAGGCTCAGAACGGGGATATTATCTGTACAGTTTGCCAGCATGTCAATATTGCCGGCTCGGCCTTCTGCGAGAATTGCGGTGCTCAGTTGACACAGGCTTCGAGAGCTCCACAGCCGGCACAACAGTCTACCCTGCAGCAGCCCATCGTCTCTCCGCCGAAAAAGGCCTCCGGTTTACAAACGCCGGTTTCGCCCCAACCCTCGCCGGTTTCGATTCCAGGTCATTTTGTCATTCAGGAAACTCAGGTTTCATTGCCCATTCCGGCAGGGAAACCAGAGATCATCCTGGGGCGCGAAGACCCTGTCAGCAGTGTTTTCCCGGATATCGACCTGGATCCGTATGGTGGTCATGAGGCTGGTGTTGGCCGGCGGCATGCCCGCTTGATCATCAAGAGTGGACAGGTTTTTCTCGAAGATTTGGACAGCGTGAATGGCACAGCGGTCAACCGTCAACGGATCCCGGCGAACCAATCGGTCCCCTTGAAATCAGGCGATGAGGTTCGCCTGGGGAAAATGGCCTTGGTGTATTTTGCCGGTTGAGAACATGCGCGCTTGTCCAGACTGTCATGCTGTGATCCGGGATACAGCCAACTTCTGCGGGAACTGTGGCTTTCCTTTCGGTTCTGGCCAGGCAGAACCCACGGCCGTATCAATACCAACAGAGCAGACGTTTGTTGGTGAGGCGAAACCGGGCACCTGCTCGTCCTGCGGCTATCAAAACGTCTCAGGAGAAATGTTCTGCAAGAATTGCGGGGTGCAGCTTGCACCCGTTGCCAGCGCCCCACCACCCCAGCCCAGCTCGGTTTCTCAGATGAGATGGACCTCAGAACCGGCGAGGTTGTCCTGGCAATGCCCAAACTGCGGCTATCCGACAGATCCGGAGGATGACTTTTGCGAAAACTGCGGCGCTCAAATTTCACCCGCAGCGGTGGGCCAAAGCGAAGCGCAGCCGGAAGCCATTGGGCCCGGTAGCTTGATTGTGCCGCCAAAGATTGCCATCCACCTGGTGGTCCGTTTGAACAATGCCTTGATTTTGCTGGATATGCAGGGCGCTGAATGGCTGGTAGGACGCGCGGACCCGGTGCGAGGCATTTTTCCTGAGGTGGATTTGACCGCCCATGGTGGAGAAGAAAGCGGCGTCTCTCGCCGCCACGCCCGTTTGATCGCACAGGAAGACCGGCGGTTCATCGAAGACCTGAATAGCACAAATTTTACTTTCCTGAACGGAGAGAAGTTACTGCCCGGGCGCCTGTATCCGCTCAGTCCTGGAGACGAAATCCGGTTTGGTTTGTTAGCTGTAACCTATATTGAGGAGAACGCCACGTAAATGATCTGGCGGAGAAGCCCGTATGTTGAAGCTTGACGCCGCAGCATTGCACGACCCTGGTAAACAACGAGCCATCGATGAAGACCGCTCCTGGTGGCAGATTTTTATGGCCTCCGAAGGGGAGCCTGTGGGCCTTTTCGTTGTCTGTGACGGGATTGGAGGCCAACTAGGTGGCGATTGCGCCAGTATGTGGGCGCTGGAGACGGTCAAGCGCGAGCTGCGGGGAATTTTTAGCCCCTTCGACCCACGCGGCACCCGGGAGTTGTCTCGCGCAGAGCTGGACGCGGCTCTGCGCGGCAGATCTTCGAAGAACGCATCGAGGGCGCGCAAACTGGAACGGGAGGTGCGGCGGGCAGTCGAGAGTGCCAATTTCGTGGTCTATGAATATGCTCAGCAGCGACCAGAAAAAGCCGGCGATGCCGGTACTACCATGACCCTGGCTTTGGTCTCCGGAGAGCGTGCTGTGATCGCCAATGTGGGGGACAGCCGCACTTACCTGCTGCGCGATCGCCAGCTGCGACAGATCACCCAGGACCATTCTCTGGTCGCAAACCTGGTTACATCCGGGCAGATCAAACCGGAGGAGGTTTTTACACATCCGCAACGCAACCTGATCTATCGCTCCTTGGGCTTCAAGACAGAATTGCATGTGGACACGTTTATGCAGAGCCTCCAGTCCGGCGATTACTTGCTTTTGTGCTCGGATGGGCTGTGGGAAATGGTACAGGATGAGCTGAAGATAGCCCAAATCATCCTGGAATCGGCCTCCACCGAGCAGGCATGCCGGTCCCTGGTCGATGCAGCCAATGATGCCGGTGGCGAGGATAACATCGGGGTCGTCGTTGTAAAAATTACCTGATTGAAGCGCCTTGTAGCATGATTTTCCAACCCGGCGCGGTTTTGAACAACCGTTATCGCATCGTCAAGCTGCTCGGCCAGGGCGGCTTTGGGACGATGTACCGCGCCTGGGATATGACCCTTGGTCGCCCTTGCGCCTTGAAAGAAAACCTGGATGCTAACCCTGAAATCCAGCGACAATTCCTGCGCGAAGCCAAAATCCTGGCAAATCTGAGCCATCCCAACCTGCCACGGGTCAATGATTATTTTATTGAAGGGCAGGGGCAATACCTGGCCATGGATTATATCGAGGGGCGAGACCTGCAGGAGATGCTCGAAGAGCGAGGCGCTGCTTTGCCGGAAGATCAGGTGTTGCCCTGGATCCAACAGATCTGTGATGCGCTGACTTATCTGCACACCCAAAAGCCGCCGGTTGTTCACCGGGATATCAAGCCCGCCAACATCCGGATTGCTCCTTCCGGCAAAGCGATGTTGGTGGACTTTGGTATTGCCAAGATCTATGACCCGAATTCAAAAACGACGCAGGGAGCGCAAGCCGTCACACCAGGTTTTTCACCTTACGAGCAATACGGCCAAGGGTCGACAGATGCACGCAGCGATGTGTATGCCTTAGGGGCGACGCTTTATACCCTTTTGACCGGAGCTGAGCCACCGGAAAGCATTCAACGGGTGGTGCGCGATCCCCTGGTTTTACCCCGGCAGCGCAACCCAACCATCTCGTTGCGCACCTCTGCGGCTTTGATGGGCTCCCTGAAGATGGACCCAGCCCAGCGATTTCAAAGCGCGGCCGATTTCAAAGCCGCGTTGGGTCCTACCGCTCAGCCTGCGCGGTTGGCCGGGCCAGCTCCGGCCCGGCAAATTTCGCCACCGCTCGTGCCAGCCCGCGCTGTTCCGCACTGGGGCTGGGTGGCTGCAGTGGCCGGCCTTTCGGTCATCGTTTTGCTCTTGCTGGCCACGATCCTGCGCGGCGAGCCGCGCACAAAGGTGTTATCGACCCAGGCGGCGCTGGCCTCCACGCCGACCGGGGTGGCTGTCGCTGCGGCGCCGCCGACGGAATTCGTGGCTTCCCAGGGCACGACCTACCCGCAGGCGTTGCCACAGCCTCAAAAATATGTGGTCAGCGCCGGCGAGACTTGTTCGGAGATCGCCCAGGCGTTCGGTGTGTCGATCCGTGAGATTGTCAACTTGAACGATTTACCCGCCGATTGCGGTGTTATCCTGGCCGGACAGACCCTCTTGATCCCCGCAGCCTCGAACGGAGGAAGGGAAACATCGACCGGTGTTGCACCCCCAATTCCACCGAATCCGGTGGCAACGCAAGTCTCTCCAGTGGATGGCATGGTGCAGGTGTATATCCCCTCGGGCCAATTCTTAATGGGTTCACTGGAGACGGAGCCGGGAACCGGAAAAGAAGAGCAGCCGCAGCATCCGGTTTATCTATCCGTGTATTGGATTGACCAGACCGAAGTGACTAACACGATGTATCTGCGTTGTGTCCGGGAGGGCGTTTGTCGCCCGCCGAAAGATACGCGTTCGAACACCCGTCCGGCCTATTTCGACGAGCCAAGCTTTGGCAGCTACCCGGTGATATATGTTACCTGGAAGGATGCAGAGGCTTATTGCCGGTGGGCCGGGCGGCGCTTGCCCAGTGAAGCTGAATGGGAAAAGGCTGCCCGAGGGGAGGCTAGACAGACTTACCCATGGGGTGAGTACCCGCCTGGTCCTGGAATGGCGAACTTCAACAACCAGGTTGGCGATACACGGGCGGTGGGCAGCTATCCTGCCGGAGCCAGCCCGTATGGCGCCCTGGATATGGCAGGGAACGTGGCTGAATGGGTGGCAGACTGGTACGATCCCGATTATTATCCGGTCTCGCCTGCTTCCAACCCGGCTGGACCCGAAACGGGCGAATTTCGAGTCTTGCGTGGTGGATCCTGGTTCAACATGCAACGGGCCATGCGAGCGGCTTTCCGCCTGTCGAATTATCCTGATCTGCAGTCCGACACACTTGGTTTTCGTTGCGCCCGCTAGTGCTCGGTCCTGCAACCCGAGAAACCCTTTTCCTGGTTAACCTAGCTGAATAGTTTAGGGTAAAATCATACCGTTTCGATATCGGTATTCCTGTGCTTTGGATATGTTCCGTCTATGCCAGCGGAGGATTGATTGAGCCCGATTCTGTGCCCCTCATGCGGCAGCCAGAATTCTGAACAGGCGCGGTCTTGCGTGCGTTGTGGCACAGCTCTAGAGCCGCCGGCACCACAGGCAAGCGCAGAGTTTAAATGCCCGCGCTGTTCCAAACCCGTGCGCCTTACGGCTCGCTTTTGTCCCTCCTGTGGCTATGATTTGATACAACCTCCAGTAGACAACCCAGCAAACTCTACAGACCGACCGGAAGAACTCCAAAAAGAGCAACTGCAAACTTCGAGGTTCGATGAGCAGGAAGAGCACGATCTGCTAATTGTGCGCTTGATGGGCGGCGAGGCGCAACGGTACCTGCTGGATAAAGCTGATTTTGCTATTGGCCGGGCTTCCGATAACGATGTCATTATCAATCATCCTGCGGTTTCGGGGCATCACCTCCATCTTTCGGTCTCGCCGCAGGGGATGGCTCTTACGGACTTAAACAGCACCAACGGCACGCAGCTAAACGGCCTGCGAATTCAGCCTGGCGCTCCGCACCCCGTCCGTTTTGGTGACATCGTGCGTATTGGCGATCTGACCGGGAACTGGGTCAGCCTGGGTTTGCAAAGCGCGCTGGGCGAGTCGCCGCGCTCGCTTTCTCTGGGGGAGCTGGATCTAACCCGCCAGGCCAGAGCGCTGATTGGGCGTGACCCAAAGGCGGACCTGCACCTTAATCATCCCACGGTGTCTTTTCACCATGCGCAGATCCTCCAGGGTGACCCGGGACCGGTTATCAAGGACCTGAGCAGCACCAATGGAACATTCATTAATGGGCAGCGTATCAGCCAGGCCAGCTTGCGGAGTGGTGACCAGATCCAGATTGGACCATTTAGCCTGGTATACGACTCCAGGCAACAAAGCCTGGCGCCATCCATGCGACTGGGGCACCGCATCGACGCGCTACGCCTTGGCCGTGAAGTGGCACAGGGACCCCGGGCGCAAACCGTCATGATCCTGAAAGATATCTCCTTGACCGTCAACCCAGGCGAATTTGTTGCCCTGGTCGGCGGCAGCGGGGCAGGCAAGAGCACGCTGCTGAAAGCGATGAATGGCTATGAGCCAGCCAATCATGGCCAGCTCCTGGTGGATGGCGAGCTGCTCTACCCCAAGCTGGATCTCTATCGCACGCAGACGGGTTATGTACCCCAGGACGATATCATCCACCGCGATCTGCCGGTCAAGCTGGCGCTGCAGTATGCCGCCCGGCTGCGCCTGCCGGATGCGCGCCCGGAGGAAATTCAGACGCGCATTCAAGATGCCCTGCGGGCAGTCGATCTGACCGAGCACGCCGAAAAGCCTGTGAAAGTCTTGAGCGGAGGCCAGCGCAAGCGAGTCAGCATCGCGGTGGAGCTGCTGGCCCGGCCGACCCTGTTCTACCTGGATGAGCCGACATCGGGCCTGGATCCCGGGCTGGAAAAGAAGATGATGTACGACCTGAATCGCCTGTCCGATGAAGGACGCACGGTCGTCCTGGTGACGCATGCAACTGCCAATATCGAACAGTGCGACCAGGTAGCCTTCCTGGCTCAGGGTCGTCTGGCTTACTATGGCCCACCCAATGAAGCCTTGCAGTTTTTTGGTGTGCGGGATTTTTCTGATATCTATCTGAAACTGAGCCAATTAGTTGAGCCGGAAAAAGATAAGCCGCCTTCGCCGGAGCTACAAGTATATTACCCGCCCAAGGCTATCCCACAAGGGAAGCTCTCAGCCGGGGAATTGTGGGCCGAGCACTTCCAACATTCGCCACAGTTCCAGCAATATGTTGCCAACCGCCAGCAAAGGCTCAGCGGGAGTGGCGGGACGGCGATGGCGGCCGCTGCGCCCAACCCCCCACGGCGTTCGCGAGACTCTCACCTGCGGCAAAGCTGGATCCTGGCCCGGCGGCAGCTTGATTTGATCCGCCTGGATTGGCGCACCCTGTTCATCCTGATGTTGATGCTGCCTCTGATCGGTCTGCTGTTCATGTCGGTTAGCGCGAAGAACGACCTCACTGGCCGTCCTGGAACGCCGGAGCAAATTCGGGATAGCCTTGAAAGCCAGGTCTCGCAAAAAATTCGAGATTGGGAGCGCAAACCGGTCGACGAGCGTGGCAAGCTGGATGACGAAACCGAGGTGCCTTACGTGCCGGTGGAAAGCGCCCAGACTCTGGTCACGATGCTGGCCCTGGCGTTGACCCAGGGCGGCACGTTTGCTGCGGCTTATGAGATTGTCAAGGAGCGGAGTATCTACCGTCGTGAACGCGCAGTTAATCTGAGCGTGGTAGCCTATGTGTTCTCAAAGGTAGCAGTTCTGGGGGCTTTTGCTATCTTCCAGGTCGCCAGCGTGCTGTTCATCGTCGGCCTGGTGGTGGACATGGATTTCCCCGGGGCGCTGATAAAGAGCTCTGGTATGCTGGAGCTGTTCATCACGCTGTATATTGCAGTGCTGGCGAGCATCACTTTTGGCCTGTTCCTCTCGGCCATTGTGCCCAATACAGATGTGGTGTTGTACGCCATTTTGATCCAGCTCTTCATCCAGATCATCCTGGGTGGAGCGTTGTTTGAGTTGAACAGTAAAGCGGCTTCGGCCATCACGATCTCGTATTGGACGACCGATGCGCTTGGCTCGACGGTTGATATGGATCAATTGAACCGTGAAGGCTGGGTGTGCGTTGGCGTAGAGGTTTTCGAAGAGAAGGCTGGCGGGATGATCCGCAGGCCGGTGTGCTCGAAGGCGAATGTCTCATTTCCAATCGCTTACCGGCACACTTCAAGCCATATCCTGTGGGTGTGGTCGGTGCTGATCGTTCAGGGATTAGTCTGGTTTACCTTAACGGTGGTGGTTCAGCGGCGCCGGAGATGAGGCGCCCATGAAAGCAGGTTTATAGGTGGCTGTCTTTTGCCAGTTGTGCGGTCAAACCATTCAGGGCGAGCCGAAGATCTTCCACCACGCGCTTTGGCCGCCGGAGATATCCTTGGGCGTCTGCATGGAGTGCTTTCAAGGCAAGCCGCGTTGCCGGGAGTGCGGCTTGCCGATGGCGGCGGATTCGCGCAATGGCCTTTGTGTAACCTGTACCCGGTCGCATCGTTTGTGTCTGTCTTGTGGCAGGCCAGTCCAGGGCCGGTATTATGAGTTCGATGGTCAAGGCCCGTATTGCCAGGAGTGTTACCACCAGCGTCCACCCTGTGATGTTTGCAACGCGCCGCTAACCGATGAACACTGGCAGCTCTCTGACGGGCGCATGATCTGCGCAAATTGCCATGCTACGGCAATCTACACCCCGGCAGAGGCGGTGGCCTTGTATAATCAGCTAAAAGATCTCACAAGCGAGCGGCTCGGCCTGGACCTCAATATTCCCACTGGCCTCGCTCTGGTGGATCGTAACCAGCTACGGGAGGTGATTCGCCTGCAAAAAGATCCTGAGCGAGAAAGACCGTCTGTTCAAGCTCAGGCCAGCACTCCTCCCCCGGATCCTGCTTCCGCTCTAGAGATGGATCCGGAGCGAACGCTGGGTTTATATGCCCGCCGCGGAATGCGTAGAGGGATCTATGTCCAGACTGGATTGCCACGGCTGCTGTTTTTACAGGTGGCCGCTCATGAATACGCTCATGCCTGGCAGGGCGAGAACATCCCCACTTTACGCGATGGCCTGGTTCACGAAGGCTTTGCAGAATGGGTGGCCTACAGTGTGCTCGGTTTTTATGGGTATCGACAGGGGCAAGAACGAATGCTGAAACGCCAGGACCTTTACGGTCAGGGTTTACGTTGGGCCCTGGACGAGGAAGCTACTCACGGGTATCGAGGTGTGATCGAAGCCTGTCGCCGTGCGGCATGACCGGAAGGGAAAAAGCGATGATATTGTTCGGCCGGATTTTTTTGGTTGGTAATTGCACATGGCTGTCTCGCTAACGCTGACTTGCTCCCTATCGTCGCCAATCTTACCGGTCGGCTCAGTCCCGCGCCTGGTGTACCTGCTGGTTGAAATTGCCGGTGGCGAAGGCGCAGAAACCTTGCCAGGCAACCTGGCATTTGTGATCGATGCCAGCGAGTCGATGCGCATCCGCCTGGTTTCGGATGAGAATTTTGCCGAATTGGTGAAGGATGGTCAGGTCCAGGAGGTAATCACCGATGGCGTCCCGGCGTATCTGATCGGGGCAATCCCGAGCGAGCAACTGGCGAGCCTGCCGCGGCGGATTGACTATGTGGCCGAGGCGCTGAACGTAGCCAGCGAGTATTTACGGCCAGCGGATTTCTTTTCACTGGTGGCGTTCGCCGGCTGGGCGCATTGCTTGATCCCGTCGGTCTCTGGATCGGAACGGCAACGCCTGCGGATGGCTGCGCACGAGCTGGAAAACCTACGCCTTGGCGACGAGACACACATGGCGGAAGGCATGGCGATGGGCCTGACAGAGATCGAGCGCCGGTCGAGTAGCAGCCATGCGGCGCGTATGATCTTGCTAACCGATGGGCATACCTTGAAGGTGAGCGAGTGCTATGAATGGGCGGAGCGTGCGCGCCTGGCAGGCGTCAAGCTGACCACAATGGGCATCGGGACAGAGTTTAACGAGGATTTGCTGATCCCGCTGGCAGATGCGACAGGTGGATCTGCATATTATGTCGAGACCGCCGATCAGATTCCAGATGCTTTCCTTAAAGAGCTGGGAGCAGTTCAGCGGATCACTTACCGCAACCTGGAAGTCAAGCTTCAGCTAAGCGAGGTAGAGCTGCGCCGGGTGTACCGTGTCTTGCCGGAATTGGGCCTCTTTGATCCCGGGCCTAATCTTGAGGGGAGCTATGCGATGCTGCTGGGAGACTATGATCCCGGAGCCCCGGTCACGTTGTTGCTGGAGATCATCCTGCCGCCCTGGAGTGCAGGGGTTCATCGCCTGGCGCAGGTATTGTTTACCTGGGAGGACCCGACCCTTCAAATGGAGCGCCAAAACCAGCGCCAGGAAATTGGCATCGAAATGATCCAGGGTGCTGCGGGGAGCCTCGATGAGCGGGTGATGAATATCGTCGAGAAAGTCGGCGCATTCAAAATGGGCGCCTTTGCGTTGGATCACGCCCAAAGCGCCGCTCTAACCGGTGATCCGCAGGACAAGGACGCGGCGACGATGCGCTTGCGCCAGGCAGCTACCCGGTTGTTGGACCTGGGAGAGATTGCCCTGGCCAGCTCCATGCTGAAACAGGCGGATACTCTGGAAAGCAGCGGTAATCTGGATGCTGACGTCACGAAGAAACTGCGCTATGATTCTCGCAAGATCAGCAAAGCCTGATAAAAACCCGGGACAAACACCGGTCGAAAAAAGGTAAAATTTACTCGGGATTGTAAAGGTGGATTGCGGCAATATTTGAGGAGCAGGGATGTCCGAGTATTTAAGATTATCCTGTTTATGTAACCGGGCCGGCGTTCGGGTGATTGACCAGCAGCAGCTCATTTATCTGCTGGTCGAGATCATACCAGGGGAAGCGCTCGAAGCAAGCCGCATACCGCTGAATTTTGCGTTGTTGTTGGATCATAGCGGCTCGATGGCCGGCGAGAAGCTGCGCACGATGAAAGACGCCGTCAAAAATATTATCGACCAGCTTGGGCCAGAGGATATTCTGTCCGTCATTACTTTCGAGTCGAAAACTCATGTGATCATCCCGGCCCAGCCGCCGGCGAATAAGCCAGAGCTGAAGCGCCAGGTGGAGCTGATAAAAGATGCAGGCGGCACCAATATGGCGTCCGGTCTGCGCGAAGCGTTGAAGCAGGTGAGCCAGAAGCATACTGAAAGCCGCATTAACCGGATTGTTTTGCTCACCGACGGCGAGGCGACCGATAAAGAGGATGACTCACGCTGGGTGGCAAACGAAGCCGGGGAGGTGGGAATTCCAATCATCGCGCTGGGTTTTGGGCGTGATTGGAATGAGGATTTTCTATTCGACCTCTCGGATCGCAGTGTATTAGCTGAGCCAGGCTCACGCAGGGGGAAGGCGGATTACATTCCTACCCCGCAGGATGCCAATAAAATTTTCCAGGAAGTGTATCAATC
Source organism: Chloroflexi bacterium RBG_16_57_11 (assembly GCA_001795165.1). GTDB lineage: Bacteria > Chloroflexota > Anaerolineae > Anaerolineales > UBA4823 > RBG-16-57-11. The sequence continues at coordinate 34,744 of MGNS01000015.1, forward strand.
GATGCAGGTGGTGGCGGAGGAGGTCAGTCTGACCCTGCGGATGGTGCAAGGGCTGGAAGCACGCCGGGTGTGGCAGGTGACGCCGCTGATCCACGACATGGGCCATGGTGTAATCCAGGGAAGGGCGATTGTGGTGCCGATCGGTGAGCTGGAAAAATCCGGCGCAGCCTACCTGGCTGAAATCATGCTCCCGCCACGCCCGGCGGGGATGGTGCGGGTTGCGCAGGCGGAGGTGGCTTACACCGCTCCCGGAGGTAGGCCGCAACGCGCGGTGGCGGATATAATCCTAAACTTTTCAACAGATCCGGCGATGTTTGGCTCGTTAAACGGCCGTGTGATGAATGTTGTCGAAAAAGTCCAGGCCTTTAAGCTGCAGACCCAGGCTCTGGATGAGGCTCAAGCGGGAGAAGTCGGCAGCGCCACGCGCAAGCTGCGCCAGGCAGTGACGATCCTGCTTTCGCAAGGCGAAACCGACCTGGCTGCCAAAATGCAGCAGGAGGCTGATCGTTTAGAGCAGGCCGGCCAGATTTCCAGCGAAGGGAAAAAGACGATTGTCCTCACCAGCCGGAAAACAATCCGGCTATCGGACTGAATAAACAGTTTTACGATCCGGTTTATGTGTGTGCGTGCTTCAGGGTGGTAAAATGCACGGTGTAAACGACAGCGGCGTTTACCTGGGCTTCTTGATACCGCCTTGCGCTCCGTTGAGATATACCGGTATCTGGCACTCGGATGACGGTCCGTAAAGGGAGCGAGGTATGTCTGCGAATAATTTTTCGGATCCCGACGACGACGTAACTCCGCCTAATCAATATATCCCGATCGCATCGGTGGATGAAAAAAGCACCGCCAGGCGTCGCCCGAGCAATGGATGCGTCATTACGGCGTTGGTCATCCTGGTTGCTTTATGCCTGGTCGGAGCAACGATCGGAGCGGCAGCTTTTGCTTTGTACTTTTACAATTCACCGACTGCATCCAACGCGACTGCTCTACAGCCAGGCGACCTAACCGAGGTGGCACTGGCCGCCTCTCCAACCATATCCCCTGGCGCTTTGCCCACTCAAGGGATCTCGCCGACGCTGACCACCATCCCGACCAATACTTTGCCTGCCCTACCGTCCCCCACATCCACCTCACCTTCGACGGCTACGATCAGCCTGACAACTACGCCGACGGCAAAGCCGACCTGGATGCCCTGCCCAGGCATCTACTTTTCGCGCCTTTACGTGGGCGATAAAGCATATGTCAGCTTTGACCCGCCCTTGCCTAATCGTGTGCGCAGCCAGCCCAGCACGAGCGGCGTTTATCTGGGGATGTTGCAGCCCGGTGAAAGGGCGGAAATCATTGGCGGGCCGGTTTGCTCGAATCAGTGGGTCTGGTGGGAAGTCCGCTCACTGGCGAGTGGCCTGAAAGGTTGGACGGCCGAAGGTGACAACAAGGCCTATTGGCTGGTGCCGGTGCCATAATTCGCCGCCTCGCATGATCCGATCAGCTTATCGCATTCAAATCTAGGGATATCCAACTGCAGATGGACGAAAAACCCTCTCCCCAAGAAAATCCAGATCAACCTGCCGAACCGGTAGAGCCTGGCCAATCGCGCCGAAACACCCGCCCTTTGGACGGTGAGCAAAAGAATTGGCTGCAATGGGCGATGACACGCAAGGGAATGATGACTCTGACTGTCGCATCGGTAGTTTTATTGACCGTGGCGATCGTGGGTGGCTGGTATTTCTTAAGCCAGCGCGGATCAGGCTCCAGTCAAAATCTCGATTCCCCTCCGTCTGAATCTCTGAGCGAGCTGGCGAAGGAATACCCAGAGCTGGAAAATATCCTGAATGACGAAAAGCTCGACTCGGTCTATAAAGAATTTATGCTGGCTTTTCAGGAAGGCGGCGGCGAAGCGGCCTATGAGCTGGCCCAGAAACGCGGCCTGCTCAACGCCAATGGGGATCTGCGGTTGACGCTGGAGCTGGACACGGATGACACCGGACCGCTTGCCGCCGAGCTGGAAGCCAGGGGCTTCCAGGTGACTGCGACCAGCGGTAACTTGATGGACGTCGCCATACCCATTGATTTGCTGGCGAAAGCTGTGGAAGAGGATAAGCCGGAGGAGCTTTTTCAGGGTATTTCCGGATTGGAGCACATCGTCCGGATACGTTTGCCGATGATCAGTATCCAGGATGTGGGAAGCGTTGAGACAGAATCCGTCCAGGTGATCGGTGCAGACGTCTGGCAGGCTGCCGGGATTACCGGAAAGGGCATCAAGGTGGGGGTGCTGGATCGCGGCTTTGACGGGTACCGCTCGCTTTTAGGCGGCGACCTGCCAGCCAATGTCACAGTGCGATCTTTTATTGCCGGGCTGGATGCGGATCAAGCCGGCACCGTGCACGGCTCGGCCGTTTCAGAAATCATCCACGATATAGCTCCAGATGCGGAGTTATTTTTTGCCGCTTACGATACCGATGTTGAGCAGCGCCAGGCGATTGACTGGCTGATTTCGCAGGGCGTGCGGATCATATCTCATTCCGGATCGTCCGTCTACGGACCGATGGATGGCACCGGAGATGATGCGGTGATGGTGGACCAGATCGTGGCGAGCGGAGTATTATGGGTAAACTCTTCTGGGAACCGCGGATATACACACTATCGGGCCAGCTTTCAGGATGACGATGGCGATGGATATCATGAATTTAGCCCGGGGGACGAGCTCATGGAGTTCGCCCCGGTCGGGTCGACCATTCTCGTTTTGAACTGGGACGATTGGCAGACTGGCACTCAAGACATGGATCTATATGTTCTGGATTCCGATGGAAATGAGATTACCAAATCCACCAACGTCCAGAATGGGCTTGACTCGCAGGCGGCGGAAGGGCTTGTTTATGAGTTCACCGACAATGGACCCTATTCGGTGGCGTTTTACGCCTCGCGAATCGACCGGCCGATATTGTTGAGCTTCTTTCTATGGGATGGGGAGCTTGAATACTACACCCCTGAATACAGCGTCACAACACCGGGCGATTCCCGCAGCAGCCTGACGGTAGGCGCGGTCAACTGGTCGGATGATGCGCTGGAGGATTACAGCTCGCGCGGCCCAACCAGCGATGGACGGTTAAAGCCGGAGATATCAGCCCAAGCAGGGGTGAGC
>MGNS01000015.1:37900-41784 GCA_001795165.1 Chloroflexi bacterium RBG_16_57_11
TGGGTCGGTACATCTGCCTCCACGCCGCATGTATCCGGCGCAGCGGCCCTGGTGCTGCAATTGTTTCCAAATTTTACTCCTCAACAGGTCACTGAGTTTTTACTCAGCCGATCGATCGACCTGGGGCCAAGCGGTCCGGATAATGGCTATGGTTACGGGCGCTTGAACCTTGGGGATGTGCCCGAAGCGCCGCCGGTGGAGCAGACGCCGGTAGAGCCCACGGTGACACAGGCCGAACCGGTTTTACCGACTTTACCATCGACCGAGCCCGTCACCACTCCTACCCTGCCGGTTGCCCTGCTATCTACACCGCAGGGCCAGGTGCTTGTTTCACCTGCGTCAACCGGAGGCGATTCAGGCTCGCTCGGGCTGATCCTGGGTTTGCTGGCCTGCGTACTGATCCCCGGGCTGTTAGGTCTGGGGGGTGTTATACTGCTCGGCGGCGTATGGTACATGAGACAATCTCAACCCAGACAGGCACAAATGCCAAGACCGGTTGCGCCTCGTCCAGGTACCCCCAGACCGGCCGCGGCAAAACCGGCCTCACCTCCCCCTTCTCCGCAAGCTCGTCCTCCGGAACAGCCTGTTGCACCGCTTGCGGCCAGCCCACCGCAAGGCTGGGTGGAGCCCAGGTGTACGCGTTGTGGCAGCCCGTACCGGCCGGAGGCCCGGTATTGTCCCTCCTGCGGGTTGGACTTGCAGCCGGCGAAACCTCCGAAAGCGCAGCCGGCCTATTGCCGACAGTGCGGTGAAAAATTGCGCCCGAACACCAAATTCTGCCCTCGCTGTGGGACGCCGGTGTCCTCGTCTGATAATGATTGAGGTCTGTTCAATATCTCAGGCCTCGACCGAAGGTCAAGGCCTGCTTGTTCTCCGGGAGGTTGTATGCCACAGGAAACCCTGGGTTATGTAAAACTGGAGTGGACCTGCCCGAAGTGCGGGGTTCGCAATCCGGGTACAGAAAAGAGCTGTACGGGCTGCGGCGCTCCCCAGCCACAAGAGGTTAAATTCGAGCAGACTGAAGGCCAACAAGTCAGCCAGGATGAGTCATTAAAAAAGGTCGCTGAAGCCGGTCCGGATATCCATTGCGGGTTTTGCGGGACACGCAACCCGGCTGGTGCAGCCGTTTGCTCGCAATGCGGCGCCGACCTGAAAGAGGGCACCCGGCGGGAAGCGGGTAAAGTGATTGGGGCATACCAGGCCAGCCCGGTAAAACAGGTTGCCTGTCCCAATTGTGGCACACTGAACCCGGAGACGAGCTTGCGCTGCGCCCAATGTGGCGCGTCGATGAGCCGTGCGCCCCAGACGCCGGCTGCCCCGGTCCCGGCGAAGCCTGCCGCACGTCCCAACTGGCTGATCTATGCCCTGTTAGCCGTGGTATTGATCTGCCTGTGTGCGGGCGGCGCGTTCCTTTTGAGCCGCTCGATGGCGCGAGAGGATTTGACCGGTGTGGTCCAGAATGTCAGCTGGCAGACCAGCGTCGCCGTCCAGGAGCTTGGCCCTGTCCAGCGGCAAGCCTGGCAGGATCAGATCCCCTCAGGCGCTCAAATTGGCCTCTGTGAAGATCAGGTGCGCTCGGTTCAAGACGCCGAGCCAGCAAGCGAAGAATACAACAAAATCTGCGGCACGCCTTACACGGTCGATACCGGCTCAGGAGTTGGCAAGGTGGTACAGGACTGCCAGTTCGAAGTCCTGGCGCCTTACTGTGAATACACAATACAGGAATGGCGTGTGGTCGATCAGGTAGTCGAAACTGGGAACAATTTTTCGCCTATCTATGCTCAGCCGCAGCTTGCCAGCAATCAACGCCTTGGTGAGCAAACCATAAGCTATGGGATTATCTTCCAGACCGACCAGGGGCAATATCATTACAGCGTAAACAGCCTGGATGCGTTCCAGCAATACCAGCCTGACAGCCGATGGATTTTAACCCTCAACGGCTTCAACCAGATCGTTGGCCTGGAGCCTGACCGCTAATCGATTCATAGCTCAACTACAAATGATTTATTACCGCGGGGCAGGTTGTTGCAAGCACTGACCGGCACAGCCTGGCAGACGACCCGCGTAACACCTGTTGAGCAGACCTACCTGCGCCAATAAATCTCAGCCTGGTAGCTGGATTTCCATGGGCATGGACGTGGTAAGATTATCGGGAATTTACCAAAATCTCGTAGATAGAGGGCCGCTTGGAAACATCACAGCTGCAACAGACTGCCGCATCGAGACTCACACGCGGATATTTGATCTGTATCACCGCCACAGTCTTTTTATCTACAACGGCGATTTTTATCCGTTACCTTACCGAGACATACGATATCCCAGCCCTGGTGCTGGCATTCTGGCGCGATTTTATGCTGGCGCTTACATTGGGCCTGGTATTCCTGATTTTTCGCCGCATGCGGCTGCAATTGCCACGTGGCCAGATGCGCTTCATGCTGGTATATGGCTTGATCCTGTCGCTATTCAATTCCTTATGGACGATATCGGTCGCCTTGAACGGCGCGGCCGTCTCGACCGTGCTGGCTTACAGCTCGACTGGTTTCACCGCGGTTCTGGGTTGGCGGCTGTTCGGGGAGCGATTGGGCCCGGTCAAGATCCTGGCTGTAACGCTCAGCCTGCTAGGCTGTGTGTTCGTCTCGGGCGCCTATAACCCGGCCTCCTGGCAGTTCAACCCGCTTGGGGTGATCACCGGCCTGCTTTCGGGGTTGGCTTTCGCTGCTTACAGCCTGATGGGTAAGGAGGCTTCTGAGCGTTCCATTAACCCCTGGACGGTATTGCTGTATGCCTTTGGGTTTGCCTCGATCTTTCTGTTTGCTTATAATTTGTTGACCCCCCTCCTACCGCAGGGCACATCCTCTACAAACTTGCTCTGGCTGGGCGATGCCTATACAGGCTGGTTGGTGTTGATCTTGCTGGCGGTTGGGCCGACGGTAGGTGGTTTTGGGTTGTACACCGTCAGCCTGACCTATTTACCAGCCAGCGTTGCCAACATCATCGCCACGCTCGAGCCTGTCATGACGAGCATCCTGGCTTTTGTTTTGCTGGGTGAGCGCTTCACAACTCCGCAATGGGTTGGCAGCATCTTCATCATTGGAGGCGTGATAGTCCTGCGTAAGGAAGAGCGCATCACATACCCGCTGAAGTGTAAACTGCGCTCTGCATTGGGTATTGGACGTGAAAATTGATTTTCCCGGAGTCTGGACGAATCCGGTAGGCTTGTGATATACTTGCTGTCGCTCCCGCCGCAGGGCGGGAGCAATGTTGCCCGTTTATGGGCCGCCCATACATGGGCCCTATCACACACGCTTTCTGACCAAACGGAGCGTGCCGCTGCGCCGGCGCCGTCTTGGGATGATGAAAGCGGAGGATTAACGCAAAGGAGAATATCGTATGACTATTATTTCCATGAAAGCGCTTCTCGAAAGCGGTGTACACTTCGGTCATCGCACTCACAAGTGGCACCCGGCGATGAAGCCATATATCTTCACCGAGCGCAACGGTATCCATATCATCGACCTGCAAAAAACGGTCAAGTCCCTGCAATCAGCCTATAACATGGTACGTGACACGGTCGCCGACGGCGGCACAGTGCTCTTTGTGGGCACCAAGCGCCAGGCTCAGGAGACCATCCAGGACGAGGCAGTGCGCGCTGGCATGCCCTATGTTACGGCTCGTTGGCTGGGTGGTATGCTGACCAACTGGCGCACCATTCGCTCCCGGATTAACGAGCTGGAGCGCCTGGAGCGTATGCGTGATAAAGGTGACTTTGGGCGCATCACCAAGAAAGAAGCCTTGATCCTGTCGCGTGAAATCGAGCGCCTCGAAACGCTGCTGGGCGGCATCCGCCAGATGACCCGCCCACCGGAATTGCTCTTCGTGGTGGA
>MGNS01000015.1:41814-42998 GCA_001795165.1 Chloroflexi bacterium RBG_16_57_11
CGAAGCCAACCTGCTCAATATCCCCGTCATTGCACTGGTGGATACCAACTGCGACCCGCGCGATGTCGATTACGTCATCCCTTCGAATGACGACGCCATCCGCGCGATCAAGTTGCTGGTAGCCAAGATCGCCGACGCGGCGATCGAGGGCAAGGCGATGCGGAAGGATATCGGCGAAGAGGAGCTGCCTCCAACTCGTGTGACGATGACCGGCGCGGAAGAGCCTGAGCTTTCGGATGAAGAATTGTTGGGTGCAGCGACGTTGGCCAAGATATCTCCTCGATTGAGCGTGGCTGAGTTCGAGGAAGAGGTCATTGAAGACGAGTTCGAAAACCTCGAAGTTGAAGAAGCAGAAGTCGAAGAAGTAGAAGTTGAAGACCTCGAAGTCGAGGAAGCGGAAGTCGAAGAAGCAGAAGTTGAAGACCTCAAAGTCGATGAAGCGGAAGCTGAAGAAGCAGAAGTCGAAGAAGTAGAAAAAGCAGAAGTCGAAGAACCAGTGCTCGAGGTCGAAGAACCTGAACTCGATGAGACAGAGGAAAACAAAGAATAGTTATGGCAATCACGACGGAACAGATCAAAGAATTGCGCGAAGCCACCGGCGCAGGTATCCTGGATTGCCGTAAAGCTCTCGAACAGGCAAATGGCGATTTCGATAAAGCGGTCGATTTTCTGCGTGAGAAAGGATTGGCAACAGCCGCCAAGCGTTCAGACCGGGATGCATCGGAAGGGACCGTTGAGCTATACTCGCATGGCAATGGGCGGGTTGGTGTGATGGTGGAAGTCAACTGCGAGACCGATTTTGTGGCCCGCTCAGAAGCTTTTCGCACCTTTGCACACGAAGTTGCCTTGCAGATCGCCGCGGGAGCGCCGCGCTATTTGCGAGCTGAAGATGTCCCGGCAGAAGTGTACGAGCACGAACGCGAGATCGCACGCGCTCGGGCGCGCGAAGAAGGTAAACCGGAGGCCGTCCTCGAGCGGATCGTGGAAGGCCGGATCGAGAAATTCAAAGATGAGGTGTGCCTGCTGCGCCAGCCCTACATCCGTGATGAGAGTATCACGCTTGAAAAGCTGTTGCTGCAGAACGTCGCTGCGATCGGCGAAAACATCCTCATCCGCCGTTTCGCCCGCTGGGAGCTGGGCGAAGGCATCCAGCCGTAATAGACGCTGAAGGGCCAACCGAAAGG
>MGNS01000015.1:43009-48908 GCA_001795165.1 Chloroflexi bacterium RBG_16_57_11
TCTACCCGAAAGTCGTAGGGGCGCATGGCATGCGCCCGCCATGCAAATTGGATTTCAGCCAAATTAGGAGCGTTGTATGGAAAAGACCTTGAAATATCGTCGCATCCTGCTAAAGCTATCCGGAGAATCGTTGAGCAGCCCGAATGGCTTTGGGATCGACCCGCTGCGCGCCGAGGACATCGCTTTACGTGTCAATGATGTCCACCAGCTGGGCGTGGATGTGGCGATCGTCATCGGCGCGGGCAACCTGTGGCGTGGGCGGAGTGGATTAGATCGCGGCATGGATCGCGCTACAGCAGACTATATGGGGATGTTGGCGACTGTGATGAATGCGCTTGCCCTGATGGATGCGATGGAGCGCATGGGGCTGGTCACCCGGGTGCAATCCGCGATCGAGATGCACGCTGTGGCCGAGCCGTATATCCGCCGGCGAGCCATCCGCCACCTGGAGAAGGGGCGTGTGGTCATCCTGGGCGGAGGCACGGGCAACCCATACTTTTCAACCGACACCGCGGCTGCCTTGCGCGCCATGGAGATCGGCGCCGATGTATTAATCAAGGCCACCAAGGTTGATGGCGTGTATGACTCGGACCCAATTACCCATCCGGAGGCCACGCGCTTTGAGCATTTGACTTACATTGAGACGCTCAACCGCCGGCTGAGCGTGATGGATGCCACAGCGATCTCGCTGTGTATGGACAACAACTTGCCGATCCTGGTGTTGAACTTGTGGAACCAGGATGCGCTGCGTATGGCGTTATACGGCGAGCCGGTGGGAACACTGGTCACAGCATAAATTTGCCCCTTTTCTCCCGTTACATTTTCGGGTATCCTATAGGGTATCAAAGGTTTTTGATTCTGACCCACGGAGGCGTTCATGCTGAAAGAAGTCTATAAAGAAGCTGAAACGCGCATGAAAGGCGCCATACAGTCTCTTGAGGAAGACCTGTCAGGCATACGCACCGGGCGGGCTCATCCGGCGCTGGTGGAGAAGTTGCCCGTTGAATATTACGGAACTCCGACCCCACTGGTGCAGCTCGCCAGCATCAGTGTTCCGGAGCCGCGCAGCCTGCTGATCAAGCCATTCGATCCGGCGACGCTTAAGACGATTGAGCGCAGCATCCTGGCTTCAGATCTTGGACTGACCCCCAACAACGATGGCCGGCAGATCCGTCTCAACCTGCCGGCGTTGACCGAAGAGCGCCGTCGCGACCTGGTCAAGCTGGTACATCATCGCCTCGAAGACAGCCGTGTGGCCGTGCGCAACGTGCGCCGTGATATGATTAAAGATCTACGCGAGTTCGAAGAAGAAAAAATGATCTCGGAAGACGATTTGAAAAAAGGCGAAGAGGAGCTGCAAAAGATCACCGATCGATTCATTGAGGAGATTAATGCGGTTGGCGAGCGCAAAGAAAAAGACATCATGGAAGTCTGAGCGCTGCTCGGACGGAATCTTATGGACCCCATAGAAAAAAGCGATTTGCCTGAGATCATCCCAACCCACATTGCAATCATCATGGATGGAAATGGGCGCTGGGCGCTGGCGCGTGGCCTGCCGCGCCTGGCGGGTCACCGCGCGGGTACAGAAAACCTGCGCCGGGTGATCGAAGCCTGCATTGAATTTGGCATCCAGTATCTGACGATCTACGCCTTTTCTACCGAGAATTGGGGCCGGCCCGAGGAGGAAGTTCAGGGCTTGATGAAGATCTTCGAGGATGTCATCGACCATGAGCTGCAAGAGCTGCATGACCAGGGTGTTCAACTGCGCCATATCGGGCGCCTGGATCGTCTGGACCCGACGTTTCGCCAGAAAGTTCTGGACGCCCTGGAATATACCCGTCAGAACACGCGGCTGGTGCTCAACGTGGCTTTCAACTATGGGGGGAGGGATGAGATCGTCAACGCGATCCAATGCATCCTCCGTGACGGGGTGGCGCCGGATGAAGTTACCGCCGAGCTGGTCAACCAGTACCTGTTCACAGCCGGCGTTCCTGATCCCGATCTGATCATCCGTACGTCGGGCGAGCTGCGCGGCAGCAATTTCCTCATCTGGCAGGGGGCTTATTCGGAATGGCTGTTCCCGCCGGTATATTGGCCGGATTTTGATAAAGAGCAGCTTCGACTGGCTCTGGAAGAATACAGCCATCGTGAGCGGCGCTACGGGCGTATCTCTCCGGTGAGAGACAACGCCGCTGCCTGACCTGACAGGCCAGGTCTTCTCGATCCAGCATGTTACTGAAGCGCGTCATCGTCACCCTGGTCCTGCTGCCGGTCGGATTGGCTTTAATTGTCATCGGCGGCTGGGCGTTCGCAGGCCTGGTGGCGTTGATCCTGGCTTTGGCAGCCTGGGAATTCGCCAGGCTGTTCCGCGCCGGCGGCTTTCTCCCGGCGACCGTCTTGGTGGTGGCGGGGACGCTTGCGATTGGCATCAGCCGAGCCATAGATGGCTTTACCAGTGCCCCCTGGCTGGTCAGCCTGCTGATCCTGGTAGCCATGACGGTCCACCTGGTGGAATACGAGCGCGGCCGGGACCAGGCAGCCAGCGATTTTGCGATCACCCTGGCGGGGATGTTTTACATCGGCTGGCTGGGAGCTTACCTGATCTCAGTGCGCGAACTGCCAGATGGGATGTGGTGGCTCCTGATCATCCTACCCGTGGTCTGGCTGGCCGATTCGGCGGCCTATCTGGTCGGCTCGCGCATCGGGCGGCACAAAATGACCAAACGGCTCAGCCCGAAGAAATCCTGGGAGGGTTACTTCGGCGGTGTGGCGGCAGGTGTGTTGGGCGGGGCGGCTCTGGCGGGGCTGATCCAGACTCTGGCGGTCCCGGGTGGATCGATCACCTGGCCACGCGGCGCGCTGCTTGGACTGGCACTGGCGGTTTTGACCACCCTGGGCGACCTGGGTGAAAGCATGATCAAGCGCCAGGTGAGGATGAAAGATTCGGGGAACCTGCTGCCCGGGCATGGCGGGATGTTCGATCGTATCGACTCCTGGCTGTGGGCAGGGGTGATTGGCTATTATATGATCACCTGGCTGTGGATGTAAGCTGAGAGCAGTTTCATTTGACAGCCATTCGTACTCATGGTATTATTATATTAACAATTTAAACAGCCCCTAATCGGCGCTCTTATCCAGAGAGGTGGAGGGACCGGCCCTGTGAAACCTCGGCAACCCTGACGGGAGAAATTCCCGGCGGAAGGTGCCAATTCCGGCAGACGGAGGTTCTGGAAGATGAGAGGGCGATCTACGATGATCGTTTCTTGTTTGCCCTTTCGCGTTATCCGGAGGGGCAAAACTTTTTATATGGAGGTAACGGTTAATGAGTACGACATTTATGAGATCTCCCAGCCTGATGTTCACCTCGGAGTCGGTGACCGAAGGCCACCCGGATAAGATTTGTGACCAGATCAGCGATGCGGTGGTGGATGCCTGCCTGGAGCAAGATCCTGCCTCACGCGTGGCATGCGAGACGGCAGCCAAAACTGGCTTTGTCCTGTTGCTGGGCGAGATTACCACCCGCGCCCAGGTCAACTTCGACGAGCTGGCGCGGCGGGTGATCACCGAGATCGGTTACGACTCCAGCGATAAAGGCCTGGACGGTAACGTTTGCGGCGTGCTGGTGGCGATCGCCAAACAGTCCGGCGATATCGCCATGGGCGTCAACCAGTCGCTAGAGTCTAAGACCGGCGAGATCAGCCAGGCGGATGTGGAGACGATTGGCGCTGGCGACCAGGGGATGATGTTCGGCTACGCCTGCGACGAGACCCCAGCGCTGATGCCGATGCCGATCTACCTGGCGCACAAGATGGCGCGGCGGTTGAGCGAGGTGCGCAAGGACGGCACGCTGCCCTGGCTGCGGCCGGATGGCAAGACTCAGGTGACGATCGAGTATAGCTACGGGCAGCCGAAGCGAGTAGACACGGTGCTGGTGAGCACGCAGCACGCCCCGGATATCACACAGGAGGAGATCCGCAGGGCGGTGATCCAGCACGTCATCCTGCCAGTCTTGCCCCCTGAAATGGTGGATAATCAGCTGAAGATATTCGTCAACCCGACCGGGCGCTTCGTGATTGGCGGTCCGCAGGGCGACGCCGGTGTGACCGGGCGGAAGATTATCGTCGATTCGTACGGTGGGATGGGCCGCCATGGCGGTGGGGCGTTCAGCGGAAAGGATCCCACCAAGGTGGATCGCTCGGCGGCTTACGCAGCACGCTGGGTGGCGAAGAACATTGTCGCTGCCGGGCTGGCACAGCGTTGCGAGATCCAGGTGGCTTATGCGATTGGCGTAGCGCACCCGCTGAGCGTCAATGTGGAGACCTTCGGCACCGGCGCCATCCCGGATGAGAAGATCGCCCGACTGATCGACCAGCACTTTGACCTGCGCCCGGGGGCGATCATCCATGACCTGGACCTGCGTCGCCCGATCTACCGCCAGGTGGCGGCATACGGGCACTTTGGCCGGGATGACCTGGACCTGCCCTGGGAGCGAACCGAGCGTGCCGAAACACTGCGCCAGGCTGCCGGGTTGGCGGTGGCGCTGCCTGTGGCAGCGGATTGAGGCAGTTAAACCACAGAGACACCGAGAACACTGAGAGTATTTTTATTAGAGAGCCGCTGGAGGGCGTGGGCCTTCCGGCGGCTTATGATTCGCTGCGCGAAGGTGCGTCGCACTGGCGAACTTCGTTCGCTTGGAAGTGCAATGCACTGGAGGCATAAGTATCTGATTCGTTCCGGCAAAAAACAAATCGAAACGAATAGCCTTTAAGGCGACAGAGCCGGGGTGGGCCGGCTCTGCGCGGTGGAGGAGGATGCTCGAATGCACAGGACAAATGAAAAAGCTCAATGTTCATATCGTAGCACATGGGCGCTCCGACCGTCTATTGACATTGCTCTTTGAAATAAGTAAAATGAGATGAATTAAGTCCAGTTAATGTGCTGATGGAGGTTATCCTATGCCAACTAACCAGGTCCTGATCGAAGAAAGCCTCGATCCCCAGGATTGGGATGCGTTCCGTGATCTGGCGCATCGCATGTTGGATGATATGCTGGATTACCAGCAGCAAGTGCGCCAGCGTCCGGTGTGGCAGCCGGTGCCGGCCGAAGTGAAAGACTTCTTGAAGCAGCCGCTGCCCCTGGAGCCACAATCTCACGAACAAGTCTATCAGGATTTTCATGAGAACGTGCTGCCCTATCCGATGGGCAACATCCACCCCCGGTTCTGGGGCTGGGTGATGGGTAACGGCACCCTTTTCACCGTAATGGCCGAGCTGCTAGCGGCGACGATGAATCCGAATATGGGCGGCGGGGACCATGGCGCCAATTACGTCGAGATCCAGGTGCTGGAATGGCTCAAGGAAATGTTTTGCTACCCGGCAGAGGCCAGCGGGCTGCTGGTCAGCGGAGCATCGATGGCCAACCTGGTCGGCCTGACGGTGGCCCGCAATACCCTGGCCGGCTATGACATCCGCTCGAAGGGGCTGCGAGCCGGCCCGCGGCAGATGGTGCTCTACGCCTCGCAGGAGGTGCATAGCTGTGTGCACAAGGCGGCCGAGCTACTCGGGTTGGGGCAGGAAGCTCTGCGACTGATCCCGGTGAACGCGGATTATGAGATGGACCTGGAGGTGTTGGAGAGGACAATTGCCGCCGACCGGGAAGCGGGCTTGCGGCCATTTTGTGTGGTTGGCACCTCCGGGACGGTCAACACCGGCGCAATCGACGACCTGCAGGGCATCGCAGACATTTGCGAACGCGAGCACCTGTGGTTTCACGTGGATGGTGCCATTGGGGCGGTGGCGATCCTGGCGCCAGATGTGCGGGCCTGCGTGGAGGGCTTGATCCGGAGCGATTCGATGGCGCTCGATCTGCACAAGTGGATGTATATGCCGTTCGAAGCCGG
>MGNS01000016.1:0-4929 GCA_001795165.1 Chloroflexi bacterium RBG_16_57_11
GTCCGAGCCTGGCTGGATGTTCGTCCAGCGAGCCACATAGCCGGTGCTCGTGTTTTCACCGGTGCTAAACGCAGCCGTGTCGTTGGGAAGGGTAGTGGTGCTGAGCGTCACACCGGTAGTGCTTGCTGCAGTGACTGCCGCAGCATCCGAAAGCGTGAATTTGGACACCCGGGTCAGATATCCACTACCACCAGCCCGATTGGCCGATACGGCGAAGGTATATGTTTTGCTCGGGTCCAAACCGGTCAAGGTTACATCCACCCACCAGCCAGCAGTGGAGGAGTAGTTAATGACCCCAACCACATCGGCGATCCCGTGGAAGGTGTTGTATGCATCCGTCCCTGCGGCGGTTTCCGTACCAGTCGACGGGTATTTCGCTATGCTGCCGTTGTAGGTGATTTGAGCCGTGACTCCAGTATTTGCACCGGTGGCATAGTTCACTAGCAACCCGATCGTGTTGGCATTGTAGCTGTAGGTCGTGATATTGGTCGTCGTTTGACCGGTGGTCCATGAACTGTCGTTGTAGGCCGACCAACCCGCAGAAGGCGGGCTCTCGATATATGTCACCGAGGCCGAGTGTGCGCTAGTCGGCATGGTGACCGTGTTCGTGGTAGCCGTACTGCTGTTGTTAGTCGTGCCAGTCCAGCTGTCCACCTGCCAGCCGGCGTCCGGCGCAGCAGTCAACTCGATGCTCTCTCCCGACACATACTGGCCGGTTGAACAGCCCGTCGAGTTGGTTGGGTTGGCGACCGGGTCAGAACCCTGGCCGGTATGGCTTAACGTCAGCGTGTAACATGTCACGGGTATCTGGGTGTAGTTGACTGCCGCGGCGTGGTCGGCATCAGGCATAGTCAGCGAGTTGGTGCTGGCTGTGCTGCTATCATTGGCCGTGCCCGTCCAGCTTCCGATCTGCCAGCCGCTGGTTGGAACTGGATCGCTTAGCGCGATGACTTCGCCAGCCACATACTCGCCGGCTGAACAGCCGGTCGAGCTGGCCGGGCTGGCGACCGGGTCGCTGCCCTGCCCGGTGTGGCTGAGCGACAACGCATGGCAACCACCGATGCTCCATTCTTCCAGTAACGTGAAGTCGCTGCCGTTCCAGGAGTAAGCCTTGTATATAGTCGCGTTTCCATCGACTAGAACATAAGTGAAAGTGACCGGGACGCCGCCATCCCGTAAAGAGCCATTGGTCAATTGATGTACACTTCCCAACGGGTATTCCGGAGCAATGTCGTGTTCGTAGTAATGAGTATGCCCTGCAAATAGACTCTCAACGTCATACGTGTTTAATGTGGCGACGAACGCGTCTCGATTGGCAGGATTTGCATCCAGGTCTTCTCCCACGTGCCGATGCGCCGGGTAGGCGGGTGTGTGGATGAATACAAAGTGATGCAATTCATCATTGGCCGCCAAATCCGTTCCTATCCAGCTATTGAGCGCAGCAGGAATATCCCCGCCGCTCGTATGATCATTTGATTCTCCATCCCAGAACGGGTTGATAGCGATGAAATGGGAATTTCCATAATCCCACGAGTAGGTTGTATTAGCGCTGCCGGTCGGTCCATGGTTCACGATGTTGGGAAGCGACGGAACCATTGTGTCGCGGATCGTATTGAAGTTTGTGAGGTTATCGCTAATTTCGTGGTTGCCGATGACCGGATACCACAGAAAGTTGCTGCCAAGCTTGTCGTCTATGATCCCCTCGGTCTGCGAGAGATTCGGGAAATCGCCAGTGATGACCATGAATTCGGGTGCGGGCATCTCTGTGGTCGGGTTGTTGACCCAATTGGCGATTTTCTCAACCTTGGCTGCAATTGCTGTATTCGGGTCACTGTCACTGGTGTGCCAGTCCGAGGAGACGATGAAAGCAAACCTCTCTGAGACAACCCCAAAGCAGGTGTTATCTGCAGGTGCAGCCGCCGCAGAACTGTAGGTCTTGTAAGTTGGCCACATGGTGGTGGCGGTGAAGTAGGTGGTATTCGGTGCTCCACCGCTCCATGTGCTGGTGTCTGCGACTGTGCCAGTAATAGACGTCCCGGTGGGGTTACCGCTGGCATCCAGCTCTACCAGGCTCACATCGATGCGGGCAGATGTGGCGGTCAGTTTGGTGATTTCGGCCTTGAAGCGGTACCAGGTATTGGCCGTGATGCCCGACAAAGCGACGATTGGAGTTTGAATCCGGGTTCCGCTGCTGTTACGCCAGTAAGTGACGATGCCACCATTCGGGTTATCCAGTTGCACGCCGAATTGATAATCGGAGGAGGTGCTGCCACTATTCGTCGTCCAACCAATGCGGTCGTCGTCGAAGGCGCCGCTAGCGTCACTCTTGAAATCACCTTGGACGAGATACTTCAGTAAGTCTGCCGCATTCCAGTTGAAGGGATAGGCAGTCCAATGGAAGATGTTGCTGGCAGGCGCCAGGCCGTTCGAGCCAGCCACGCCGTTCCCGGCGGTGATGACCGGACCACCTCCGCCATCATACCAGCCGGTGTAATTACCGATCGTCGATCCTGTTGTATAAGAGTTGAAGCTCTCACACACGAGGGTCGAGGCTGGGATTTGGGCATAGGCGACCGAGGCCACATGGGCACCGGCCGGCATGGACACCGTGTTGGTGGTGGCCGTGCTGCTATTATTGGTCGTGCCGGTCCAGCTGCTCACCTGCCAGCCGGAGGCGGGAGCTGCTGTCAGGGTAATCGATGCACTGCTGATATATTGACCCGCTGAGCAACCGGTCGAGTTGGTTGGGCTGGCGATTGGATCGGCGCCGTTGCCGCTGTGGGTTAGCGTCAGCGCGTAACAAGTTGGCGCCGGGATATGTTCGTAAGTTACGCTTGCGGTATGCCCCGAGGCTGGCATAGTAACGGTGTTAGTCGTCGCGGTGCTGTTGTTGTTATCTGTGCCCGACCAGCTTGCAACTTGATAACCAGAATCAGGTACAGCGGTCAGCGTAATTGAGGCTCCGGCGGTGTACTGACCGGCTGAACAGCCGGCCGAATTGGCCGGGCTGGCGGTTGGGTCAGCGCCATTGCCGGTGTGGCTCAACGTCAGCGTGTAGCAAGATACAGGCCCGCTGATGTACTCGACTGTAAGCTTCGGACGATCGGTAGAAGTGGTGTATTCACTCGACCAGACCTTGACCCCATCTGTGGTGGTTGGCTTGATCACCCAGCCAAAATTGGAGGTCGGGTTGGCAGACCAGCGCTGCAGGCTGGCCAGCACATCCACCGTGTATGCAAACCCAGCGGTAGTAGCCGGTGCCTGCCCGATCAGGTTGGCATACTCGTCCGAGCCGACCCCTGGGTCGTCGCCGAAGGTGTTCCAGGTGACGGTCTCCGGCCAGGTCACCAGGCTCTCGTAGACGTTGCCCGTGCCGCCCTGAGCGTTGGCATCCGTGCTGACCTTGTACCAAAGCGTAGCGGATAGGATCGTGGACCCTGGCGGGATTTGACCCGGGTTCGAGCCAAAAATGTTCTCGAACTGCAGCAGCGAGATTTCATCAAGCATATTCCCGCCCGTCGCATCATCATCCCATTCGAAACCGTTCAGTGAGCCGGACTCCGTATTCGCGGCTTCTTCCCTTACATAGGTATCGATAGTTCCTGTGTAGCTGCTGACACCTTCCTGGAAGGTCACCGTAACCGGCGCACTGCCTTCTGCATAGGTTACCCCAGCGGAGTGCGCACTGGCCGGCAAGGTCAGCGTGTTGGTGTTGGCAGTGCTGTTGTCATTTGAAGTACCGGTCCAGCCAGCAATGTACCAGCCGGGATCGGCAGCCGCGCCGCTCAAGCTGATGGCTTGTCCGGCGACGTAATTGCCGGCTGCGCAGCCCGCTGAGTTGGTCGGGCTGGCTACCGGATTGCTGCCATTACCGGTGTGGGTCAGGCTCAGTGGATAACAGGTTGGTGGTAGGCTGGAGATGAATACCACGGTCAGCTTGGGGCGCTGGCTCTGGGTGGTGTACTCACTAGAGCGGGCGTCCACGCCGTCGGTCCCGGCAGCGGTGAAAAGCCAGCCCAGGTTCGAACCCGGATCATTCACCCAGGCCGCCAGGCTGGTGGTTACGTCGATGCTGTAGGTCTGTATAGCTGACCCGGGCACGTCGGCCACTTTGGCGCCGAAATCCTCTGCTTGCACGCCGGCCGTCGAGCCGAAGGTGTTGTAGGTGGTGCTCTCATTCCAGTTAACCAGGGCGGGGTTCAGGCTACCCGCTCCGTTGGCGGTATTGTTCCATACGGTGTATTCCAACGCCGCTGACACGATCGTCGAACCGACAGGGATCCGCCCCGCGCCGCTGCCAAAGATGTTCTCGAAGCGCAGCAGGCCATATTTGCGCGAGTTTGCATTACCTCCAACGTCCTCTGTGTCCCACTCAAACGAATCTAGCGTTCCGAAGGAGCTGGTGGCCGAGGTCTCGAGGATATAGGTATCCTGCGTCCCTGCATAGCCGCTCACCCCCTCCTGAAAGGTCAGAGTGGTCTGCGGCGGAGCAATGCCAAAGCTCGCTGTGACCTCTTTGGCAGCGTCCATGGTCACCGTGCAGGCGCCGGTTCCCGTGCAGGCTCCCTCCCAGCCGGTGAAGATCGAGCCGTTGTCGGCGGCATGTGTGAGGGCGACCTGGGAGTTCTCGGTGAAGCTCGCCGAGCAGGTCGCCCCACAGGCAATGCCAGCGGGGGAGCTGGTGACTGTACCTGTTCCGGCACCGGTTTTTGTGACAGTTAAAGCATACTGCATCGGTGCGCGGGTGGTGAAGGTCCAGTGCGGGCTGGTGGTGGTCAGCACCAGGTCAGACACGGTCACATACCATTCTTGCGTAGTCTGCGTCTGCAGGTTAGGCCAGCTGACGCTGGTGGTGGCCCCTGAGGTCACGTTGGTGTTGGTCCCGATCACCTGGAACTCGGTCGGGGCAGTCATGTCGTATGGGATGGT
>MGNS01000016.1:4968-7226 GCA_001795165.1 Chloroflexi bacterium RBG_16_57_11
AGGCGAGTAGGTCTGGAAGTAGATGAGGTCCTCGGACGGGCGGAACTCCAGAATGCGCAGCCAGCCGTTGCCGCCATTGGGGTAATCCTGAAAATCGGCCAACACCGAGTAGATCGTGTGCCCGTTGTAGGTGTCCGAGCGGCGGGCTTCGTCGTGCATGTGGCCGCACAATATCAAGAACAGGTTCGCATTGCCCTTCAGGGCGTTGTAGATCGCTGATCCGTCACTGGTGAATGAGCCGTCGACGTTCAACACGCTGTGGCTGGTGACGATAGCCCTCCGGCTGCTGTAAGTCTGCAGCAGGTTGTTCGCCCAACTGAGCACATTGGTATCCGAACCTGCTCCATAGCCCAGGTGGATCATGATGAAGTCCATCCCACCGGCGGTTAAAAGCTCGTAGTTGTGGTTGTTGTTCGTCCCGTAATGCCCACCATAATAACTCTTATCCTGGAAGTGGGAGACGCCGAAGTAATTGTTGTACTGAGTTGTGCCCCTGTATATATCGTGGTTGCCGATGGCAATGCTGTATGGGATTTCGGGGGTGGCATTATCCAGCAGGTACATGGCGTTACTGGCGTTGACCCATTCCTGGGGAGCGTTGTCGCCGTTGTTGGTGACATCGCCAAAGTGCGAGACAAATTTTATATTCAGCGCATCGCGATTGTTTACGATCCACTGGGTCTGCGAGGTGAAGATGCTCGGGTAGGAGGTGGAGTAGTTTTGGGTGTCGGGCAGGCCGATAATTGTGAAATTGCCCCCCGCCGCCTGACCCTTGCCGTAAAAGGTTACATTCAAGGGGTCGTTGTCTGGGTCTGAGACTGTAACGCTCAGATCAGGTGAAAGAGAAATGTTTGTTGAAGTATCGGGGGGCGCGATCAGGATCGGCTGGTCAGGAGGCTGATCTGACGTAGTGAATGTGGCGGTGATGGACTTATTCCCATCCATCGTGATCGTAACCGGGTTGTCGGTGCTGGTCACATCTCCGCTCCAACCGTCGAATGTCCATCCAAAGGGCGGCATCGCGGTCAGCGTGACGGTAGCCCCGTTCGCGTAGGTGGCCTGGTCTGGGGATTTGGCAACCGAACCAGTGCCAACCACATTCACATCCAGTGTATTGGCACCCTGCAGGAATGTGGCCGTGACACTCTCATTCCCATCGACGGTCACCTCGCAGGTACCGCTGCCAGTGCATGACCCGCTCCAACTCGAGAAGCTCCAGCCTGCCGCCGGGGTGGCTGTCACTGACACTTCATCCCCATAAATGTAAGTATCCTGCTGAGGATTCTTGGTAATCGAACCTTGGCCGACCACGCTTGTAGTAAAGGTGTAAGGGATGGCCGTGAAATGCGCGGTCACGGTTGAGTTATAGTTCACCGTGACCTCAATTGGGTTAGCGGTGCCAACGCGGTCTCCGGTCCAGTTGGTGAAAGTCCAGCCTGGATCCGGAAAGGCGGTCAGGAGAGGCATTGCGTGGTAGCGGTATGGACCAGGAGGATTGACATCGACATGGCCGTTGCCATCAAGCAAGACCGTCAACGTATACCAGTCCTCAGTGAAAGTTGCCGTGATTGATTTGTTGCTATTGATGGTGATCGAAGCCGGATTGGTGTTGCCGGTCAGATCGACCGACCAGCTATCAAAGCTCCAACCCGAGGATCCTTGGGCAGTCAATTGGACAATGTCACCATAATGGTACGGCCCATAATCGTTACGCAAAACCTGACCATTGCCCACGATATCGACCGTCAGAGTGTACTCAATCAAAGTGAAGGTGGCCGTGACAGACTTATCTCCGTCCATCGTCACCACACACGTCCCGCTGCCAGTGCATGCCCCACTCCAGCTACCGAAGGTGAATCCTGCCGCAGGGTTGGGCGTCAATGTAACTTCCTGGCCATGTGTGTAGGTAGTTTGATTAGGCGACCTGGCTACCGTACCACCACTGGCGGGCGAAATGTTAACCGTCAGCGTGTACTGGTTTTGAGTAAAGATTGCCGTGACTATCTTGTTTCCATCCATGGTCACCAGGCACTCGCCACTGCCACTGCAGGCTCCGCCCCAGCTGGAGAAATGCCACCCCGTGGCAGGCGTTGCTATAACGCTCACCACCTGCTCAGGGGCGTAAGTGGATTGATCCGGAATTCTGGCTAATGAGCCCTGCCCTGAAAAGCTGGTATTGAGCGTGTATTGGTTAAGACCGAAGGTAACTGCTCAGACATGAAGTCCGTTGAACTTTAACATTGCCAAAATCGCAAAAG
>MGNS01000017.1 GCA_001795165.1 Chloroflexi bacterium RBG_16_57_11
CTCGCAGAGGCTCTTTAGCTTAAGGGAGGGACGATATGCGATCACAGGACGGACCAGCCTCCGAAGTACCGAAGACCGGACGTTTGATCCCGGCTGAGATTGGCTCGCGCGTTGATGCCTGGTGGGGGGTATTCATTGTTGTGATCCTGATCATCCTGGGGTTGGTAATTTTCAAGCCCGATCCCTATCGTGACATCCTGGTTTTTGTCTGGGATGGCATCCTGGTGACGTTATACGTGACTGTCGCTTCGTTTTTCTTGACCTTGATTGTTGGCCTGTTCGGTGGGCTGGGACGGCTTTCGAAAAGCCGGGTGATCTTTGGCATCTCCAGCCTGTATGTGGAGTTGGTGCGTGGCATCCCATTGCTGGTTCAGTTGATCTGGTGGTATTTCGCTTTTCCGGTGGTGTTGCAAAGCATCGGCAGAAATCTGGGTATCCAAGCGTTGGCAACCTATAAGGCCAACCCGATTGCCATGTCGATCCTGGGTTTGACTTTCTGTTATGGCGCCTACATGAGCGAAATCTACCGCGCCGGCATCCAGAGCATCCCCAAAGGACAGATGGAGGCTGCGCTCAGTTTAGGGATGAATTACTTCCGGGCCATGCGCTATGTGATTTTGCCTCAAGCGATTCGCGTTATCATGCCGCCGGTGGGTAATGAATTCATTGCTTTGCTCAAAGACTCGTCGCTGGTCAGCGCTGTAGCAGTCGCCGACCTGACCCGGCGTGGACGCGAGTACATGTCGAGCAACTTTATCCCTATCGAGACCTGGATGATGGTGGCGTTGCTTTATCTCGTCCTGACCCTGTTCTCGGCTCGTGTGGCATCCTATATTGAGAAAAAAGTAAAGATCGCCGAGCGGTAACATCTGCATGCGGCGGCCAACCTGAGCAACCGAAAAATTATCTGCGGAGCTGCATATGGCAAAATTTCCATCGGATGAGTGGCTTCAAGCGCTCAACGATAAGCTGAACTCGGATGAAAAATACGCCCAGGTGGCGCGCAACTGGGAAGGCGATATGATTTTCCTGATCGAGCCAGGGGGAACGGTCACCCGAACGACACGCTGGTATATTGATTTATGGCATGGTAAATGCCGCGGGGTGGCGGTGTTGGGCGAGGACGAAGAAAAAAAATCCACATTCACCCTGCGCGGACCATATGAGAATTACGTACGCCTGCTGAAAAGCGAGATCGATCCGATGCAGGCTTTGCTCACGCGCAAGATTGGCCTGCAGGGTAATATGGCGATGCTGATGCGCAATGTGCCCACCGTGCTGGATTTCGTCCGATGCTGCCGCGAAGTCACCGACACATTCGAGTCGGCCTCATAATCCTCTGAAGCAGCAAGCCAATGAGGTGGATACGCGATCTGGGTATCACGATCGGTGAAATGCCAACAGGAGTGTGGAATGCGATCACCGACGTGGCAGGTGTGCGGGTAGGGCATGCCACGCTTATTTCCGGTGAAGGAGGGCTGCGGCCTGGCGAAGGACCGGTACGGACAGGGGTGACGGTAGTCCTGCCCCATAGCCGGGACCTGTACCAGCAGAAGGTGCGTGCGGCCGTCCACACCATCAACGGATTCGGAAAAGTGGCTGGCTTCGAGCAGGTGCGCGAGCTGGGGACGATCGAAGCGCCGATCGCCCTGACTAACACGCTGAACGTTGGGCTGGTGCTGGATGCGATTGTGCAGTATTCCATCCGCCAGAATCCGTCGATCGGAATCCGGCCAGACAGCGGCAGTGTCAACAGCGTGGTGGGGGAGACCAACGACAGCTATCTGAACGATATCCAGGGGCGGCACGTGCGCCTCGAGCACGTATTGGGAGCGATCGAAAATGCATCCAGCGGCCAGGTGCATGAGGGGTCAGTTGGTGCAGGGACCGGCACGATGTGCTTCGGCTGGAAAGGCGGGATCGGAAGCGCCAGCCGTCTGTTACCCGCAGATCTGGGTGGATATACTCTGGGCGCGCTGGTTCAATCAAATTTCGGCTCGCCGCACGACCTGATCCTCGCGGGGTTTCCAGTTGGGTTGCATCTATCTCCACCAATGGCTCTGCCAAAGCCACCGCCGCCACTGGCGCCCGGCTCGATCATGATCATCCTGGCGACGGACGCCCCGCTTTCCTCGCTCCAGCTAGGCCGGTTGTGCGTACGGGCAAGCGCCGGGCTGGCGCGCACCGGCTCGATGTTAAACTATGGCAGCGGAGATTTTGTGGTAGCCTTCAGCACCGCCCAGCTCGTCCCGCACCAATCACCGGCGTCGACCATGCCGCTGGTCGGCCTGGCAAACGAGGCCGCCATCCTGAACAGCCTGTTCCGCGCCGTTATCGAAAGCGTGGAGGAGGCCGTGCTCAACTCGCTGGCTGCAGCGCAGACCATGACCGGCCGGGATGGGCATATTGCCCACGCCCTCCCGCTCGATCAAGTCCATGAGCTATTGCAATCAAAACCCTGAGGTTTTTCATCTGGAGGTGGAATGGATAAGATCATCATCCGTGACTTGATCGCCCGCGGTATCATCGGTATCAACGATTGGGAACGCGAGAAACCTCAGGAAATTCTGATCAATATCGAGCTGTATGTCGATTTGCGTGGGGCAGGGATTAGCGATAACCTGCGGGAATCGGTCAGCTACAGCACAATAGCCAAACGAGTCCAGGCGCATGCCGAAGCTGCCGGCCGTCTTACCGCGGAGGCGCTGGCGAACGACCTGGCGAGCATTTGTCTGGAAGAGCCGAAGGTGAGCCGGGTTGTGGTGCGAGTGGAAAAGCCTGGCGCGGTGCGGTTTACCCGGTCCGTCGGAGTCGAGATCGAGCGCGGGCGCGAAGATTCCTATTGAAGATGTTATTAAGGCTCCCAAAACAGGTGTACCAGGCTAAATAGATAAGGTTGGCCCGCCACATACTCGATCCCGGCGATCCAGGTGCGCCAGGCGAGCTCGTTCCCCGGCGGACCCGGCTTGTGCAGCACCAGGTAATTGATATTACGGTATTGCATCGGCCATGTATAGACATAGTTGCCGCCGCCCAGGTCCGGGTTATTGCATTGTGTCTGGAAGGTTGATGCCATCACATCTATCAAGTCCGGCAAGGCTGTCTCCCTGAAGGTACCGGTGACATTTAGCCCGCTGGCAGGGTGAACGCCCCAATCCATCACATAGTCGCTCTGAAAAATCCAGCTCGCCTCCGCTGCGCTGTAATTTGCAGTGTTGCCTGTTCGCAGGTAAAGCAGGTCCAGACCGTGTGTTGGGCTGACCAGCGAGCTTAGCAGTTGCCCGTCGCCATCGAGCATGGCCTGTCTCAGGTTTACCACGAGCTGTCCAAGCCTGGGATCGGCGCAGAAAGCAGCGCTTGCCACCTGCTCGGTCAGGTAGTAGGCATTTACCCAGCCTGATCCGCCCGTGGGCAGGCGGATTTCGACCCAGCGATCGTCTCCAACGATGGCATCTTTCCCGGTGAGCTCAAGGCCGGTCGCATCCGGAGGCAGGGTTCCAACAACCGGATGCGTCGATCCGGGCAACCGGCGCGCATTGAGTACATCATTATCGGCCACCAGGACAACCGCATAGGGGTTGTGCAGCTCGACTGGTGGGGCGGCAGGAGGCGGGACCGTGGCCTGGACCTCCGGCGTGGCGCTGGGGAGCTGGTTGGGTATTGTAGTGGGCGGGGGTAGGCTGGAGGCTGAGGGCTGGGTTGCGGCGATGGTCGGCAAGGAGGTCGCCAGTACGAGAGGAGAGGCCGTGGGGGTAAGCTCTTCTGCCGGGCTTGCGAATGGGAGATTGCATGCCAGGGTGGAAAGCAGAACGAAGGTTGTGAGTAAGAAGACACGTGGTTTCATCGGATAACCTCCGGTTGGGTTAAGACGCTTGGGCGAGCCAGTATGTTCCGCCTCATCAAAATGGTTTTCGTTGACGCCCCTTTGTTTCTGTAGTAAGCTTATCGGCGTGAGTTCATGGCTCGATCCATGACAGACCGCCATGGGGTTCAGCTAAGGAGCAAAAATGCAATTATTGAATGAGATCATCCGCACGCTGCCAGACGGCCAGGTGCGGGCGGTGCATCTCGGGCTTCATTGGACGGTGGTGACCATCGAGACGGGCGGCATACTACGTTGTGGGCTTTCTGCTACCCTGTTTACACCACATCGACATGATCAAGGCCCAGATATCCCTGGGTCAGGCCAGCTTGAATTTTGCTCAGGGCTGGAGCTGGCAGAGCTGGCGCTCAGCCCGCACCCCGCCCAGGCCAGCGTGGGTGTGGCGGCGATCAACGCTCTGCTACCCCGCCAGGCGCATATGTGGTCGGAAGACAACGCCGAGGAGGTGATCGCCCGCCAGGGCAAAGGCAAGCGGGTGGTGATGGTGGGGCGCTTCCCGTTCGTGCCACGGCTGCGACCTCGGGTGGGTGAGCTACAGGTGCTGGAGCAAGATCCCGGCCCGGATGACCTGCCTGCAGACCAGGCGCCGGAAATCCTGCCGGGGGCGGAGGTGGTTGCCATCACCGGGATGACCCTGATCAACCACTCCTTCGAGGAGCTGTTGAGATTGTGTCCACCGGAGGCCTTTGTCATCCTGCTTGGTCCCAGCACACCGCTCACTCCGTTGCTATTCGATTACGGTGTGGATGTCCTCTCCGGGGCGGTGGTGACGGCCATCGAGCCGGTGGTGCGCATCGTCTCCCAGGGGGGAAACTTTCGCCAGGTGCACCGTGCCGGCATCCGGCTGGTGAACATGTCGAAAGGATGGCATCTTTTATGAATGATCAACAAGTCATTTTCTCTCTGGTGCGGGTGGGGCGGGTCTTCCAGCCCAACAACCGTCAGGTTTTGCGGGATATCTCGCTGGGTTTTTTCTACGGGGCTAAGATCGGTGTGGTGGGGCTGAATGGCTCGGGAAAAAGCACCTTGCTGCGCATCATCGCCGGGGTGGACGAAGGCTTCAATGGCGAGCGGACCTTCTCCAAGGGCTATACGGTGGGGATGCTCGACCAGGAGCCGCAGCTCGAGGCTGGCAAAACGGTCAAGCAGGTGGTCGAGGAAGCCGTACAGCCGATCGTCGACTTGCTGGGGCGCTTCGATGAGGTTAATAACAGGTTCGCCGACCCCGACGCAGATTTCGATGCCCTGATCGAGGAGCAATCCCGCCTGCAAGAGAAGCTCGACCGTCTGGAGGCCTGGACGCTGGACAACCGCCTGGAGGTGGCGATGGACGCCTTGCGCTGCCCGCCGGGGGAAACGCCAATTTCGATCCTCTCTGGCGGCGAGCGACGCCGGGTGGCGCTGTGCCGCCTGCTGCTCACCGAGCCGGACATACTCCTGCTGGACGAGCCGACCAACCACCTGGACGCTGAATCGGTGGCCTGGCTGGAGCGCCACCTGCAGCAGTACCGTGGCACGGTGATCGCCGTCACGCATGACCGCTACTTCCTGGACAACGTGGCGGGCTGGATCCTGGAGCTGGACCGTGGCTACGGCATCCCCTGGAAGGGCAATTACTCGTCCTGGCTGGAGCAGAAGCAGGAGCGCCTGCGCCGGGAGGAAAGCACAGAGACTAAGCGCCAGAAAACGCTGGAAAGGGAGCTGGAGTGGATCCGCATGTCGCCCAAGGCGCGCCAGTCGAAGGGCAAGGCGCGCTATACCGCCTACGAAAACCTGCTCTCGCAGGAATACGAGCTGCGCCGCGAAGACCTGGAGATCTACATCCCGCCCGGTCCGCGCCTGGGGGATATCGTGATCGACTTCCAGGGCCTGTCCAAGGGCTATGGCGAGCGGCTGTTGATCGATAGCCTGTCCGCCAGCATCCCGCCGGGCAGCATCGTGGGGGTGATCGGTCCGAACGGGGCGGGCAAGACCACCCTGCTGCGCATGATCACCGCGCAGGAGCAGCCCAACGCCGGAGGAATCAAAATCGGGGGTACGGTGGAGCTGGCCTATGTGGACCAATCACGCGAGACGCTGGAGGCTGAGAAGAACGTGTGGGAGGAGATTTCCGGCGGGGCGGATCACATCCAGTTAGGCGAACGGAAGATGAATTCGCGCGCTTACGTCGCCAGCTTCAACTTCCTGGGGGTCGACCAACAAAAGAAAGTGGGGATGCTTTCGGGTGGGGAGCGCAACCGGGTGCACCTGGCCAAGATGCTGACGCGAGGCGCCAACGTGCTGCTGCTGGACGAGCCGACAAATGACCTGGATGTGAACACACTGCGCTCGCTGGAAGAGGCGCTGGAGAATTTTGCCGGCTGCGCGATGATCGTCAGCCACGACCGCTGGTTCCTAAATCGCCTAATCCAATCCGCACCTTTTCGGACCCGTCCAATAACCCCTCGATCAAGACTGAACCATCGGGGTACAAGACCGCCCTGTCAATCAGCGCCCGAAGGATTTCCTGTCGCCTTTCAAGGACCCAGCGCCGTTCGTTTTCGGGCATGACGTCCAGTTCATCGGGCGACTGGTCGATTTCAGGTAAATTATCCCGGATTGCAGCGAAGAGTTCCTGGGCATATCTTAGGCCGGCGTCAACCCTTTCCTTATCGTCCCTCAATACCTTGAGCTGGGTCAGTTCATCTTGGAGTGATTGAGCTGCCTCTTTTGTCTCTTCCATCCGTCGATCGAATTCGTCTTCGGTTATCCTTTTACGGGCATACATTCTCTGGTAAGCTGCCCGTTCTTCGTCGATCTCGTTTATCCGCGTTCGGGTTCGGGCGATATCCCCATCCAGGCTGTCCCCCTGGGCCTTCAGAGCAGCTTGCCGATTAAGAACCTGTTCCCGGATAACTTCAGGCCGCTTGATCCCGTTGTTTACAATCTCTTCCCAGACAGCAGCGTCCAGCACTTTTCCTGACCAATTCACCCGTCCGCTATGGTCGGGGCGATTAGTAACCCGGCTGCCCTTGTGACATCGATAAGCAAAGAGTGGTTCTTCCAGGGTATATTTCCTGGTATCGCCGTTCGCCAACTTTCTATAATGGAATTTTCTGACGACTGGACTCACCGTCCCGCCACATTCACCACAGACAGCCAGCCCTTGAAGTAAATAGATCCCCTTGGTGTTCCTGGACGACAGCCTGGTATTACGTCCGATAATCGCCTGGACCCGTTCCCATTGGTCGCGGTCGATGATTGGCGGAATCTGAATGCTGTAATCAGTCGCATTGTCAAAGTACCAGGTTGCCTTCCCCGTGTAATCTTCGGAATGCAGGATCTGGACGATGATCGACGGACTCCAGTCGTACACTTTACTTATCCATTCTTTCTGGCGCGCGCCGTGTTCCAGTAATCGCTTACGA
>MGNS01000018.1:0-2618 GCA_001795165.1 Chloroflexi bacterium RBG_16_57_11
CAGGGTGGTTGTTCCGGAGCAGGCATCCACTCCGGAGAGACCGTCGCCACAGGTGAAGCTCACCGTAACGTCGGCGTTGTACCAGCCGTACGCGTTGGCTGCCCGGTCTGGCGCACCGCTGATGGTTGGGGCAGTCTTGTCGATGTTGATACCGCCGACCGTGGCGCTGGCGGTGTTGCCTGCCAGGTCGATCACAGAACCGGTTACGCTCTGACCGGCCCCTTCGCCCAGGGTGGTTGGGGCAGAGCAGGCATCCACGCCGGAGAGGGCGTCGCCGCAGGTGAAGCTCACCGTAACGTCGGCGTCGTACCAGCCATTCGCGTTGGCTGCCCGGTCCGGCGCACCGCTGATCGTCGGGGCAGTCTTGTCGATGTTGATGCCGCCGACCGTAGCGCTGGCGGTGTTGCCTGCCAGGTCTGTCACAGAACCGGTTACGCTCTGGCCGGCCCCTTCACCCAGGGTGGTTGGTCCGGAGCAGGCATCCACACCGGAGAGAACGTCCCCACAGGTGAAGCTCATCATAACGTCGGCGTCGTACCAGCCGTTCGCGTTGGCTGCGCGGTCTGGTGCGCCGCTGATCGTCGGGGCAGTCTTGTCGATATTGATGCCGCCGACCGTGGCGCTGGCGCTGTTGCCCGCCTTATCGGTTACATTCCCGGTAACGCTCTGGCCGGCCCCTTCGCCCAGGGTGGTTGGTCCGGAGCAGGCATCCACACCGGATAGGGCGTCGCCGCAGGTGAAGCTCACCGTCACGTCGGCGTCGTACCAGCCGTTCGCGTTGGCTGCGCGGTCCGGCGCGCCGCTGATGGTTGGGGCAGTCTTGTCGATATTGATGTCAGTCTGGGTATCCGAAACGGTGTTTCCGGATGTGTCTTCGCAGGTACCGGTTGCAGACTGGTTGTTCCCCTCACTGCTAACGGTTATGCTGGCCGTTGGAGAGACAACACCCACGATATCAGAGCAAGCCCACTCGACGGTCACATCCGTATTGTTCCAGCCATTGTCGTTTGCGGGTGTACGGCTCACAAATGTGATGATCGGCGCCGTGGTGTCTTCGACAATAATGACAAAGGTGCCGCTGGCAGAGTTACTGTGCGCGTCTGTAACCCCACAAATTATATTGGTCGTTCCCAGTGGGAATGTGTCGCCTGAGTTAGCATCGCAGGTCACAGGAACCACGCCGGCGACCAGGTCAACGGCGGAGGCAACAAAGGTCGCGATAGCTCCATCTGGCCCGGTGGCTTCAAGCTGCTGGTCGGCGGGTAGCGTCAGCGCGGGTGGGGGGGTATCCAGAACCGTAACTTCGAAGCTACCGGCGCCGGTGTTGCCATGCGCATCTGTCGCTGAACAGCTCACTGTGGTCGAACCCAATGAGAAGGTCGAGCCAGAGGCCGGGACACAAGACACGCCTGCGGCGCCATCCACCAGGTCGTTGGCGTAAGCAGTGAAGACCACGTTTGCGCCAGCAGGTCCTGTTGCCTCTTCGGTGATGCTGGCTGGTAATAATAGGTCCGGGGCGGTGGTGTCTACTACACTGATCTTGAAGTTACCGCTGGCCGTATTGCTGTTTGAATCGGTTGCTGAACAAGAGACCGTCGTATCCCCTAGCGGGAAGGTGTCTCCCGAGACGGCATCGCAGTTCACGGCGACCACGCCATCCACGAGGTCGCTGGCCGAGGCAGAGAAAGTCGCTGTTGCTCCGCCCGGTCCAGTTGCTTCCACAGTGATGTCTCCAGGCAGGGCCAGGACCGGCGATGTCGTATCCTGAACCTCAATCGTGAATGCGCTGTTGCCGGTATTTCCACGAGTGTCGGTGGCCGAGCAGGTCACCGTGGATATTCCAAGAGGAAAGGTCGTTCCGGAGGTTGGGCTGCAAACTGCGGGCAGATTGCCATCGACCAAGTCAAAGGCCGTCTCCCCGATATAAGTGACGGTCGCACCGGATGCATCCGCTGCCTCAACAAGAATGTTTGAGGGCGGTGTGACAGTCGGTGGTATGGTGTCTTGGATGGTGATGGTGAAACTGTCGTTGGCGGTGTTACCGGCGGCGTCCGTCGCAGAGCAATTCACCGTGGTGGTCCCAAACCCGAAGGTCGAGCCGGAGGCGGGCGCGCAGGTCACGGCCGGGTGCGCGGGGTTCGCATCGTCCGCTGTGGCAGTGAATGTCACCATCGCGCCTGCAGGTCCAGTGGCTTCCACGATCATATACGCCGGCAGGTTGAGGGTGGGCGGGGTGGTGTCGCAACTGATAACGTTGGCAGTCACCGTGAGCGAATCATTCCTGGTAAGGGTTCCACCCGTGCTCCTTGCTCCAACGGCGCTGTAATTGACAGTGCCAGAGAAAACGCCTGGTGTTTCTGGTTCAAAGGTAATACTAGAAGAAACCGAAGTGCTCTGGGTTCCATTATCAAGCGAAGTCCAGGTACCAGGCAGCGTAATATTACCGCCTCCGCTGGCGCTGAGCCCTGCGCCTGACACTGAAGTGATCGATACGGCGACTGTAGCGCTGTTAGCGAAGACATTCGTACCAATTCCCGGATGTCCTGAAGCAATAATCACGTGCAAGACCGGTTTTGTTACCGTCGATCCAATGCAAACACTACCAAAATTTATATTGT
>MGNS01000018.1:2627-2965 GCA_001795165.1 Chloroflexi bacterium RBG_16_57_11
AAGTCCGTCGCCATCCGAAAAGACATTATCCGCCAGCGCCAACGTGGTGAGAAGAAAAGACAACATCACCGCCAGCGTCACTGCAAGATTCAATTTTTGTCTCATGTTAAACCTCCACATAACTACTGTTGATAAGACCACCAGCTTCCGCCACGTAAGGGATGAATTCACTAATGAAATTGTGGCAGCTGGTCCGCTGCGGGTCACTAAATAAAAAAACCGGCTCAATGCCGGTTTCGCTACTGGCTCCGCGATGACCTCCCCAATCCCCTTGACTGGTTAAGCGACCAAATTCAATCACCGCTTCAACGCCGCCTTGATGATCCTTGATCGAGGAA
>MGNS01000018.1:2979-11643 GCA_001795165.1 Chloroflexi bacterium RBG_16_57_11
CTTTTGTCTGGTTCCCCTCCCTCCTTTGACGATTGATATCCGCTAATTAATGAAAAATCAAGATACCTATCCTCTAGATAAGACGCAAACAACCTGAAAATGTGACGAATTATTAATCTTATGCCGCCTTCTCCGACCCCGGGCATTTTATCTACACTCAGGCTGGTCGCAAATCGCCTGCCGGATCTGCTTCAGCGTGACCGGGCTGATTTGATCTCCCAGTATCTCCAGGTAAACCCGGGTTGAATTATTGCTGTAATTCTCTTCGAGGATCATTGCATTTGGGTTTACGCTCGATGTGAGGGCGTAATAGCCATCGGGTAGCCCGGTGAGATCCAGGGCCTGCCCGTCAAGCGACGACTTGTAGGTATCGCCCCAGCCGACGGACAATCCCTGCAGGCGCTGGCCACAGCCCTCGAAGCCCTGGCGCCGGGCAAGGCGCGGGTGATCCGGATCGACCACATCCGTGTCCATCACGCAATAAGACAATTTGTCGCTGCTTGCCACGACCTGACCCAAACGGTAATCCGGTGTTAGGGTCCACAGCTCGTACAGGGTGAACTCGTCGAAATGCCAGTGGTCATGCGTGGGATGCCAGACGAACTCGCCCACCAGGACATCGCGCCGGTCGTCATCCGATGAGTAGATATGCTGGTGGACACGCGTCCGGTTGGTGAGGACGTTGAACTCGCCGGTCAGCTCCAATGGTCCTTGACCGCTGTTCCAGATGGTATTTGTCAAGCGTAGGTACCGCCGCGCACCACTCCGCAGCTGGATATGCAGGTCAGACAGCGGCAAGGTGCGCAGGTCCGGCAGATACATCTCCACTGAAACGTCTGGATTTGGCTCGGTCGAGCTTAAAAAATTTGGAGGCGTATTCCCGGGCTGATCTAAACCGCCGTCAGAAGCAGCCCTGGGGATGGCGAGCGAAAGGGGTGCCAATTGTGAGGCATATGCAGGGGCTGGGGCCAGTGCAATACAGGCTGCCACCCCGATGCAAAGCGCAACCTGAGAGACCCTCCACGAGGAGATCCAATTTGCCCGGCGCGAGACGTCCGCTTTGCGTTTTATGCCAGGATCGGCCTTGTTCATAATAAACCTTCATGAATCTGATTGGCGAGCAGCCAGCAGCTCGACCAGGGAAACGTACATAGAGATGAAAAGCCACGCCAGATAGGCGAAGGTTTGTCTATTTTACAGTAACCTTTTGCGGTTGTATATTATAATTTGAATAATATTGGTCCTGTTTGTGTTTGCTACATCTGGGTCGAGCCATGAGAATGGATTACGAATGAACACTTCTATTAATGCGATGAACAGCCTGCTGCCGACCGGCACCGTCACCTTCTTGTTCACAGACATCGAGGGAAGCACAACCCTGGCGCAGACCTATCCTGATGAGATGAATTCCCTGCTGGAGCGGCACAACACCATTCTGCGCCAGGCCATCGAAACGCATCATGGCTACCTGTTCCGGATCACGGGCGATGCCTTTGACGCTGCGTTCCACACCGTCCCGGAGGCGTACAGGCTGCCCTTGAGGCCCAGCGCAGATTACAGCAGGAAGCTTGGCAACCCGCGCCCATCAAAGTGCGCATGGGCATCCACACCGGTGCAGCCCAGGCCAGCGCGCAGATGGAGCTCGGGGACGGGTATGATGGCTATCTGACCCTGACCCGCGCCCAGCGGGTCATGTCCACCGCATACGGCGGTCAAGTCCTGCTCTCCAGCTCCAGCGCCGAACTAGTGCGTGGAGTTCTGCCTGAGGAGGGGACCTTGCGCGACATGGGCGAGCATCGCCTCAAAGGTCTCGTCAATCCAGAGCGCCTGTGGCAGCTGGTCGCACCCGATCTGCTCTCGGAGTTTCCACCGCTTACCTCCCTCAACGAAATTCCCAACAACCTCCCGGCACAGCCGACAGCATTGATCGGGCGGGAGGCGGAATTAGCCGAGGTGGTGAAACGCTTGAGCTCCGAGGGAGCGCGCTTGCTGACCCTGACCGGGCCGGGTGGAATTGGGAAGACCCGCATGGCGCTCCAGGCGGCGGCTGAGTTGATCGAGCGTTTTAAAGATGGGGTTTTCTTCGTGGACCTGGCACAAATCCGAGATCCCGCCTCAGTCCCCACCGCAATTGCCCAGACCCTTGGCTTCAGAGAAACCGGCGACCGAACCGTGCTCGATGAGCTAAAAGGCCAATTGCGAGCCAAAACGGTGCTCCTGCTCCTGGATAACTTTGAGCAGGTAACGACCGCCGCGCCCAAGGTAGGGGAGCTTCTCCGGGATTGTCCACAACTCAAGCTGTTGGTGACCAGCCGCGAAGCGCTGCATGTGCGTGGCGAATACGTTTTTCCAGTCCCACCGCTGATGTTGCCAAAGATCGATCCCAAACAGGCGACGATCGAGCTACTCACACAGTATGAGGCAGTGCAGTTGTTCATCGAGCGCGCCCAGGCGATTAAACCGGATTTTATGGTCACGAATGAGAACGCCCCCGCAGTCGCCGAGATCTGCTGGCGCCTGGACGGCCTGCCGTTGGCCATTGAGCTGGCTGCGGCGCGCATCAGGCTGTTTTCGCCCCAGGCCATACTCGAGCGATTGGGAAGCCGGTTGAAACTTCTTCGGGGCGGGGCGCGCGACCTGCCTGTCCGGCAACAAACGCTGCGTGACGCCATTGACTGGAGTTTTGAGCTGCTCAACACCGGCGAGCAGCAGTTATTCGAGCTGTTATCGGTGTTCTCAGGCGGCTGCTCGTTCGAGGCGGTTGAAATGGCGGCCAGCGGGATCGAGCGCCTGGATGAGGCCGGGGTAGATATTCTCGAAGGACTGACCTCGCTGGTGGATAAAAGCCTGATCCGGCAGGTGAGCCCGGAAACCGGAGAGCCCCGCTTGCTGATGCTGGAAACAATCCGTGAGTTCGCTGTTGAGCGGCTGGATGCGGATCCCGGGTTTTGCGCCGCTGCTCGCCGGGCGCACGCCACCTATTACGCCGATTTCACCCAACGCCAATGGGAGCGCCTGGCCGGCCACGGACGGGAAGCGGCTTTAACTGAGCTGATCTCCGATCTCGAGAACCTGCGAACCGCCTGGGGATATTGGGTAGAAGACCGGGATTTAGAGAAGCTCGGAAAATTCGTCGATGGTCTCTGGCTGCTGTATGATGCGCGTGGCTGGTATCGCTCGACGATCGATCTTACAAAGGATATGCTGGACGTCCTTTCAACATTTCCACCAACACCGGAGCGTATCCAGCAGGAAATTCTGCTGCAGACCGGCCTGGCACGGGCGTTGCAGGTCATCAAAGGCTTCACGCCGGAGGTCGAGCAAGCCTACACCCGCGCCCTGGAGCTCTCCCAGGCAGTGGGGGAGATCCCTGAGCTCTTCCCCGTCCTGCGAGGCTTGGGCAGCCTGTATGGCTACCTGGGTGAATTCGAGAAAGCGGGGCGAATGGCCGAAAAGATCCTGAGCATGGCCGAGCGTCTTGATGATCCAGGGATGCAAGTCGAAGGGCATATCCGGCTGGGATATATTTTTGCTGTCACCGGCAAAATCCAGATGGGGTTGGACCATTTGGAGAAAGCGATAGCAGACTACGATCCGGACCGGTACGGCACACCTCGTTACCAGCTCGGTAATAATTACGGCGTAATCGGTTTGAATGTCTCGGCGCTGCTCTTGTGGATGGTTGGCTTACCGGAGCGCGCCCTCGAACGGGCAAATCACGCGGTGGCCTTAGCCAGGAGGCTGGATCACCCGTACAGCCTGGCCTACGCGCTGTTCCACGCCGGCTTGCTCCACCTCTGGAGGCGGGAGGCAGACCTCGCCCTGATGCGCAGCCTGGCTGTATTGGAGATCGCTGGGGAACACGAGTACCTGGTTTGGAGTGCTGTGGCTACATGTCTGCGAGGCGCGGCATTGGCCGTAACGGGCCAGGCCGAGGAGGGCTTGGCGCATATCCACCGCGGTATCGACTCCTATCAAGGTTTGAATACCGCACCGATATTTTTATCCTTGCTGATCTTCATGCATGCTGAAGTTTGTGCCTTGGCGGGAAAACCCACACAAGGCCTGGCTGTGCTCGACAAAGGGTTTGAGGTCTTCGGCGCCGGTCGTGAAGACATCTTCTCAATCGAATCCTACCGCATCAAAGGTGATCTGTTGCTTGCCATTTCCCCACCTAATCTATCCGAAGCCGAGCGTTCTTATCTGCGGGCCCTGGAAATCGCCCAGGAGCAAGGCGTGATCATGCTGGAGCTGCGCGCCGCCATCAGGTTGGCCAGGTTGTGGAAGGATCAAGCAAAAGCCGAGCAAGGCAAGCAATTGCTTGGCAAGGCTTACGAAAAATTTTCGGAGGGCTTCACAACTCCTGACCTGGTCGAAGCGAGAGAACTCCTTAAGATGGGATAAGGCTGCAGATTTCGATAAATAACGAGGTTTCAATGGCTCAAACTCGCGATTGGAAGGAAATGAAAGACATGTCCGCTCGCTTGCTCGAGGAGCGTACCGGCGAGAACCTGGACACTTGGAACCAACGCATCAAAGGGGAGGCTTTGAACGACGAGAAGAGCCTGCGCGCCTGGCTGACCCTGCAAGGGGTCACCGGTTACGCCCAGACGCTGCTGGTGATGGAACGTTTTGGCTACCCAGAATTCTTCCTCGCTTCAGCGGACGAGCTGATCGACGGGCAGTACGCGGACCGGCCGCAACTGCGTCCAATCTTTGACCTCATCATCGATGCGGCAGCCGGGCTCGGTGAAGTCGTCATCCAGGCGCGTAAGACATACGTCTCGCTGGTCACGCCACGCCGAACGTTCGCTCGCATTCAAGCGACGAAGGACTGCCTCCAGCTCGGCTTGCGCCTGGAGGGGCAGGCCCCAGGCGGGCGCCTGGAGCCGTCGAAGATCCACGAAAGCATGCGCCTTCAGATCAGCCTGGCTGCGCCCGATGAAGTCGATTCCGAATTGCTGGGCTGGTTGCAGCGGGCGTATGACCAGAATTCCTGACCAGATTTACGCAGCGGTGGATAAAACATAACGGAAGAATTTCCCTTACGTGCGGATGATGACGGCGTCAAAGTAGGCTGGTTTCGGCCCGCAGGGGCACGGAGAAACGACGACCCAAAATCGTGCTTGGCAGAATAGGATAGGCCCGCTTCCTCCTGGCCGGACCTGCTTTCCTGGCGCTAAGTCGATGTGATTTGCCCGAGCACGATGGAGGCATTCTGACCGCCGAAGCCAAAAGAATTGGAGAGCGCCACCTTGACGGGTATTTGGCGAGGGCGATTTGGCACGTAATCCAGATCGCATTCAGGGTCCGGGGTCTCGTAGTTGATCGTGGGATGTATCCGGCCATCCCGGATGCTCAAGGCGCATACACTCGCCTCAAAGGCTCCGGCGGCTCCGATCATATGTCCGGTCATGGATTTGGTCGCGCTGACGGGGATCTGATAGGCGCGTTCTCCAAATGCTAACTTGATGGCCTGGGTTTCGATTACGTCTCCAAGAGGGGTAGAGGTTGCGTGAGGATTGATATAATCGATGTCCTCAGGGGCCAGGCCAGCAGAGGCTAGTGCCCTTCTCATCGTCTGAGCCTGGGTCTCTGGCGTGGGTTCCGTCTCATGTCTGGCATCACTACTGACGTTATAACCTAATATCTCAGCGTAGAGGTGCGCGTTACGCGCTTTTGCATGAGCCAGGCTTTCCAAAACCAGCATCGCAGAACCTTCGCCTGGCACGAGTCCATCCCTGTCTTTGTCGAACGGACGGCAGGCTTTCTGTGGTTCGTCTCGCCTCTGGGAGAGAACCCTCATTGATGAGTAACCCGCCATGACGATTTCTCCGTTAAATGCTTCCGTTCCACCTGCTAGGATCAGGTCAGTATATCCTTGCCGGATCGCATCCGCGGCAGTTACCAGGGCCTGTGTCCCAGAAGCGCAGGCGGTAACGATC
Source organism: Chloroflexi bacterium RBG_16_57_11 (assembly GCA_001795165.1). Taxonomy (GTDB): domain Bacteria; phylum Chloroflexota; class Anaerolineae; order Anaerolineales; family UBA4823; genus RBG-16-57-11. The sequence goes on from MGNS01000018.1 coordinate 8,925, forward strand.
GTCACGTTATACCCGGTAAAGCCAAAAGCACGCGCCACTGCAAAGCCTGCCATGTTGGGCCAGATCGAGTTAAACAGAATGGGTGAAATCTTTTTGTCTGCCAATAGATTCCGCATGGCACGCTCGGTCTCAGCTATCGAGCCGCCCGCTGCGGTTCCTATTACCACGCCTGAGCGAGATGCATCGATTTCCGTCATTCCAAGAGCGGCATCCTCATAAGCCATCCTGGCGGCTGCCACCGCATATTGGCTTGCTTCGGTCATGCGTCGGGCATCCTTAGGATCCATATATTCCTGTGGATCAAAGCCTTTCACCTGGCAGGAAAAATTACATGTGTATTTGTTGATATTGGGTACCCTGGTAGTTAAGTCTGCGCCAGATTTGCCAGATAGCAATGATTCCCAACTCTCTTCTAGAGTCAGCCCAAGAGGGGTTATGGCGCCTATCCCTGTGATGACCACCCGGTTGATATCAGGTAATTTTTGGGCTGGGACCAGAGGCCTCCCACAGGCCATACAATAAAACGCTTCAGGAGGATTTTGCTTTGAACAAGTTTTGCAGATTTGAGCCACATTTCCCTCCAGACATTGTCTTCTGCTGCCCGTGCCTGTAAATGTAAGACAGTTATAAGTGTGTGATCTGCCCTAACGGATTGTACCAAATGTTACGTTTGACTGGGCGCGATAATGTTTATGTTGGCATTGCTCGCTCATGTGTTGTTGGGAAGGATGAAAACATACTCTCGACAAATAAATGCTATATATCGTGGAGGTGGTTATAATCATAGGATGAATTCTAGGCAACGGTTCCAGGAAACGATGCTGCTTGGTCGACCGGACCACCCCCCACTTTTCGATGAAGGACAGCGGCAAGAAGTGCTGGAAGCCTGGCGCCAACAGGGCATGCCCGGCGGAGCGCTGCTTTCGGAATTGGTCGCCATCGACGAACGGGATGAAATCGAACCAGACCTGTACCCGTCCCCCGACCTCGAGCCGTGGCCGACAAAGATGGCAGCATTGAGGGCTTTGGAAGGTGCCCTGAACCCGGATGACCCGGCTCGTCTACCAGAAGATTGGGAGGCCTGTGTGCGAGGTTGGCGGGATCGCCAGCAAACCGTAATGCTGCGCGTCCACCGTGGCTTTTTCCAGTCGATTGGCGTTCACGATTGGCGCCGGTTTTATCAAATGATGTTCCTGGTCAAAGATGATCCACGCCTCGTGCACAAAATGCTTGAGATCCAAGGCGATTTTAATGCCCGCATGGCCGAGCGTGTCCTACAAGATGTCCAGGTCGAGGCGGCGCTGTTTGACGAGCCGATCGGCGATAACAACGGGCCGCTTATCTCGCCGCGCACCTATCGTGAGCTGGTCCTTCCCACTTACCAACCTGTTATTCAGGTGTTGCACCGCTATAATGTGCGGACAATCATCCTGCGAGCCTATGCGAATATCTATCCGCTGATCCCGGACCTTTTGAAGGCAGGGATCAACTGCCTGTGGGTGGTGGAGGTTCGTGCTCTGGCAATAGATTACCTCCGCCTGAGGTCAGAATTTGGCCGCGATCTGCGCCTGATCGGCGGTTTGGATCTGGATGTACTACGGGGGGATCAGGAGTCGATCCGGCGAGAGTTAGAAGAAAAGGTTCCGCTTTTGCTGGAGCAGGGTGGCTACGCGCCTCTCCTGGATGGTCGTGTGCGCCAGGAAATCACGTGGGCGAATTATTGCTATTATCGAGAGCTGTTAGAGCGGCTGTGCTCAAGTGCAAGCCATTGAACGAACGGGTCGGCTACGATGTCTTATAAGATCCGCGGTAATCAAACCAAACGGATCTAGTTATCCAACCTCCTTAGGGCGATCCCACGGCTTTCACAAAGTAGCTTGCCAAGCCGAACGACCCATGTTAGAGCAGCTGCCTTGTGTACAAAAAACGTTCTTTGGATAAATGTTTTCCGCTTTGACCAGGATTGCCACAGCATTTTGGGGCCGCTATCCAACAAAATAAGTTGTCTGACATTAAAATGTGAAAGCCGTGAGGGCGATCCGATTAGATATTGCTCGATCCCACATATTCTGATAAACTTTATCTTGATTTAACCAGGTTATTTCAAACATATAGATTTAGTGGGAAGAACCACGGAGCGTGCCAATGAAACGGTTGGTTGAATTCCTACTCGAAGACGGAAGCACCATGCTCGTCGAGGTCGACGAGCCGGAGCCTGAAGGTGGTGTCGTCAAAGCCGCTCGCCCCGGCGAGCTCATCACCCGCTCACAACAGACCTTCGACCAGGCGCTCGAGAAGGTCAAGCCGGCAGCCAGCCTGGTGATCCAAAAACTGCGCGCCCTGAGCGACCCACCGGACGAGATCGATGTGGAATTTGGCTTGAAGCTGAGCGCCGAGTCCGGAGCGTTCATCGCGGCGGCAGGTATCGAGGCCAATTACCGGGTAACCCTGAAATGGAAAAAGCAGTCGCAAGCTGCCTGATCCTGGCGCGACGATGGCGCAGCAGCTCGATCCCAGCCTGATACGCATTCTCGACGCCAGCGGTAAGCCGATTGGTGTGGGTATCCTGGTAACTGAGCGGATGGCTGCGACCTGTGCCCATGTGGTGAGCGCAGCAGCCGGACAACCGAGGCCTTCTGAGGTGAGCCTCGATTTTCCACGCCTGCCCGGCCATCCCGGAGCAGTTGCGCGCGTCGTCCAGTGGGACGAATCGACCGAC
>MGNS01000018.1:11712-18074 GCA_001795165.1 Chloroflexi bacterium RBG_16_57_11
GGGGCATGCTTTCCGGGCGTTCGGTTTTCCAGCCGGCTACGATAACGGGGTGTGGGCCTCCGGGCGGATCCTGGACCGGGATGCCAATGGCTGGCTGCAGGTAGAGGACACTAAAAATACCGGGTATTTCGTTCAGCCCGGTTTTAGTGGCGGGCCTCTGTGGGACGAACAGGAGGGGGCGGTGGCAGGCATGGTCGTGGCAGCCGACAACCGGTCGGGAGTGCGGGTTGCATATGGGCTCCCGGTCTCCGCGCTGGAGGCGGTGTGGCCCATACTCGGCGAACGAGCCATCCCGTCCAACCCGTATCGAGGCCTGTTCGCATTCCGTGAAGTGGATGCAAAGCTTTTCTTCGGACGAGAGGCGTTCACGGAAAAGCTGCTGGAGGCGGTGGGACGAAAAACCCTGGTGGCTGTGGCCGGCCCGTCGGGGTGTGGAAAATCATCGGTAGTATATGCCGGGTTGATCCCAAGGTTGAAGTCCTCCACGGTCTCAGCCTCACAACCCGTCTCTGCTCCGGAGACAGGTGGGGAGTGGATGATCATAGATTTTCGCCCTGGCTCCCGCCCGTTCGAAGCGCTGGCTTTGAGCTTGCTGCCACGCCTGGAGCCTTCGCAGAGCGAGACCGACCGGCTGATTGGGATGAACAAGCTCGCCACAGCCTTGCAGGCTGGCGATGTGCGCTTGCCAGATGTGTTGGAGCGCATCATGCAGAAGGGCCACCCGGCTGGCCGTTTGCTCCTGATCATCGACCAGTTCGAAGAATTATACACGTTGTGCACGGAGGTCGAAATCCGGCCTCCGTTCGTTGAGGCGTTGCTCAATGCGGCGAAAACGCCCGGAGTGGTCGTGCTTTTGAATCTGCGGGCAGATTTCCTGGGTGCGGCTCTGGCATACCGGCCTCTGACCGACGCGCTGCAAGATGCGGATACCAAGATGGGGCCGATGAACGCCGAAGAGCTCCAGCGCGCCATCGCACAACCCGCTGCCCTGCGCGGGGTGAGCTTTGAGAGCGGGCTTGTGGCGCGCATCCTGGAGGACGTGATCGACCAGCCGGGGGCGCTGCCTCTGCTGGAATTCACCTTAACGCTTCTTTGGGATCGCCAGGAGCAGGGAAAGCTGGCACATGCGGCCTACGAAGCCATCGGCCAGGTGGAGGGAGCGCTGTCGCACTACGCCGACCAGATGTACGACCGCCTGAACCCGGCAGATCAGGAGCTAACACGCCAGGTTTTCACGCAGCTGGTAGCGCCTGGTGAAGGCACTCGAGACACACGGCGCGTGGCCACCCGGGCCGAGCTGGGGGAAGGGCGTTGGGAGCTGGTGAAGCGCCTGGCAGACCTCCGCCTGGTGGTTACCGGCCAGACGCCTGCCAGCGAAGAGACGGTGGAGGTGGTGCATGAGGCGCTGATCCACGATTGGGTACGGCTCAGGGGGTGGATGGAAGCCGATCGTGCCTTTCGTCATTGGCAAGAGGGTCTGCGGGTTAGCCTTCAGCAATGGTTGGATAACGACCAGGACGCGGGCGCTTTGCTACGCGGCGCACCCCTCGCCGAAGCCGAGAGCTGGCTGGCGCAACGCAGCGGGGCAACCGGCAGCCAGGAGCAGGCGTATATCCAGGCAAGCATCAAACAGCGAGAAGCGGAACGCAGACGGGAGCGACTGCGCTGGCTCAGTATTGCAGGCACGGCAGGCCTGGCGATCATTTTGATCGCAGTCGTGACCACACTGGCCGCGACCGGGCAGCTCAACCGTTGGATCTACCGTCCTTTGCGTATGGAGTGGGTTTCAATCCCGGCTGGAGAGTTCCTGATGGGCAGTCTGGATGGGGACCCGGGGGCGCGCGCGGATGAATTCCCGCAGCACCAGGTTGCCTTAAGCGCTTACCGGATCGGAAAGTATGAGGTTACCAACCGTCAATACGCCCAATGCGTGCGCGCCGGGGTCTGCCGTGCGCCATCCACTTCCCGTTATCTCGACCCTGAATATGAAGACCACCCGGTAGTCTATATTAACTGGGAAGATGCGAATACGTTTTGCCAGTGGAACGATTCAAATGGACGCCTGCCAACCGAGGCTGAATGGGAAATGGCTGCCCGAGGTACGGATGGGCGGACCTACCCCTGGGGCGACCAGCCACCCGATTGCTCACGGGCCAATTACAGCGACGAAAACGTGGCTTGCACCGGCGACACCCGCCCGGTTGGCAGCGCCCCGGACGGCGCCAGCGCCTTTGGCGCCTCCGATATGGCCGGCAACGTTTGGGAATGGGTGGCCGACTGGTATAGCGAGTCTTATTACGCCAGCTCGCCGGCCACGGATCCCGCCGGTCCTGAAGGTGGTCCATTCAAGGTGCTCCGGGGCGGTTCCTGGGATAAACAAGAATGGAATGGGCGGATCGCTCTGCGGGTGATGGGCCTGCCCGTCAACCGGAACAACCGCGATGGCTTTCGTTGCGCGCGCTCTCCGTGATTGCCGCCCGCGCCAACTGGCTCCGGTTCGGAATTTTGCCAGACGATTTCTATCAGAACCCGGCTGGTTCCTATGGAGTCTGCACACGAGTGATAATAGGATAGGTTAGCTCAACAACCTAAATTATTTTCGGAGGTGAACAAATGACCAAAGTAAACATCTACCTCAACTTTGCGGGCAACGCGGAAGAGGCATTTCGCTTTTACAAGTCCGTTTTTGGCGGAGAGTTCGCATCCGTTGTCCGGTTCGAGGATATGCCGGTGGAAGGCATGAACATCCCGAAACAGGACCAGAATAAAATCATGCATATTGGCCTGCCAATCGGCGAAGGCTATATGTTGATGGCCTCGGATACGCTCGAATCGCTTGGACAAAAATTGGTGCAGGGTAATAATGCTTACGTTTCAGTTCATCCGGAAAGCAAACAAGAAGCGGACAGGATATTCAGCGCGCTTTCCGCCGGCGGCACGATCGAGATGCCCATCGCCGAGCAGGTTTGGGGTGACTACTACGGCAGTTTCACAGATAAGTTTGGGGTGCAGTGGATGGTAAATTACGGCCGACCGCAACCCAGTTAAAGATCTGGCGTCTCTCCACCTCGATCCACAATCCCCCTCGTCTGCGGCCAGCGCGATCCAGCCGTCCTGGACGCCATGCAGGAGCCAGACACCCCACTGCGCAGTGAAGGTCTTCTGTTCGGGCCAACGAACCGGGCACCCGTTTATATGTCGCCTGGCAGAATAAAGATGACCCGACCCGGTTTATCCATCATTTTATTTTCGAGGATGAAGCGGCACGAAGGACCCATCGCGAATCAGAAGCCGTTAAACGCTTTGTAGCCATCTACTCTCCTGAGCTGGTGGGTGGAGAGGTCTTTTTTCCGAGTATAACTTAGTGGCGACTAACCAATCTTGACCCCACAATAACAGATCGCACAATCGCGCAACCTCTACCCATTATTGGCCAAGCGCCCGTGCAGGATCGTCATCCGCTGGTTCGCAAGGCCGGTACGATTGAGGGGGTGGAACCGGCCGGCTGGCCGGTCCACCCCCTCAAAAACATTAAGCGGCGACTACTGGTCGGCCCAATAGGCGGCCGAAGCGAGCATGGCCCACTCGCGCTCCGGGTCCGCCCGGTAGAGCGGGTTCATGGCGAAGATCGCCAGCCGTGCCGCGCCGGAGGTGCTGGTGCCGTGGGCGATGACGGCCGACCCGGGGGCTGAGGCGGATTGGGCATCGGGCTGCCACAAACCGGCCAGGAAGTACCCGGCCAGCGGCAGCCGGCCGTCGACGCTCATCGTCGCTGGGGTGGCAGTGAACCAGGTCGGCGGGTCCATGATGGCCGTATCCTGCGCCGGGAAGGCCCCGACGATCGGGCTGTTCGGGCCGCCCTCGTTGTTCCAGCTCACGATGCCGCTGCGGCCGTTCCCCGTCCGGTTCGCCGCCGTCAGGCCACTGACAAGCCCGGCGGAGGTCAGGAAGTTGGCGCCGTTCAGGAGGGCGCCGATGTACCCCCCGCCCCCTGCGAAGAACGCCTGGAGCCGCGCCCGCGCGGTCGTCCCAGATGGCCAGCCGGCGGTATTGAAGACGAGGTCGTAGCCATCCAGAGGGTTGGCCGCTGCCGGGTCGTTGAGCTGGCTCGAGCTGCCGGTCCCGACCGGGTCGGCCGTGAATCCCAGGTTACGCAGCGACCAGACGTCCTGGTTCACCGCTGCGGTAAGCACGGCGATCCTCGGAACGCGGTCGATCGGTTCCATCGCCGGCAGGTCATCCGAATACGATCTCGTGAACCAGACATCGTTCGTTCGACCGATGCTCGCCAGCGTAACCTTCGTCGCCGGGTCGGCCGCGAAGATCGCGCTTCCGGCTGGCAGAGTCGCGCCATCCGGGCTGATGAAGGACGCCATCGCCAGCTGTGCCGGCGTCCCGCCCGCGAGCAATGCGTTGAGTGTTCTGACCGCCGTCGGCGAGTCGATTGCAAGGACATACGCGCCGGCGACGCCGGGCTCTACCCCGCCCAGCAGATGGCTCGATTTGGTGACCCGATTCGTGATCGGCGCGAAGTTCGCCTCGCGCGGGATGACGAGCGTGTCAGCACCCCATAGATAGCCGTGGCTCCAGGCTCCAGGCGGAGCGTAGAGCCGCTCGATGAGGCCGGAGATGTTCGTGCCGATGCTGAGCGCCGTATCCGCCAGGCCGCGGTGCGCCTGGGTCATCCACACGACGTAGGAGCCTTTCTCGAAGGTCATGCCTTCGTGGACCGTATCCTGTTTCATCTCTTCCACAAGGATGCCGTTGGTCAGCAGCCAGTCGACCAATCGGTTGGCCTCCGGATCGCTGCGCTGCCCAGCGCCGAGCGGGATCACGTAGGCCAGCGGGTATTTGCGCATCCAGAACCCATCGGTCTCGTATGGAGGCTCGCAGCATTCCGGCCGAGGCGCGTTTTTGACGCCGCGCCGGTAAGTCTCAAGCTCGTCCCACAGCAGATCGTGGCGGTTCTCGAGATCGAACAGGAGAGTCGACCAGCCGACGGTGTACTGGGCGATCTTCGCCCCCAGGCGACCAAGCGGGTGTGCCGTGCTGCCTGGCACCCCGCAGCGCGTGTCGGTCCGGTTGCACATTTCTACCGTTGAGCCGTTCAGCCCGACGAGCTGCGAGTACATTGGGGTGTAGAAAGGCCCCCAGTCATCCCAGCCCTCGGCTTGCGAGGGTCCGGGCGGCAGGCCGTTGGGGCACAGCCCGTCCGGCGACGTCGGCGGTGAGCCGTTGGCGCACCAATCCAGGATCGGGCGGGTGACCGCCAGACCGATCGCGTTCATAGCCGCCTCGTTCGCGTCGATACGGCTTGCGTTCCACTTCAGCCACAAGTCGTAGTCGATGCTCGGGTTGTGCGGCTTGGTGGTCGATTCGATCAGCGTCGGAGTGACGTACCCGTGCATATCGAGTATGTCCGGCGGCAGCCACTCTTGCATGATCGAGACCGCTGCCTTGGTCTCGGACTGCGACTGGGTCAGGAAATCCCGGTTCAGGTCGAAGTTGTTGCCGTTCGTCCTGGCGCCGGCGACGCGACCATCCGGGTTGTGAACGACATTCCACAGCAAGACGACGTGGTCCAGGATGGCATCGACCTCGGGATCCGCGCCATAGGGCGTCGTCGCCAGGCGCTCCACCAGCTCGAACATGGCGTCCACGCCTTCTGACTCGTTGCCGTGGATGCCCGACTGGATGAAGATCGGCACCTTCACGTCGCCGCCGGCTCGATCGAGCATGTCTTGGGCTCGCTGCGGCTCTGTCAAGGCGATTTTCCGGATGTTCTGCCAGGTCTGGAAGTCTTTGCGCTGCTGGGGTGTATCGAGGGCGTTGATCGTGACCAGATACATGTCCCGGCCGAGCGCCGACTGGCCGAGGACCTCGACCTCCATCCGCCCGTTGCTGCGCGCCTGGATTTCGGCCAGGGTGCAGCCGATAGCGTAATACGGGATGTGCGGGAAGCTGCCCGCCGGGTGGCTGGGATCACTGCCGTCTGGAAGGGAACCGGCGCCGTCCGGTTCGGGCGTGCCGCACCACGGCGGCGCAGCCAGGGCGAGGCTGGTCTGGGGCAATTCTGATTTTGTGGCCTCGGGTGTGGCAAGCGCTCCAACCGGCGAAATCAAAATCGAGACGGTCAACAGGAACGAAAACGAACGAAGCAGAGCCAGTCGAGGCGCTCTGCTTCGTTGAAGCTTTTGAAAATTAAACATTGTTATCCTCCTCCGCATAGTAATTTCAGATACAGGCGGGTCGCCTGTGCACATGTTAAATGCTTTCGAAGTTATCTGAGTCCATTTGCTGCCCCTCCTTCAGGCTTTTCTGCGCTTCATACTTTCTCGCCGCTGGCTTTAGGCAGGATGGTG
>MGNS01000019.1:0-7184 GCA_001795165.1 Chloroflexi bacterium RBG_16_57_11
GTTTCCAATGCACCCGATCGTAAGAACGCCGAGGAAGCCGGGCGCTATTTCCGCTACATGGCGGAGTTCGTGGGCTTCGATCAGAGCGACGCTGACGCCATCCGCCAATCCTCGATCATTATCGAAAAATACCTTCCCGGGATCATCGGGCGTTTCTATACGAATTTATTGCAATATCCGCCGACGCGCAAGTTCTTCCTAAAACCGGATGGCTCCATCGACCAGGCTTATCTCGAGCTGCGCATGTACCACCAGGCGAACTTCTGGCGGCGCGTGGGCACCGGCGTGTATGATGACGAATTCGCCAATTTTGTGGATTACGTCGGGCGGGCCCATACCTCGCGGGGCGCCGATCCTCGGGTTTACATTGCCGAGCGGTATGTCATCGGTATGGTGGGCTTCGTCCAGCACGCCATCATTGATGCGATGATGAAAGAGCTGGAAGGTTTTGATGACGACTTGCAGGCCCGGGCTGTTAAAGGCTGGAACAAGCTGTGCATGGTGCTGTTGGAGTTGCTGGCGCGCGCTTATGGGCACGAGCGTGAAGCCGAGACCTTCGAACAGTTATATACAGTAGACTCCCAGGCGGTCCAAGACCTGGCGATCGATTCCTACGAAAAAAGCCTGGGCATCCGGCGGCGGATGGATCGCCACGAGGTTCTTGTAGGAGCCGAAGAAGACATCCCCGATGGTGAGCGAAAGATCGTCCAGGCGGATGGATTATCCATCGGTGTGTTCCATCACAAAGGAGAATGGTATGCGGTGCGCAATCTCTGCCTGCACCGCGGCGGGCCTGTGGCAACCGGCAGGCTGGAGGGCGACAACCTGGTCTGCCCCTGGCACGGCTACACCTATAATGTGGCCACTGGACAGCTGCTGATCGACCCAGGCGCCAGACTGGATACGTACCCGGTGGTGAGGCGGGACGGGCAAGTGTTCTTGCAAATTCCACAACACCCGGAGGAAGGAGCCCCAGCTGCCCCAGCTACCCCAGCTGCCCCAGAAAAGGCCAGCCTGGCGGAGAACGAATTTTTCCTCAAAGACGTGCAGCCCGGAAACATGAAGCTGTTGAAGCTGAACGGTCAACGGGTGCTGGCTTATAACATTGATGGGACCTATTTTGCCACCGCGGAAGAATGCACCCATGTTGGCGGCCCGCTGAGCGAGGGCGAGCTGAATGGGAACGAAGTGATCTGCCCATGGCACGGCTCATGTTTTCGGGTCACCGATGGCCAGGCCACCTGCCCGCCAGCCAGGAGCCCCTTACAGACATACCGCGTCCAGATTGAAGGAGAGATTGGCCGCGTACAAGCCTGAGGTTATGTGAAGACCAGAGACACAATCACCACCAGAAGGCTTCTTCCCGGACTTTTGGTAGCCGGTGGTTAGCTGGTTTCATAGGCACGGATTGCCAGTCCTGCCACAACACTGCTAAATGTGTTCGATTCAATCACCCGCCCAACGCCAAAAATGCGCTGAAGCATGGCGGTGAAGACGGGGATACCGGAAGATCCGCCGGTTTTCACCACCACATCGATCTCATCCAGCTCCAAACCGGAAGCGCTCACGATATCTAACAAAACCTGCTCGATCTGTATCTGTTGCTCGCGGATGTCCTGCTCGAACTGCGACCTGGTGTAGAGCTCCCACAGGTCAATGCCCTGCTCCTGGAGGGCGATCACCGTCGCCCCCTGGCTGGAAAGGGCAATCTTGCCTGCCTCCACCGCGTTATAGAATGAGAAAGCCAGGTTATTGAATATCAGCGCCTGGAGCGTCTTCAGTCGCACTGGTGCGATGCCCTTCAGGATGGCCTGCTCCAGCGTATTGCGGATCATAGGCGTACTCAATTCAGGTAGTGCAGCCCAATCCGGCACTGCCTGTACCAGCTCGAGCAATTCCGGAGAATGCCCAATCTGCTCCAGACCGAAGTGCGATAGCAGGCGTTGCTGGATGATCGCCTGGTCAAAATCGCTGCCAGCGATGCCAATCCCACCACTGGCGTACACCACGCGGCGGCTTGGATCGCCCAGGCGGAGGATGGCGATGTCCAGTGTCCCACCGCCGAAGTCGAAAATCAAGGCATTTTGTGGTTTATCAAGCGACCTTTCATAGAATAGCGCTGCTGCCACCGGCTCCAGCTCGAAATCCACTTCTTGAATACCGGCTCCACGCGCCGCTTGCATCAAAGTCGCCTCGGCCTGGCTGTCCGCCTCGGAGGATTCGGCGAACTTCACCGGCCGGCCGATGGTGACGCCTCGGATTGGCTTTCCGAGGATGGCCTCCGCACGGCGCTTGAGCTCAATTAAGTACGCCTGCACCAGATCCACGGTGCGGTAATAACGCTCAAAGACCTGCGTGCCAGCATAACCACCCGGACCACTGCTCTTGCGCAAAGCGGTTTTTAGATACTGCATCAGCCGCCCCGGTAAAAGCTCATCCACGTGCACAAACACATCCCGGACGTAATACATGCCATCCGAGCCGTGGTAGTCGATCTCACCGGCCCACTTTTGAACGAAACGGCGCTGGCGGTTGATGTTCTCCTTGTAATAGAGCTCGATAGCTTCCTTTCCGATGAAATGGCGCTCATCACGGGTGATATACAGGATGGTCTTGACCACTTCGGGCAACAGGCTGTTCCGCTCAATGGGCAATACATGCACCTGCCGGCCATCATAGACCGCCACTCCGGAGTTCGAGGTGCCAAAATCCAAGCCAACTTTGAGGGCCATCGATCAGACCGAAAAAGTAGTGAAGGACAACAATTCCCCTGCTACCGGTAAAGTTCCTCGGCCGAGCAGGCTGCTCACTGCGTGCAGGGTGACCTGCCCATCGGCGTGCAGCGCAACAGCCCAATCGGCCTCGCTCACCGCAGCCGCGCCGATCACGCGCACACCCTGGGCGCGCCGCTGGCTCGAGAATATCGCCTTCCCCCTGTTTTTCAGCAGCGTGGTGATTTCTAGTTCTTCGTCGCCAAGGGCGACCAGCTTGCCAATTTGGGTCATCGCCAGGATGGTTTTCCCCGGATCAGCCACGGCCGCCCCAACCAGGTGGTCGGTGACACCCAGGCGCATGGCTTCTTCGACGGAGAAGGGCAGCCGGCCGGCGTCCAGGCACAACAGATACCCTTCATGGCTGACCAGGACAACCCGGCTTTCCTTGCCACACAGCCGCGTCTCGAAGACTTTGTCTACCGGCAACACCGTCCCTGTGCCGATGTAATGCTGGCTGAGGATGGTGGCCGCCATCGAGGTGACGATCTTCTTCACGTAACCCCTACGACTGACCTGGATGAAAAACTCGGAAAGCGCCAGCCGGGCCACCGGAGTCAGGCAGGCCAGCATTTCTTTGCTACGCCGGGCTTCGGGCACCGGGGAACCCGCCCAATCCCAGGTCTCGCCAGGCTCGACGGACAACAGACTCTCCACCGGGTAGGCCGCCACACGCCCATAGGTGAAGACGAACAGCAGCTCTTCGGTAGATGGGATCACCAGCAGTCGCGGCGGCTCGCCATCTGGGGCCAACACGCCGTCCAACCGCCCCACGACTGCACCATCTGCCAGCTCGCCGGAGGCGAAGGTGTATCGCAAGACGTTCCCCAAGGGGTTATAAACGATCAAGCTGATGGTCTCCACCGGTTGCAAGCCCCCGGCCTGGCTTTCACCACCTTCCAGGACGCTGCCGACCTGGCGCTTGAGCAGGTCAAGCTGGTATTCCAGGTGTGCGATGCGCTGCTCATACTCCTCCACGCGGTTGCCCTTGATCAGAGCGATGTTCTCCGCGCGCAGCGACTCGTTCCAGCCCGCCAGGTCGCGCAACCGGTTGGCGATGGATTGGATGATCAGCGGGGCCGATTCGGGGCGCTGCTCCACTTCCTTGAGCCACTCTTCGATCTTATCGGAGGTAATCATGGATGATGTAATCGAGGATTATTAAGCCTATCGAACACAATACAAAACAGATTGAACGGGCAAGCTTTCCGATTTTAGCATACTTCCGGAAACATCCGATATTTTATAGCAGATAAGATCGGGAAAGGGTACAATTTCTTTACCTGATCATCGGTAACTAGAATTTAGGAGTAAACTTCACCGGCAAGGAGATTTCACCCTGGACATACACATCCTAAATACCCCAGAACTACAAGAGTTACGCCACCTGGAGAGCCGCCTGCTGCCTGAAATCCGCCTGACCGTCGGACAATTGTTACCCGACCCAGCAACCTTCGAAGTGCTGGTAGCAGGCAGGCCAAATCGCCAGCAGTTACAAGCGAGCCCGAACCTGCGCATCGTGGTCATACCCTTTGCTGGCTTACCGGATGCAACCCGCCTGGTGTTACAAGATTTCCCAAATCTAGTCGTACACAATCTGCATCACAATGCAGCCATAACCGCCGAAATGGCGCTGGCTTTGCTGCTGGCAGCATCCAAGTTCATCGTCCCCTATGACCAGGCGCTGCGCCATAACGATTGGCGGCTGCGTTACCAGCCACCACCCGCCTTGTTCTTGAATGGTAAAACAGCATTGATCCTTGGCTTTGGCCACGTTGGACAACATATTGGACGCGCTTGCGCCGCCCTGGGTATGAGGATTATCGCAATTCGCCGTCATCCGGAGCAGCCCATCACCCTGGATTTTCCTGCCGAAATCCACGGCTCAGAGGCGCTAAATGAATTGCTGCCCCAGGCAGATGCTGTATTGATCGCTTTGCCTGGCACGTCGGAAACGTATGGCTTGCTAGGCCCGGCGGAGATCTCGCTCTTGCCGCCAGGAGCAGTGCTGGTCAATGTCGGGCGCGGCTCTATTGTGGACCAACACGCGTTGTTCCAGGCGCTTAAAGAGCGCCGCCTGCGCGCTGCCGGCCTGGATGTATGGTATCGCTACCCAGCCAGCGAGACAGAATGGGAGAACACCCCGCCCGCAGATGAACCATTCCACGAGCTGGAGAATGTCGTACTCAGCCCGCACAGGGCTGACGGAAGTAGCGAGACAGAGATTCTACGCATGGAGCACCTGGCGGAACTGCTCAACGCGGTAGCGTACGGCGAAGAACCACCCAACCAGGTGGACATGGCGCTGGGTTATTAAGACGTTTGTGGTCTAGCGACCTATTTCCTGAAGAAATTTGAAACGAAGAACCACACATTCGCAGGCCGCTCAGCCAGGCGGCGTACGGTATAGGGATACCATTCAGTGCCGTACGGTACATAAACCCGTACCGGGTAACCCTCCTGTGCGGTCTGTTCTTGAAGATCACGGCGAATGCCAAAAAGCATCTGGAACTCGATGGCATTCTTGGGCAATCCAACCTTTTGGGCGTACGTTTTGGCAAAAGCTATGCGCTTGGGATCGTGGGTAGCGAAAGCCGGTGGCGGTGGGAGACGCCCATCCGGACTCAATGGAGTGGCGCCTGAAGTCATGGAGGCTTCCATCATTATCTGTGCCAAACGATCATAATTTGCATCCACATCACTCTTTTTAGGGTAGGCCACATCTGCCGGTTCTTTGTACGCGCCTTTGCAAAGGCGAATGCGCGCCCCTCGAGCGGCCAGGCCGCGCACATCCTGCTCCGAACGATAAAGATAAGATTGGATCACGACACCGGTGTTATTCAGGCAACAATCCACCATTTGACGATACAAATCGAGTGTCATATCCACCCAGGGTGAGTCTTCCATATCCACACGCACGAAATTGCCCTTTAACTTGGCATACTCCAGAATTGTGCGCAAGTTCTCGGCGCATAGCTCTTCCCCCAAGTGCAAGCCAATTTGGGTGAGCTTGATCGAAACATTAGCCCTCACTCCAGAGTCCTGGATCGCATCAATGGCGCGTAGAATGGCGCTCACAGCTTGGCGTGACTCATCCGGAGTTGTGGTATGTTCACCAAGATGATCCAGGGTGGCGAAAATCCCACGCGCGTTGAGCGCCTGAATAACCCGGATAGCATCTTCCAGCGTTTCTCCGGCGACGAAACGAGAAGCCGCCCGCCAGGCGAATTTCCATCGGGTCACCAGACTGCGCGCCCAGGCTGCCTTGGAGAGGTAGATGAGCAAGGATCGGAGCATCGGTGGTTCCCTTCTAATAATTTGGGCTGAGGATCAGATCAGATTAATTGTAGCACCGCTCTCTAACAATCTCATCTCCTTAATATCACCTTCCAACGCTGACAAAAAGCACATTAGTTGATGGCACATATCTTGCAACCTGATATAATTGCATCCTGTAATCCCTGGAGGCTTAATGTTACTACAATCTCAGAGACCAACGCTTCGCCCAATGACTACTGCCCACCTGGCGCAGACGATGACGTTATTGGAGCTGACCTCGGGGGAGCTGCAACAGAAGATCGACAACGCTCTGGCCTCCAACCCGGCGCTTGAGCTGATCGAAGAGCATCGCTGTCCGCGCTGCCGTCGCCTCCTTCCGCTCCGAGGCGCATGCCCGACGTGTAGCAACCCAACCCGCGCAACCGGAGATCAGCCGATTGTTTTTATTTCACCACGGCGTGATTTTTATCAATCGCGCGGCCGTGCGTACGAGGCGGAAGACGATACCAATCAAGAGGAGTGGGCTGCAGCAATAGAAGATTTGCCCACTTTTGTCCTGCGGCAAATTGCCCCTGAGTTACACGACGAAGATCGCCCACTAGCAGCTCACCTTTTGACCAGCCTAGACGAGGATGGATTATTGACGGTATCGCTGCTCGAAGTGGCGCGCTACCACCACGTCGCCCCCTCAAGGGTAGAGCATGTCCAGCGACTGATCCAGCACGCTGAGCCGGTGGGGGTCGGATCCGCCAGCCCGCAAGAGGCATTGTTGGTGCAGCTTGAGGTGCTGGCAGAGAGTCGTCCGGTGCCCGAGATGGCAGGAGCGGTGATCCAGCGAGGGATGGATCTGCTGAGTCGCCACGCGTATGGTGAGCTGGGTCGACGTTTGGGCATCCCAGCGCGGCACGCTGAACAAATTTCCTTATTCATCAGTTATAATTTAAATCCCTTTCCCGGGCGCGCCCACTGGGGTGATATCCATCAAGGCGCAGAACCCCGGCCGATCTACCAGGAGCCAGATATCATCATCAACCGGCTTAACCCTGAACAAGACACCACACTTGTTGTGGAGGTCGTTTCCCCCTACGCTGGATCACTGCGAGTCAGTCCGCTGTTCCGGCAGGCTCTGGCACA
>MGNS01000019.1:7208-12901 GCA_001795165.1 Chloroflexi bacterium RBG_16_57_11
CCGATCTCGATGAAGCGGTGCTGCTGGTAAAATGCTTGCAACAGCGAGACAATACCCTGGTCCGCCTGATGCAGCGGCTGGCGGTACTTCAGCGGCACTATATCCTGGAAGGCGACGCAGCCATGGTGCCTCTAACCCGTGCTCAGCTGGCAGGCGAACTGGAGGTCCACGAATCCACCATTTCGCGCGCAGTTGCCGGGAAAGCGGTACAATTGCCAAACAAAAAGATCGTTCCGTTGGCAAAATGGTTCGATCGCAGCTTGAATGTGCGCACAGCTTTATTAAATATTATCGCCCAGGAGAGGCAACCTCTCAGCGATACTAAAATTGTCGATCTCCTGGCCGACCTGGGTTTTAACGTCGCCCGGCGCACCGTGGCAAAATACCGTTCGATGGAGGGCATCTTGCCAGCTCGGCTACGGCATCTCGCCACTGCAACCATTTCAAATGAGTGAAAATACGACCTTCCCTGTGTTGAGCCTGAGTGGGACGCGACCACCCAGGAATGACGAGTTTGATACGTTCCTCGAACAGCTTCCACACGCGGTAATCCTGGTGGACGCTCAAACCGAGCGCGTTCTGGCAGCCAACACGCGTTTCGGCATACTCACCGCCTACACACGCAGTGAGCTGAGCGGGATGGAAGTCCGTTCGTTGCTGCCAGAATGGCAAGCGGGCATAATCCATTCAACGGCAACCGAAGAACGACAGATGGTTCCCCTCCAACCCGTCACTCAGCCCCTGATACGCCGAAACCGCACCCAGATCAAAGTACAGCTTCTGGCTGTTCTGATTAGCACAAAGCCGAAGAGATACCTGATCGTTGCTGAAGCGACCGATCCGGCCCGCTGGCCATTCGAGCAACAACGCCAATTTAAGCTGTGGAATGGCGTGACTCAGGCGATCGCCGCCATTCAGGAAGATACCATCGAGGCTGCGATTCGTGCGGCTATACAAGCCGGTCAATATTTAACCGAGGCAAAATTCATGGCGATCTACCGCCTCAAAGAGCAGAGCCCGCAGTTAGAACGCTATGCCAGCCTGGGACCAGAGGAGGTGTTTCCCGAACTGCTCTCGGCGCACGAGCTGGTCTATCTTAACCAATTGAAGATATGGGAAGCAGGTAAGCGTTCGAGCAGCACTTTGCATCATTCTGCTCGTAACGCCGGGCTTGCCTACCTGGCAACCGCGCCGATCGGACAGGAAAACGCGATCGTCGGCGTGATCGCGTTGGGCGACGAAGAGCCAGCCGCCAGCGAATACATCGAGCGTGCGATCCAATTGATCTCCACCACAATCCTCACGATCTTCCAACGACATACCTGGGGATCCAACCTGCAAGGCCAAGTCAATGATCTGGCTGCGAGGATGCTATTCGCCACAGCACTGGAAGAGCGAACCCGCGAGGGTGTCCTGACTCTCAATCCCGATCTCAGGATCGTACGGATGAACCCGGCGGTCGAGATCATGATGGGTTATGCCGGAAGCGAAGTCACCGGGCAACCGGTGGAGAAAGTGTTAATTGGCCCGGAGGGGTTGATGCCGGCGCTCCTGGCTGCCCAGCAAGGGAATCCAACCTATAACCTGGGAAATGTGCACCTTTACCGCCGTTATGGCGAGGCTTTCCTGGCACTGGTGCGCATCTTTCCAGTCATGCAGGCTGACATGGTCGAGCAAATAATCGTTTTCATCACGGACTTAAACGAACAGGAGCAAACCCGCTTACACACCCAACAGCTCGAACACC
This sequence comes from Chloroflexi bacterium RBG_16_57_11, assembly GCA_001795165.1. Lineage (GTDB taxonomy): Bacteria > Chloroflexota > Anaerolineae > Anaerolineales > UBA4823 > RBG-16-57-11. Next base: position 8,956 of record MGNS01000019.1, read on the forward strand.
GCGCTTTGCTGGGCGAAGTGACTGCAATCTTCGCCCACGAGGTACGCAACCCGATCAATAATATCAGCACCGGGCTACAGCTCCTGGCGATGAACCTTCCCGAGGGCGACCCGAACCAGGATGTTATTGCGCGCATGCTGCAGGACAGCGACCGGCTGGCAGAGTTGATTAAATCGGTGCTGGCATTCTCGCGCCCGATGGATTACGAGATGGAGCCGGTGGACCTGCCTTTGCTGTTGAAGCGCCTGATCGAGCGCTTGCGCCCACGCATTACCCACTTGAATGTAGCTTATGAGCTGACCGCCGAGCCAGACTGCCCGCCGATTCGCGGCAATCTACGCGCCCTGGAACAGGTATTCAGCAACCTGATCACCAACGCGCTTCAAGCGATGGGCGGAAAAGGCGGCAACCTGTTCATTAAGATACAACCGGTACATCACGAAGGGCATGAATACATTGAAGTCAGCGTGGCTGACACCGGCCCAGGCATCCCCATGGAATTGCAGGAGCGCGTATTTCATCCGTTTTTCACCACCGAGCGTGGCGGAACAGGTTTAGGCTTGGCCATCGTCAAGCGCATCATCACTGCTCACAAAGGCACAATCCGTCTAACCAGCTTCCCAGGCGGTACGATCTTCCACGTACAGATCCCCCAGGACCAGACTTAATATGAGTGCAACTATTCTGATTGTCGACGATGAAGAAAATGCACGACATCACATAGGCGCCTTTCTGGACGGGCGCGGTTATGAAACGATCGGTGTAGCGACGTTGGGTGAGGCGCGCGATCGACTTCGCCAGGCCGACCCCGACATTATCCTGCTTGACGTCCAGCTTCCGGATGGATACGGACCTGATTTATTGGACGAAGTGGCAACCATGCCGGTTCGCCCTCCGGTCATCCTGATTACTGCCTATGGAGACATTGAGATGGCAGTGGAAGCCATGAAGAGCGGCGCACACGACTTCCTGCAAAAACCAATCGTGCTCACCCAGTTAGAAAAATCGGTTTGCCGGGCTGTGGAGATCGTTAGCCTGCGCCGTGAGCTCGCTCACTTACGCCAAACACGGCAGGGCGAAATGGACTTCATCGTCGGCTCATCGCAAAAGATGCGCTCTCTGGTGGATCATGCCCGGCGAGCCGCGGAGGCCTCGGTTTCGGTGCTGATCACTGGTGAGACAGGAACCGGTAAAGAGGTGCTGGCAAACTTTACCCACCGCATGGGACCGCGCGCCAATAAACCCTTCATACCGATCAATTGCGCTGCGATTCAGAGCACCATGCTGGAATCGGAGCTGTTCGGGCATGAAGCTGGGGCCTTCACCGGAGCTGAAAAGCGCAAGCCAGGACTCATGGAAGTGGCAGATGGTGGCATCCTGTTCCTGGATGAGATCTCTTCCATGCCCGTCGACATGCAAGCCAAATTATTACGCGCTCTCGAAGATCACTCCTTCCGTCGTGTAGGCGGCACAAACCTGATCCGGATCGACGTGCAGGTCCTGGCCGCCTCGAACCGGCGACTGGCCACTTTGATGGAGGAAGGCAAGTTTCGCGAGGACTTGTATTACCGGTTGAAGGTGGTCGATCTGCATATCCCTCCGCTGCGCGAGCACAAGCAGGATATTCCTGAGCTGGTAGGGCTTTTCATACGTCATAATAACCAGCGCATGGGAATGAACATCCAGGACGTCACACCTCGGGCGATGCAGGTGCTGATGACGCACTCCTGGCCAGGCAACATCCGTGAATTACGGAATGTGATCGAGCGTGCGATGCTTTTCTGCGATGAAGGCAGCCTGGATGTCCCCCACTTACCGGCAGAGCTAATAGGTTAAGGGGAATACCACAACACGAAGCTATCTTCCTTACAAGTTTCCTGTTCATCAGGAAGCGGCAAGCAAATCTTGTAGCTGATCAGAGAGCCGTTTGGACCCTTAATCGGCGCCAGTCGCAGGCTGGAGAACCCATTGTTGTCGGTCATATCCATTGCCAGGACTTTTTCGCTGCCATCCAGCATCGTTAAGATCAGTGTCGGTTGGATCCCTGATAACGGCTGACCATTTTGCCTCACACTCATCGTCACTTCCTGTTCCTGACCTGGAGTTAAGTACGGGTAGCGTTCCTTGATTTGGATATCCAGCTCTGATTGCAACCGGTTAGCCGTATAGTTAGACTGATAGTATAAAGTCTTGTAAACATGTCCAAGAGGCTCAGGGCGAACACGGCTTGGGGGAGGCGCCGGCTGATCGTACATCAGGCACAAATATTCGAAACATTGATGCAGCACCGTATTATGGAATGGCGTTAGATGCGTGATAGGTACTCCGCTCAACTGCAATCCACCGTGAGATTCAAGAAAATCCCAAAAACTGGCCAGGATTTCATAGCCGCGCAACCCTTCTGTGGCGATAAAATGCTGGTCCGGGCTCTGGCTATTTTCACGCGCTGGATCGGGGGAGATATTCAATAGCTGTCCCAGGGGTCTAAGGCGAACACTATTCGGAGCCTGGGGCGAGTCAGCTTCGAGGACCACATTTTCGAAGATCTGCTCCCAATTACCGTTTTTATTCAAGTAGGGCTCAGATATGGCAAACCCGGTAAAGTCTGCTCCCCACTGGTTGACAAACTGGGCGAAGGCAGGATCGATGCGGGCGATGAGGTCCATCGTAGCATCAGGCGAGTCCGGGGCCGTGATATATTGCCTACAATTTTCATTGCACGCCCAAACGCCGTAGTCCAGCAAGCGAACCTGATCAGAGCCTTCCAGGCGAAAGAAGCCAACACTTTCAAAGAATTGTTCATGGCGGCGCCGGATGGGATTATAGCGTACTTCGGTCAAAGGCTTTCCTACGATATACGCCCCGAGCTTTTCGTATAAAGGTAGAAATTCGGGGCTGATGACATGCCCTCCCTCATATGCAAAACCGACCTGCTCCGGCGGTTGGACCGGCGGTTCAATTGCTCCCATCTCCACCCCAAGAGGGGCCAGGGTGAACAACTGGCGGATCGGGTTGGAGGGATTGTAGACCATCTTGGCTTTCTGTAAGTATTGAATCCTGGCGGCGCCATCATTAAAAACAGGGCTAATTGGCGGGCCTAAGATATCTTCACCCCCCAGATGTTGGTAAAACTCACGGAATACCGGGTCAATCGTCAGGCGTTCGATCAGGGTTGGAGTGGGACGAGGACTCCAATCATAACTACAGGCGATACTGACAAGCAAAAACAAAGCCAGTAGCCAGTGTGTGTGTGCCTGCCAGAGGATGTGGGGCAGATTACGGGATTGACTATGCATAATATAATATCACGGACCGGAGATCGACCCTGTATATTATTCTATTACAAATAACCACCCCGCCAAACCTACAATCTCGTAAGGTCGGCTTATGAAATTTTGTTTGTCTTCGCTTGTCTCCAAGTGCCAATAATAAGCCTGGGAATTGCATTATATCATAATCTTATTTTAATAAAATACTTATTGCGGGAATTATCATCTATTGAATATTTGTTGAAATGGAATTTTATGCATGCAATATAAATTGATCCACCTCACCCCAAAGTAAAGGGGTAGCCAAGATGATCGTTCTATGGTATTCTAGGAGCAAGTTTTAACAAAAGAATATGTAACGACTGCGGTGCCTTACCCCCGGATGGGAAGGCATAATAACGAAGCCGGTTAAAGTCCGGCGCTGTCGCGCAACTGTATTCCACACTTCGTGTGGAGAGCCAGGTCGAACACCGTAGTTGTTGTTTCCACAAGCCTCGCAGCCAGGAGGTGGAAGCCTGTCGATCCGACCCACTCACAACCTCCCTGTCCAAGCGACAGGGATTTTTGTTTTGTCGAATAATGATTATTGGAGCTTCCTAATATTACAGCGCAAGGTTGGTTGAAAGAGTAGCAAGTCTGGCCAGCCTGGACTTGCGATGAGACAGATAAGCCTGATG
>MGNS01000020.1 GCA_001795165.1 Chloroflexi bacterium RBG_16_57_11
CTTTGCGGCTGTGAACAACGATGTTGTTCTTGCCAACTTTGCCCCTTGCGGGGCAGGCCATATTGGGGCAGAATTGTTCTCGAGGGTCAATGTGGCTTGCTCTTGTAAGGGGTCGGACCTTTAGAGTGCCACAGGACCTTCATTTTTTCAACCTCCACGGTTTATTGGAGTGCTACCTATCTTGTTCGACCTGCTGCCATAAATCATCTATCAATATGCGGTTGACACCAGCACCTTCAAAGAAAAGCAAAACTGCTTTCTTTGACCGGCACAGAAGCGGAATTGTGTCCACCAGCAATTCAAACAGTTCAGGCGGATAATGAAACGTTATGTCCATACAAACACTAGTTGACTATCTGCACATCAGATATACGACAAGCAGGCTAGCGCCTCCGTATCAGCCGCTTACGGGTGGGCAAAACCAGCTTCATTTTACAACAATTAGGCTGGCAAGACAATTTTGAAAAACCGAGCAGTAGCAAGTCGCCTGCATGCAGTGTTGGACCGCTGTTGACGATATAAGCTATTCGATTTTAGGGATTAACTTGCCCGCTCGCAATAAATTAAGCTGTTCTACACGGCCTGAATGCTCTTCTGATGTCATTAACCCATCTCTATACAAAAATCTCAAGAACTGTAATACGTCTGTCTCCCTTTTTTTAGAGTTGCATTCAAAGCAAGCAGCTACAACGTTCTTATAAGAATGATTGATGGAGGAAACTCTAGATTCTACATGGTCAATAGTGAACTGGTTGGAGGTTAGGCTTTTCAAGCAGTAAAAACATTTGTAGCCTTCACGTTCTAGAATTTTAGTCCGTTGATGGTGGTCATGATAGAAATCAAGCTCCTCTAATAACACTGCTTTTGATTGTTGAGTTTCAGGAATAAGTCCGGGAATTTCGCTTGGAAGTCTTATCTGAACACGTGTGCCGAGATTTGAGCGATCGAGGACATTAATACAACCCTTTTGCTCCAAACTGCGGATCTTTTCTGAAACATGAGCTGGTGATGGAGGAGTACCAGCCTTACCTATGCCTAAACCCAATCTCGTTTGTATTGAGCGCGTTCCAATCATGGCTTCGGTCTCACCAATTAAGTAAGTCCTTCGGAACAGATAATGATAAAGCATCTGCTCGTAACTATCAAGAATTGGTGCCAATAAATCTTGTATTTCAATCAGAGTTTGTCGGAGCACGACTTCCGTGTCTTCCATTATCATCCTTTCAGCATAACATGTAGTATCTAGCGGAGCGGCCCAACTAGTGCCTATAACGAAACTATGCGGTATATTTAGTTATCTCCAGTGCCAGTAAATATGATTATACACTGAGGCCATCTGAACGTCCCGCAGGTTGGGCATAGATGTGACCTACACCCCCGCCGCCTTGAAGGCCTCGCCCACCAGCACGATGGCCTCCTCCTGCAGCCGCTGCAGGTGCTCGGCGCTCACGTAACTTTCAGCGTAGATTTTGTAGATATCCTCGGTGCCGGAGGGGCGCGCGGCGAACCAGCCCTGATCGGTCGCCACCTTCAGGCCGCCAAGCGGGGCGTTGTTCTCCGGGGCGCGCGTCAGCACCGCGGTGATTTTCGCCCCCGCCAGCATATCCGCCTGGATCAGCTCAGGCGAGAGGTCCGCCATGACCTTCTTCTGCGCGTCGTTGGCGTAAGCGTCGAGGCGGGCGTAATAGGTGCGCCCGAACTCTTTTTCCAGCTCCTGGTAACACAGGCCCGGGTCGCGGCCCAGCACCGCGGTGATCTCCGCCGCCAGCAGGACCAGGATGATCCCGTCTTTATCGGTCGTCCACACAGTGCCGTCTTTACGCAGGAAGGAAGCCCCGGCGCTCTCTTCGCCGCCGAAGCCATACGAGCCGTCGATCAGCCCATCCACGAACCACTTGAACCCGACCGGCACCTCCGCCAGCCTGCGCCCCAGCCTGGCCGCCACCCGGTCGATCATCGCGCTGGAGACCAGCGTCTTGCCCACCGCCGCATCCGCCCGCCAGCCCGGGCGGTGCTGGAACAGATACCAGATCGCCGTAGCCAGGTAGTGGTTGGGGTTCATCAAGCCGGTGCTGGGGGAGATGATCCCGTGGCGGTCCACATCCGTGTCGTTGCCGAAAGCGATGTCGAAACGGTCTCTGAGCCGGATCAACCCCGCCATGGCGTAAGGCGATGAGCAGTCCATGCGGATCTTGCCGTCGTGGTCCAGGGTCATGAAGGCAAAGGACGGATCGACGGCGCGATTGACGACTTCCAGGTTCAACCCATATTTTTCGGCGATCGGATCCCAATAATCGATGGCGGCCCCGCCCATCGGATCGACGCCGAGCTTGATCCCGGAATTGGCCACCGCCCTCAGGTCGACCACGTTTACTAAATCTGCCACGTATGGCGAGACGTAATCGTGCCAGTGGACGGTCTCCGCCTGGATCGCCGTGGCGTACGGCAGGCGCTTCACCCCTTTCAGCCCCGCACGCAGGATGGCGTTGGCGTTATCCTGGATAATTTTTGTGGTGCTGGTATCGGCCGGCCCGGCGTTGGGCGGGTTGTACTTCAGCCCGCCATCGGAAGGCGGATTGTGGGAAGGGGTGATCACCACGCCGTCCGCCAGCCCGGCGCTCCGGCCATGGTTATAGGTCAGGATGGCGTGCGAGATGGCCGGGGTCGGGGTTGGGCGCAGACCGCTCTGCACCATCAGCTCGACGCCGTTGGCGGCGAAGACTTCGATCGCCGTCGCCTGGGCCGGCTCGGAAAGCGCATGGGTGTCCATTCCCAGGTAAAGCGGGCCACTGATCCCCTGGGCCTTGCGATAATCGGCGATGGCCTGGCAGATCGCCAGGATGTGGTCCTCGTTGAAGCTGCTCTCCAGCGAGGTCCCCCGGTGACCGGAGGTGCCAAATGACACCCGGTGCGCCGGCTCGTCCGGATCAGGGTGGTAGGTATAATAGGCAGAAACCAGGCGGGGGATGTTGATGAGCAATTCGCGAGGTGCGGGCTGGCCTGCGCGCGGATCGATTGCCATGGGATTCCTCCTAATTTCTTGAACCGTTTGGGCACTTGCCTCGAAGGATACCACAACTTATCACCTTAGCACTGCTGGATCGTGGGCGAAATTTCGCCCCCGAAATGCGGTAGAATTTCTGCCATGCCATTTCGATCGATCCATTCCTGGCAGGTCACAGCCCAGGGTGCGATTGCCATCCAGGAGAGCCTGCGCGACCAGGTCATCCGTGAAGATCGTTTCGGGGTAATCAACACCGTGGCGGGTATCGATGTCGGCTTTGAGGAGGGCGGGGGGATCACCCGCGCCGCGGTGGTGGTGTTAGGCTACCCGGGGTTAGAGCTGGCAGAGACCTCCGTTGTCCGCCGGCCGACCTCCTTCCCCTATGTCCCGGGCCTGCTCTCCTTCCGCGAAGCGCCGGCCGTCCTGGAGGCCATCGAACGGCTGAGCACGCCTCCCGACCTGCTGTTCTGCGACGGCCAGGGCATCGCACATCCGCGCCGCCTGGGGCTTGCCAGCCACCTGGGGCTTTGGACGGACCTCCCATCGATTGGGGCGGCGAAATCGCGTTTGATCGGCCAGCACGAGCCGGTCGGCGAGAGGCGCGGGGATTGGCAACCACTCTACGATGCCGGCGAGCTGATCGGCGCCGCCCTGCGCACCCGCCCCACCGCCAGACCACTGTATATCTCGATCGGCCATAGGATCAGCCTGGAAACCGCCATCCGGATGGTCCTGTCTTGCACCAGGGTTTACCGTTTGCCCGAGCCAACCCGCCAGGCCCATCATCTGGCCTCGCTCAGGTGAGAATTTGTCCTGTATAATTAGCCAGCCAGACTGCGGGCTGGGCTCGACCCATTTATCTGCAGGGTGAATAAACATTATGGCCACAATATGGCACAGCCATCAGTTGTTTGACCTGGCAGCGGCACTGGTCACCTATCGGATCGGGAGGCTGATTGGCGTCAGTATCAGTGGATGAAATCGATCTGCGTTTACTGCGGTTCTGCCGATAACCTGCGGCCAGAGTACCTGGAGGCCGCCAGTCATATGGGCGCGGCGATTGCCCGGCGCGGCCTGGAGCTGTGGTATGGAGCAGGCGGCACCGGCCTGATGGGCGCAGTAGCAGACGGCGCGCTACAGGCTGGAGGCCAGGTGATCGGGGTGATCCCGGAATTGTTCAACACCCCACGCCTGGCCCACACAGGCCTGACGCGCCTGGAGGTGGTGGCGTCGATGCACGAGCGCAAGGGTCGCCTGGCGCAGGCGGCCGACTCTTTTATCGCCTTACCGGGAGGTTATGGGACGTTCGAAGAGCTGTTCGAAATCCTGACCTGGTCGCAGATCGGGCTGCACCAAAAACCGGTCGGCCTGCTGAACGTGCTCGGCTATTTCGACCCATTGCTAATCCTGGTCGAACATGCCCGTGGTGAAGGATTTATCTATGCCGAGCACCGTGCCCTGTTGATGCACGCTGACACACCTGAGGTCTTGCTGGATTCGCTCTATGATTACCAGCCACCCGGTGGACTGGAGCGCTGGCTCACGCGAGAAGATTAATCATTATGGTTTATTTGTGGTATAATTTTTGGGCGAGGGGAAGGTCTCTCTAATTGCCCGTTTGTTTTCCTGTAATTGGCAGACGCACCTGGTAAAACCTTATTTTCCTTTGTTGGTATTTATTCACTGAGCGATTTCAATCCATTATTGTGTCACAACGATAGGATGTTCCGCCGGTCTCTCCCGGTGGTTAATATTTACGTATACCCCAATCTGATCGAGCGAATCCCACGAACCTGAAAAACAATGAAAGTTCTTGAACTAGAAAACGCATCGCTGTCTCTATTACGCCAGATGGCGCGGGACCTGGACATCCAGAACGCCTCACGCCTGAAAAAAGAAGACCTGATCCTGCGCATCCAGCAGGCTGAAGCCGAACGCCAGGGAATTGAGCTGCGCGGCGGCATCCTTGAAATCATGAGCGAAGGGATCGGTTTTCTACGCTCCGGACATTACCAGCCCGGCCCCTATGATGTCTATGTATCACAGTCGCAGATCCGGCGCTACAGCCTGCGCAATGGCGATTTGATCATTGGCAACGTCCGACCGCCGCGCGAATCCGAGCGGCATTATGGCCTGCTGAAGGTTGAGAACGTTAATGGCTTGCCTCCGGATGACGCCAAGTATCGCTCAACCTTTGAGGCGCAGACGCCGATCTTTCCGGATAAGCGCTTTGACCTGGAATTAGACCGTCACACCCTGGCCACACGCCTGATCAACCTGGTCACGCCTGTAGGTCGAGGTCAACGCGGCTTAATTGTTTCACCACCCAAAGCCGGCAAGACCACCATCCTCAAGCAGATGGCCAACTCGATTTCTACAAAATACCCCGAAGTCCATCTGATCGTCGCCCTGATCGGCGAGCGCCCGGAAGAAGTGACCGATATGGATCGCTCGGTGGATGCTGAGGTCATCTCCTCCACCTTCGACGAACCGGTCACTTCCCATGTGCGCGTGGCGGAGATGGTGCTGGAGCGGGCCAAGCGCCTGGTCGAGATCGGACGCGATGTGGTGATCCTGATGGATTCGATCACCCGCCTGGCGCGCGCCTATAACCTGGTCGTCACGCCCTCCGGCCGCACCCTGTCCGGCGGTATCGACCCCTCCGCCCTCTACCCGCCAAAGCGTTTCTTTGGGGCGGCGCGCAATATTGAGGAAGGCGGCTCCCTGACCATCATCGCCACCTGCCTAATCGACACAGGCTCACGCATGGATGACGTAGTTTATGAAGAGTTCAAAGGCACCGGCAACATGGAGCTGCACCTCTCCCGCCGGCTGCAAGAACGGCGCGTCTATCCCGCCATCGATATCGAACGCTCGTCCACCCGGCGTGAAGAGCTGCTCTTGGGACCGGATATCACCCCGCGCGTCTGGCTGATGCGCCGGATGTATGACCAGATGGTTACCTCGCCGCCCCACGGCGCCGGTCTCGATCCATCCACAGCCACTGAAGCGATCCTCCAGCGCCTGCAGCGCACGGCCAACAATCAGGAATTCCTGGAGACCCTGACCGAGGATTAGCCTGTTTAGATTTTTCAGGAGTACTTATGGCCAAGGACGAGATGGAACCCAAAACCGAGTTGATCGCCGAGACGGATAATTACAGCGCCTGGCGCGCAGAGGAGCCGGACGGTGAAACCACCTACCATCTGGAAATGAATAACGTCACGCTGCACTTCTTCCAGGAGGAGTGGGACGAGTTTTTGCAGCTGGCGACTTCACTGGTTAAGTAAAATCGCGAGCACATCCCCTACTAACGGGTAATCTGGTCTACATATGGCACGACGCCTCTACAGGGGTCTGTAAAGCGCGTCGAGACGGTGCCCCAATCCAGCTTTCCGGCGGTTTGCCAGGCCTGGTGGATCGCAAAAGCCACGCAACCGGGACCGGCGTGATAGTTTGCCACCGTCAAGCGCCACAAGTCCTCGTAGGTCGCCACGCGACCAGCCATCTGGTTGGTTGCGGTGAACACACTACGGGCAATCTGGGCGCAGTTCGCCTGCAGCATATTGGCAAACAGGGATACGGTGAAATATGTGTCGTCCAGGTTGACGCCGGTCGGGCAATCCACGCAGTCGGCTTTCGCCTGCAATGCCAGGGCGCCGCGCAACATGGCCTGGTCAGGCACGGTCAGGCCCAGATAGCCCCGCGAACAGGCGTCGGCTGAAAGCACCAGCGAGCAAAATTGCTCAAAGAATATCGGGTTCCACAGGAAGATTGCATCTGCGCCCTGGTCGGTAACCTGCCCCAGCCCGAACTCATACGGTACCCGGAACATACCGGGCCAGAACTGACTTTCCTGGGCGAACAGGTTTTTCATCAGCTGCGCCGGGATACCCGTCTCGTGGCTGACTCCGATGATGCGTTGATCGAACTGGTTCTGCCACTCTTCGATCAACGGGCGGGCTTTCTCCAGGCCACAGGCATCCGCATAGCCATTGGGTAGCAGGCCACCGCCAGGGCAGCTGGATACATCCACCAGCCCCTGTGAGATGGTCCGTCCAGCCAGGTAGAAGTACGGCTCTCCAGAGGCTAACAGCTCAAAGTGATCCGGAGTAGACAGCCAGGTGGGGTTCCTGCCGGTGGAAAGGCTTCCCAGATGCGGGCGCAGCTCGTCAACGGCTTTCCCAACCATTGGCTGCTGATCACATCCACATACCAGCCGCTGCCGCCCGGGACTGGGGAGACACCGCTTTCAATGGCTCGTACCTGGGCGAAATAATGCTCGCTCGAATCGCCATAGCTCGAATCCGCCCAAAACTCCACTGTAACGCCCAGAAGCGGCGTGGCGCGCATTTGCAAGCGACAGACATTCCCCGGGCAATAAAAAGGCTCCCCATCATACGTGCCCTGTACGGCAACAATGCTTTGGTCTGGCAAAGGCTCCTCTCCAGTAAGCGCCAGGATGGGGAGCGAAGGGCACACTTCGTCCGGCGTTGTTTGCGGGCAGCCCTCCAGTGTCAGCCAGACGGTCGGTTTGGGCAATTGGACCACCACCTCGCGCTCTTTCGGCGTGATGGTCGCCAGGTAAACGTACACGCCCTCGCAACGGCTGGCAGGCTTATTGTTCAATTTACAGGGAGGGGTGTTCCACCATTCAGTCGCTAATTCGGCGCCACAGGCTTTGCTTACTTCTTCGATGGTCGGCGGACCTTCGTGATCGACGGGGATGGAGCATAGGATCTCGTTGGTAGACCAACGGATCAGCCACCACATATATTCGGTATAGGGCTCAATGACAACGGTTTGACGCGCAGGGCTCTGGGCATGAGCACCCCCCCAGATTTCTGCCAACGCTCCAAATAGAAGCGCGGCAGCACCAATAACGGTGACCGCCCGTCGAAGCGTCTGCATCCTTAACACAAACATAACATGTTCGGCGAAGATTGTCAACATCAATTTTCTTGGGGTAAAATATTTCCACCAATTTTATCATCTTGCCTCACCTAGCGCCGCGTGATAAACTCTACATACTCTTGATGACCAAAGGTGCCCTATGCCGCCAGTCCTATATCTGATCGACGGCCACGCCCTGGCTTACCGGACGTATTTCGCTCTGACCAGCGGCTCCAGCAGTGGTTTCCAGACCCGCAGCGGAGAGCCCACCGCTGGCGTTTTTGGCTTTACCAGCGTGCTCTTACGCCTGCTCGAACAGGAGCACCCCGAGTACCTGGCAGTGGCGTTTGACACCGGACGGACCTTTCGCGATGATCTATTCGCCGAATATAAAGGCACCCGCGCCAAGATGCCCGACGAGCTACGCTCGCAGATCGAGCGCATCCGGCAGCTTGTAGATGCTTTCAATATCCCCAGGCTGGAAATCGAGGGGTATGAGGCGGATGACGTTTTGGGTAGCGTGGCCCGCCAGGTTGTGAAGAGCGGGTTGGCCGTCAAGATCATCACCGGCGATCGTGATTTGCTCCAGTTAGTCGATGATCGAACCGTTGTCAGCCTGCCCGGCAAGAGCCTGGCAGAATCCAGGGACTACTTCCCCGCCGATGTCATCGAATATTTTGGTGTACGGCCCGACCAGGTGGTTGATTTCAAGGCCCTGGTAGGCGATAAATCCGATAACATCCCTGGCGTCGCCGGGATCGGCGAAAAAACCGCCGCAAGCCTGCTGCAAACCTATGAAACACTGGATGGCGTCTATGCTCATCTGGATGAGCTATCTGCTGGGGTTAAAAAGAAGCTGGAGGCCGGGCATGAGGCCGCCTACTTGAGCCAGAAGCTGTCCAGGATCGTCACCGACCTGGATATCCCGATCAATCTGGAGCAAGCGCGCCCCGAAGCGTTCGATCCTGAGCAGGTCGAGGCGCTCTTCCGCGAGCTGGAGTTCCGCACCCTGCTGGCGCGCCTGACCACCCTGGAAAAGACCTATGGAAAACACCCGCCCGAAATGGGAGAGCAACTATCCCTCTTCCAGGCACCGTCTGCCATACCGCCTGCGGCGGAGCGCACTTCCGCTTCAATAATCGTCGAGAGTAGCGAGCGTCAGTCCATCCAGGTGGATAACCCGGAGGCGCTCCACGACCTGGCTCGACGGCTGGAATCCGCTAAAGTCATCTCTTTTGACACGGAAACGACCTCGACCGACCAGATGCAGGCCGAGCTGGTTGGCATTTCCTTTGCGGTCGAGCCAGGAACAGGCTTTTACATCCCGGTCGGTCATCTGCCGGAAGCCGGAACGCAGCTACCCCTGGAGGTCGTGCTGGATGCCCTGCGCAAGCCATTGACCGATCCGAAAATCCCTAAGATAGGCCATAATCTCAAATATGATTTTGTCATCCTGGCGCGCTACGGCCTGCGTGTGACGCCGCTGTCTTTTGACACCATGATCGCCGAATGGCTGACGAACCCCGCCTCGCACAACCTGGGCTTGAAGAACCTGGCCTGGGTGCGGCAGGGGATCAAGATGACCAACATCGAGGAGCTGATCGGCAAAGGCAAAAAACAGATCACCATGGCTCAGGCGCCTATTTCACAGGTCACGCAGTACGCCGCGGCCGACGCCGAAGTCGTGCTACGTTTGGAGCCTGAGCTGCAGCGTGAGCTGGAAGAGCGGTCGGCGATCGATTTGTTTCACAACCTGGAGATGCCGCTGGTGTCGATTCTGGCGGACATGGAGATGGAAGGCGTCGCCCTGGATGCTTCTTTCCTGCGCCAGATGTCCGCCAATCTCAATGAGCGCCTGCTTCAGATTGAAAGCCAGATCTTCAGCGAAGTCGGTATGCCCTTCAACCTCAACTCACCGCAGCAGCTCTCCTCAGCCCTGTTCGAAAGCCTGAAAATCGAGCCGCCCGATCGCTCGGCGCGCACCTCGAGCGGTTTTTACTCCACCTCCGCCGATGTCCTGGAAACGCTGCGCGGCAAGCACGTTGTTGTCGACATGGTGCTGGAATACCGCGAGCTATCCAAGCTCAGATCCACCTACCTGGAAGCGCTGCCAGGA
>MGNS01000021.1:0-296 GCA_001795165.1 Chloroflexi bacterium RBG_16_57_11
ACCCTCAACGATCTTTCATTGGTTGCGGGGGTCTTCATATGGAGTTTTTTGGCCGGCTACCTGGCGATTTTCGCCCCAGGCGGAATTGGCGTTCGAGAATACGTGGCAGTGCTCCTTTTATCCTCCCTGTTCGCGAGCTCTGAAATTGGGGTTGTTGCCATTCTTCATCGCCTTCTATATTCGTTAGCGGAATTTCTCCTGGCGGGAGTATCGTTTTTGCTCAATCAAAAAAACAAGCTTGCGGTAGAGAATCAAAGCTCGAGCGCTGCCCAGGAAAAGCAGCTGAATAAAGTCTA
>MGNS01000021.1:338-4525 GCA_001795165.1 Chloroflexi bacterium RBG_16_57_11
ATTTATGCAACGGGCTGAAATTCACACCTACCAGCAAGCCACCATCGCGCGCTTTAAAGAGATTATCAATTCACACGAAAATGGGTATTGTGATGAGCAAGGACTTCCGTCCTATACCAATCCAAACCCAATGATGCGATGGTTGACCTGGAGAAGAGTGGAGGTCGTACTCTCAGCCATCGCTGCTCAAGTCCCCTTAAAAAATGTACTTGATTTTGGCTGCGGTTATGGTGTATTTATCCCTTATCTGATTGCCAATTCTGAAAACACGATCGCTTTCGACCCGATGATCGATGAATTGAAGGCTCTCGGAGAGGCAATGGGCTGGCAACGGATTGCTTATGAATCCAATCTCAACCAGATTACTCCAATGAAGGATAGCTTTGACTTAATCCTGGCAATCGAAGTGTTAGAGCACATCGACAACCTGGATGAAACGGTCCAAATGTTCCATGCAATCCTCAATAAAAAGGGGGGGTTGCTTGTTGCCGGTCCAACTGAAAATTATCTCTATAAGATAGGTCGGAAATTAGCCGGTTATTCAGGAGATTACCACGTCCGTAATATTTACGACATTCGCGCCGTGTTGGAAAAGCACTTCCATGTGCAGAAGATCGCCACAATTATTCCTGGGCTTCCATTTTACGAAGTGTATCGTTGCACCAATTGATGGGCAACATTTGCTATAATCGGCCCAAGTGTAACGAGGCCTTGTTAACCGCATGCATTTTCTGTCCACTAAAATCCCCGATATCTTGATCATTGAGCCTAAAGTGTTTGGTGACGAGCGTGGCTTTTTCATGGAAACCTATCGAGAAGAGCGCTTTAGCCAGGCAGGAATTCGGGCGAACTTTGTTCAGGACAACCACTCCGGCTCCCGTCAGGGGGTCCTGCGTGGCCTCCATTACCAGATCAAACAGCCACAAGGCAAGCTGGTCAGGGCCATTGTTGGCGAAGTCTTCGATGTTGCCGTGGACCTCAGGCGAGGCTCGCCTACCTTTGCTCATTGGGTGGGTGTCCATCTATCAGCTCAAAATCGGCGCCAGGTCTGGGTGCCCCCGGGTTTTGCGCATGGTGTTTACGTCCTGAGCGAGTGGGCGGAGCTGTATTATAAGGCTAGCGACTATTATGCCCCTCAATGGGAGCGTACTTTGATGTGGAACGATCCTGCGGTTGGCATCGATTGGCCGTTATTGTCTGAGGTCCCCGTGGAGCTCTCTCCGAAGGACCAACAGGGGTTGGCATTAGATCAGGCAGAATTATTCGATTGAGGTGAGCATGCAAAATGTAATCGTTACCGGCGGGGCAGGTTTCATCGGCTCGAATTTCGTCCGCTATCTACTTGGCGCTGACCACCAGGTGAGGATCATTAACCTGGATGCCTTGACGTATGCCGGCAGCCTGGAAAATTTGAAAAACTTACCGGCCTCGGAGCGCCATATCTTTGTCCAGGGCGATATTTGCGACCGGGCGCTGGTGGATGACCTGTTAGCCCGGTACCAGATCGATACCATTGTCCACTTCGCTGCCGAGACGCACGTCGATCGATCGATCCTCGGACCGGAGCAATTCATCCGGACCAACGTGATGGGCACGTTCACCTTGCTGGAGGCTGCCCGGCGCTATTGGCTGGACGAGAAGGCAAACCCCGTAGCGCCGCAAGAGGTGCGCTTCCACCACATCTCCACCGATGAAGTCTTCGGCACGCTCCAGCCGGATGACCCTCCATTTTCGGAGATTACCCCGTACGCCCCTCGCTCGCCCTATGCCGCCTCCAAGGCCGCCAGCGACCATCTGGTGCGTGCTTACGGCCACACCTATGGCTTGCCCTTCACCATCACCAACTGCACCAATAACTACGGGCCTTACCAGTTCCCGGAAAAACTCATCCCGCTGATGATCTTGAATGCATTGCAGGGCCGTCTTCTGCCGGTGTATGGGGATGGACAGCAAATCCGCGACTGGCTGTATGTTGAAGATCATTGTGAAGCCATCTTGACCGTTTTGCGTCATGGGCAGGTCGGTGAAAGCTATAATGTTGGCGGCGGAAACCAGCCCACCAACCTGACCGTAATCCATGAAATTTGTGATATCCTGGATGAGCTCCAACCCAATTCCCCCTATTCGCCGCACGACCAATTGATCCAATATGTTAAGGATCGGCCGGGCCACGACCGTCGCTACGCCATGGACATCACCAGCATCCAGCGCGAGCTGGACTGGCACCCGCGGCAGTCGTTGTCCAGCGGCCTGGCCCGGACAGTGCAGTGGTATCTGGAAAACCCATCCTGGATCGATGCCATTCACCAGCAACAGGATTACCAGGGTTGGCTGGCCAAGAACTACGGCGATCGAGAAACTACCTCCAACCAATCATAGGTGGCGCTTATGAAAGGCATAATTCTGGCAGGCGGACATGGCACTCGCCTTTATCCATTAACCCTGGGCATCAGCAAGCAAATGCTCCCGGTCTATGACAAGCCGATGATTTACTATCCGCTGTCCATGTTGATGCTGGCTGGCATCCGCGAGATCCTGGTCATCAGCACGCCCAGTGCACTGCCGATCTTTGAAGCCATGCTGGGCGATGGCAGCCAGTGGGGGCTGCGCTTCGCTTATACCCCCCAGGCTGAGCCACGCGGTCTGGCAGAGGCCTTCCTGGTAAATCCGGAATTCATCGGCCAGGAGCCTGTCTGTCTGATCCTGGGCGACAATATCTTCTACGGTCAGGGATTACCCTCCAGGCTGCAGAAAGCCGCTCAACTTGAGCATGGCGGGTTGATCTTTGCCTACCCGGTGCGCGATCCCGAGCGCTACGGTGTGGTCGAGTTTGATGAAACCGGAAAAGCCCTGAGCATCGAGGAGAAGCCGGCAAAGCCGCGCTCGCATTTTGCTGTGCCCGGCTTGTATTTCTACGATAACGATGTAGTACAGGTTGCCCGCAACTTGAAGCCATCGCCCCGCGGCGAGCTGGAGATCACCGATGTGAACCAGGTCTACCTGGATCGTGGCGAGTTGCGCGTCGATGTGATGGGGCGCGGCGTTGCCTGGCTGGACGCCGGAACCCATGAGTCCTTGCTCCAGGCGGCTAATTTTGTCCAGGCGGTGGAAGACCGGCAGGGGATGATGATCTCCTGCCCGGAAGAAATCGCCTACCGCCGGGGCTTTATCGGGAAAGAGCAGCTTTGCGTACTGGCTGAGCGTTATCGGGGTAATCAGTATGGCGCTTATCTGCTGCGCCTGACTCAAGACGACCTGCCGTATTTGAACAGCTAGGCCGTTAATCCGGACTTGCGCATCGATCCTCATGAATGTAATCTTGTTACTCGGAAACCGCGGGCAATTGGGCTGGGAGCTTCACCGTGCCTGCCTCCCTCTGGGCCGGGTGATCGCCATGGACTCCCCGGAGACCGACATCACGGATCGTCAGAACATGCTCCGGCTGGTGCAGGAATACCGTCCGACGGTCGTATTGAACGCTACGGCCTACACCGCCGTCGATCGCGCCGAAAGTGAGCCGGAGCGAGCCCTGGCGGTGAATGGATGCGCCCCTGGTCACCTGGCTGAAGCCGCCGCCTCGGTAAACGCTGCCCTGGTCCATATCTCGACCGATTATGTCTTCGACGGCGCAAAGGGTTCTCCCTACGTCGAGACAGATACCCCCAATCCGCTGGGTGTATACGGGCAAAGCAAGCTGGCCGGCGAGCGGGCCATCGTTGAGGCGGATGGGGCCTATCTGATTTTCCGCACCAGCTGGCTGTATAGCCTGCGCCGGGAAAGCTTCGTAACGAAGGTGTTGGGTTGGGCCCGCCAGCAAACCTCCCTGCGTGTCGTGACCGATCAGGTCGGGAACCCTACCTGGGCGCGCCCACTGGCAGAGGCAATTTGCCAGATCTTGGCGATGAATGGTCGAAACCTGCATTCCTGGATTCTTGAGCGCAAAGGCATCTACCATTTGGCTGGCGATGGCTTCGCCAGCCGGCTGGAGTGGGCGCAAGCCATCCTGGATAATGACCCTCAACCTCAGGAGCAGATCATCCGTGAGATCCTCCCCGCTCTGACAGCCGAGTTCCCTACCCCCGCGCAGCGACCGTTGTTTTCTGCGCTGGATTGTAGCCGCTTCACCGGCACTTTTGGCTTGCGCCTGCCGCCCTGGGGTGAGGCCCTGCGGCTGGCCCTGGATTCGT
>MGNS01000021.1:4541-6142 GCA_001795165.1 Chloroflexi bacterium RBG_16_57_11
GACTCAATGCCTCCTCTATCTCTGACGATATTCAGTGCAGACGTGTGGGCGCACGCTTGCATGGTTGTGCGCCTGATTTCTCCGGCGCAGCGGGTGGGCTGGAAGCTGATCCAGGGCGCTGAGTGGGTGGATGGCGCCTTGCAGGTCTTCCCGGAACGAGTGGGGCAGGCGGATGTGGTCGTCATCACCCGCGATTTCCCTACCAGAGTCGCCGAATACCGCCAGGTAATAAGTGAAGCACGCCGCCACGGCAAGCCTGTTGTGTATGAGACGGATGACCTTTTGTTGGAGCTGCCTGCACAGCACCCGGATTATGAGCGCTATCTGGATGCCAGGGCGGCGATGTTGCAGGCGGTCGTTGAAGCCGATGCTGTAGTGGGCAGCACTCCGGAGTTGTGCGATTACTTGAGCTCTTTCAACCCGAATGCCTGGCTGTGGGAGAACTACTTAGACGACCGGTTGTGGCGGTTGGATCAGTTCCAATCGACCGCTACCGAGATCGGCGAAATGATTAACGATCGACCTGTCTGCATCGGCTATATGGGCGGGCATAGCCATATCATCGATCTGGAGCCCATCGTGCCGGCGTTGGTCCAGATTCTGGAAAAATATTCGACCAATGTACAGCTAAAATTTTGGGGGCTGGAACCGCCGTATAGCTTGCGCGATCACCCTGGCATCGAATACATCCCGGTAAAGCTGGTCGACTACGCCACTTTTGCCGCTTATTTTCCAACCCAGAAATGCGATATTTTCATCGCCCCCTTGCAAGAAAACCTGTTCAACCGCTGCAAGAGCCCGCTCAAATTCCTGGAATACAGTGCGCTGGCGGTTCCAGGGGTCTACAGCCGTAGCCCGTCCTACCAGCGCTTGGTAAGCCATGGACAGAATGGCTTTCTGGCCGGTGAGCTGGATGAATGGGTAAGCTGTCTGAGCACATTGATAGAAGATGCCCCCCTGCGAGCCCGCCTGGGCGCGGAAGCGCAGGCGACATTGCGCAGCCGGTGGCTGCTTTCCGGACATTACGATGCGTTTGAGCAGCTCTACCGGGGTTTTGCGAATAGCGCCTCTGCCCCTCAATTCTATCCAGGCGCTGCAGCGCTCGAAGATGAAACTTCTCGGGGGTTGCGCATTGCCCAAAAAATGGTGGCGTTTTACCAGGATTTGCTCAGGGTGCGTGAAGAGGAGAGCCGATCCAGCGAACAACTGGATGGGTTGAGAGCCCAGGTGCAGGAACAACAAAGCACCCTCCTTAACCTGAACCGCGTCGCTCAGGAATATTACGCCCTATACCTGGAAATCATGCACAGCCGGAGCTGGCGTCTTCTGCAGAGGCTCATTGGCTGGCGGTTACGGCTGGCGCCGGTTGGCAGCCGTCGTGACCAGCTCTTCAAAGCGGCCTACCAATCTGCCTCGGCCTTAAAAAACCAGGGGCCACGCGCTTTCTTACGGACCGGGTTACAAGGTGTTCAATCGATCATGAAGCCGCCGGCCCAGCCACAGCCGGTCGATCAAACCTCGCCGGGTATCCACACGTTGTTGTTCGACGGCGTGTTGCCCGGCGGTGTAGCCTGTGACCTGCCTGCCATCAGCATCGTCCA
>MGNS01000021.1:6150-7357 GCA_001795165.1 Chloroflexi bacterium RBG_16_57_11
ACGCTGGAAGCGCCTCTGCAATCGCCACGGTCGACTTACTCCGCTGGCTAAACCAGCAGACCCTGCCTCAGGCGGCGCAGATTGTCATCTGGGATCAGACAGTTGGAGAAGCCAGCTTGCTGGATAACCTGGCCGTCTCTTGGAAAGCCAGCCAAGTTACTGCTCTGCTTCAGAATCTCGATACCCCGTATGTATGCTTTGCCTCGCCGGATTTGCTCGATCAGGATGCTACCTACCTTGAGACCAACCTTTGCGCCCTGCAAGCCGGATCGTCGGCCTTCACCGTCAATCTGCGCGGGCCTTCACCCTGGTCTATTCGCCTCCTGGAGCAGGGTGGTCTGCCGGGCGATCAGTCGCTGCCTTTGCTGCGCCTGATTGTGCGTAAGGAATGTGTCAGCCAGGATCCTGTTGATGGGCAGGTTGTCCTGGATCTTCGCCCCTGGCGGGAAAGCAGACACGAATCGCTGGAGGGTGGTCCGAAGTTGGAAGGCCAGCGCGTCGTTGCAGGAAGAGTCGTCACCTCGATGACCAGCAGGGTCGATTTGGAAGGCGAATTGCCTTTCGAGCAGCGGAGCTTGTGTACTCTCCTGGGTCACCATCTCGTCTCGGCTGGCTCGCAAGTCGGCCTGGAAATACCGCCCCTTGCCCACCTGCTGTTCCCGCTGGACCAGGTCATGCCGCACGCTCCTGAACCCAGCCATTTACCCACCGTTATTCTGGTTCAGCCGTTCCTGGCCGTGGGCGGCGCCGAAAAGATCGCCCTCAAGATCATACAGAATCTGGCTGGTCAGGTGCGGTTTGTCGTTTTAACCTTCGATGAAATGGATCCGCACCTGGGTACAATGGCGGATGAATTCCGCCAGGCAACTCCCTTTGTTTATACCTTGCCGGACTTTGCCGACAGCCGACTGAACGCTTCTGCGCTGGATTACCTGGTGGCGCGCTTCGATCCTCAAGCGATTTACATCCACAACGGCACGCCCTGGATCTACGATGCCCTCGGCGAGATCAAGCGGCGCCACCCTGGCATCCGCCTGGTGGACCAGGTTTATGATCACCAGGTCGGCTGGATCAATCGTTATGATCCATCTGTTGTGTTATACCTGGACGCCCATATCGGCTCGAACCCCAGGATCTGCCAGGCCTACCGGGATAAAGGTGCGCGGCCGGAGCAGGTCCATTTTATCGAGAACGGCAGCGATTCTCA
>MGNS01000022.1 GCA_001795165.1 Chloroflexi bacterium RBG_16_57_11
GCGTGGTCTGGTTGCCGTTGAGGTCGTAGCCATAGGTGTTACCGCCCGCGCCGGTCACGGCGTGGACGTGGTTGGCGTCGTTGTAGGCCAGCATCAATCCGCCCTTGGTCTGCAGGCTGCCTGTAGTGGCGTTGTAGGTGTAGCTTTCGCTGTAGTTGGTCGGCCCGCTCGTCTAACCGCCCATGGGTGCTCGGAGTCGCTCTCCATCGTTGCTCCTATCCTCCCGCAGGCAAGAAAGGTATACCATCACCCTTACCCAATATATCTTTCTATTGTTTAAGTTCGGCAAGAAGTGTAAAACGATGTTATTCATATGCCGATACCGGCATAAAATCGAAGCCGACGGTTGCATTTTTTCGCTCTAGGCATTCCTTAAAATACTTCGAGATATAAACTTGTGTCTTGAGCTCAACTAACCGGAAGATTTCAAATCCCTCGACTTTTTTCTTTTGTAGGGCCTCTTCCAAGATGTTCAACTGAGGATAAGTTACGCGCTCACGATCCGGCGTCATCCATATAGTATGTACATAATCGAGGGCCGCCACAACCGTCAACACATTGACAATCGCATATCCGGGTATTTCGATCCCACTTTTATGCACAACGTGAATGGGCAAGAACTGGATCCCTTTGATATTTGCATCTTCTAACGCGATCTGTGCCTTTTTCGAGATCGTGAACCAGGGTGACAATGGATAAAAAAGATAGTCTGTCGGGTTTCTCCCTTTCACAAACAGGGTGGTATCAGATGGCCAATCCATTATAGGAGCACCTTTTGTTAGCAAGTCTTTATCGACGCCTTTAAAATCGTCCTGGTAGACAATTAGCCCTCCGTGGACTTCGCTAAAAGTTAGGTTGTAGTATTGCGTAATTTCCATCTTTGCGCTCATCGACCTTATTTTTGATAAGGCAGCCTTGGATTTCCAAGTACGGGCTCTTTAATCATTTCGTTGAATAACTCCAGGAAGAGGTCTTGATCGCCTTTTGCAATAGCATCTATTTCCTGGAGTCTCTTGTGTACCCATTGGTGGTACCATTCCGTATGGCTTCCACTATGTCCAGGAAGAGGCACTTTATTCCAGCTACCATCGAGATCTAGTTTGTATTTGTCTATTATCTGTCGCATTATCTCTGGCCAATAATCACCTTTGTTGGTTATGAGGTGGTGGATTTGAGTAGCAGCATCGTCTACGTACTTTTCAAAGCCCGGGAGTGGCGATTGTTTAGCAATGCCAAATATCCCATGCCTAGCCATATCGTCAAGCGGTAGAGAGATTGGCAGAAGATCATCCGGCTCTAACCCCTCGAACGTAACCGCCATTGCCAAGTTCACAGCAGCTTCATCTTTCTCGGCTTGTGAAGCGTTTGGGTCATTTAGAACCTGACCACTTTCCCAGGCATCGTAAGCGGTCCATCCATAATCTACCACCTTTGAAATGACGCCTATGGCAACGCCGATACAAACCCAAGTGCTGATTCCATCGATGCAATGACCGCTGCCGTCAGTGTTTCGGATCGGATTGTTCCGTGTGTAGTTGTAGCGATCCCAATCAATAGGGTCATACGGGTCAGGTATAATACTGTCTGGGCTGGTCCACCGGTTAAGATAAGGATCGTACCACCTTGCTCCATAGTAGTACAACCCAATCGACTGTTGATTGAACTGTCCGGTGTATTGGTATTGCGTCGGCAGGCTTCCGAAGCGCGTCTCCCCCCACGGCTTATAGCCTTGGTGCAGGTCATTCGTCCCATCGTAGGCTACGCTGGTGCTGCCCAGGTGATCCCCCAACAGCCAGGATATATTCCCGCTCCCGTAGCGTCTTGCCAGGCGCGTTGTCCCGGCATAATAGTACCGCACCGCGTTAGCGACCGTCCCGGTCCACTCGAAGTAATCCCCGATGAACACCGTGGTCGTCCCGCCTTCGACGGCCAGGACCCGCTTGCCATCCCCATCGTAGACGAAGCTTGCCGTCGCTGCGCCGGTCACCTGCGTCAGCCGGTTTTCAGCGTCATAGGCCAGGTTGTAGGTCTGCCCGCCTACCTGCCGCGAGCTCATGTTCCCGTTGAGGTCATACTGGTAGGTGTTGCCATTCGACCGGCTGGTCACCGCATGGACGTGGTTCGCATCGCCATAGGTGTAGCTCACCCCGGCTTTGCTGGCCAGGTTGCCGGTGGTGGTGTTGTAAGCATAGCTTTCCAGATTGTAATTGCCGTACAAACCTCCAACTGCCTGGGCGCTGGTCAGGCGGTAGAGATCATCATAATCGAAGGTCAGCGTCTGCGGCCCGCCGTTGAAATTCCAGTAATCCTGCAGCGTTAGAACATTACCCATCGCATCGTAAGCATACTGCAAGTCTTGCAGCAGCCTGGTGTCGTCTGTGGCGGACAAGCGCCTCAGCCGCCCACCCTGGGTATCCCAGGGGTTATAGTCGTACTGCGTCACAATCGTCCCACCCGAACCCAGGCGGCGGCGGACAACACGCCCGGCCGGGTCGTATCCTGTGTCGTAGACGTAAGTTTCGGGAAAAGTCCCCAGCATGCTGTCCAGGGTGAGCTGGTTGTGGTAGGTGTAATCCACCTGCTCGCCGGTGTTGCCCAGATTGTCCTGCGGATAGCGCATCCAGTCCACCTGCCCGGCGGAGTTGTAGCCCCAGGCAGTGACGAAGGTCCCCAGGCTGGCGGTGATGGTGCGCGTTTCGTTGATCACCTGGCTGCGCTCGTCGTAATTCCAGGTGGTTGTCCCGCTGGGGTCCTGCATGCGGGTGCGCTGGCCCTTGCTGTAACCGTAACCGAGCTCATCGTAATAGTATCTGACGTTGTAGCTCGGGCTGGACGGGCAATTATCGTCCGAACGGTAATGTTTGCCTTTCAGCCTGTTGATTTCATCATAATACAAACAGATGCGCTGGTCCTTTTTGTCTTTCTGGCGGGTCAGGTTGCCCAGCGTGTCGTAGGCATAGGTCCACTCCCCCATATCCGGGTCGACCATCCGGGTCTTTCGCCCGGCGTAATCGTAAAACAGGCTGGTCGTGACCCCGCCCCGGCTGGCGGTCGATAACCGGTCGCTCGTGTTATAGATGTAGCTCACATCAGGTCCTGCCGGCGGGAATACATGCTCTGTCCGCCCCCATACGTCGTACAGCGTGCGTGTGTTGTGGCCTAGCGCGTCGGTGGTCTTTACCTCCAGGTCGAGATAAGTGTAGCTGGTGTGGGTGCCGTCCGGGGCGGTCACTAAGCTGGGCCGGCCTAGCCCGTCGTAGCCGGTTAGTGTGGCGGGCACGCTCAGGTCGGGCGTGATGTAGCCGCTGGTTACCGCAGACGAATACGGCACCGATTGTTTTATCACCTCGCCGTAGGCGTTATACCAGGTATCCTGCAGCAGCGTGCGCGAGACTTCCTCCCCGCTGCTCGCATCCCACACCTGCGCCCCCATGGTCTGGCTCTGGATGAGCTGCCCCAGCCCATTGTAGTGCTTGCGCCAGGTGGCATACTGGCTGCCATCGATGCGCTGTTTGAGCTCCACCCACAGCCGGCTGGAAGCGGGCGGTTCATTGTAGGTGGCCTGCAGGGTGGGGTAAGTAGCGTTGTCCCCCGGGCGGATCAGCTTGAGCAATCGCCCAAAGGTATCGTAGGCGACGGTGATGGTCGTGCTTGACCCGTTCGGACCGGTCAGAGTGATGGGCAGACCGAGGTTGTAATCGTAGGTATAGTCGGTGTACAGTGCAGTGATGGGCGGCGTCTCCCTAAGCAAGTAGGTGTGGTAGGTCGGGTCGTATTGGTAGCTCGTCGTGCGCGCCTCGCCCAGGAAACGCAGGCTGTAGGTCCCTTCGCCGGTGTAGATCTTAGAACTTGTAATATTTCCATAGGCGTCATAACCAAACTTCTGGTCTTGGCGGCGCGGGTCGTTGTTGGTTGGAGCATCGGCGTAATACAGCAGCGTGCTCTGCCCGGTCAACGTGCCGGTTACGGGCGTGGTTGAATAAGTCGTGCTGCCATCATACAGGCTCCAGACCGACGAAGCGATCAGGCTGTTGGTCAGCGCCGCGTTCAGGCAAGCGCCATTGATGCTCCCCGCCGGGCATTTGTAGGTGTTGGTGTAGCCCGGCAACCCCACCAGGTAGCGCGCCCCGGTGTTGGGATAAAAGCCATTTACCTCGATGCGGTAGTCGTCCCAACGACCCTGAGTGGCGTTCCAGACGGCTTGCTGGGTCTTGGTAAGGTTGGCGAAAGAGTCATACAGGTACCAGGTCCTGGTGGCGTTCAAGGCCACGCCTCCCGGTGCGTAGGTGTGCGCCTTTTCACTGTCCAGCCTCACCCAATACACGCCCAGCCCGGTAAAGCAATAGCTGGGGCACGGCTGGTTAGGGTCCAGGGACTGAGCCACCCCCGTATACAGGTTGGTCCGCTCATCGTAGAAGCGCCCTTCGCTCAGCGTATCCGCCCACAGCGTCCCGTTCTGCGCTTCAAGCTTTAGCCGCCAGCTCAGCCCCGTCTTGAAGTTGGCGTAATACCCGCCGGATACCCAAGGATTATCCCGCTCCCATACACGGGTGACGAAGTTGGTTTGGTCTGCCATTAGCAGCAGGGTGTACCAGGTATCGCGCCTGAAATTGGCCGCCGATATCAGAGTAGCCAGGGTGATTTCGCTGCCATCCAGCTTGTACGCCACCAGCGCCCCGCTGCCGTCCAGCTTGACCCCCCACTTATACGCCCCTGACTCCAGCGCGATCTTGGCCTGTGTGGTTGCACCGCTCACCAGGAACTGCACCAGCAGACCTTCGCCCGCCGTCGGTCAGCGTGCCGCTATTGTTTCGGTAGCCGCAGCGCCAGCTCGTATCGCCTATCAGCCGCAAGGAACGATCGCCGCGCAGGAAATTGTTCGCCCGATCCAGCGGGTCGCTCAGGTCCATCGGTATCGTAAAGTTGGAGCCGCTGCAGGCCTGCCAGTAGGAGGCGTTATAGCCAGAATCGAAATCATCGATGAACTCCAGCCAGGAAGATAGGCTGACCAGCTCATACCCCTTGCGGGCGTCATCTTGATGGAAGAAGGTGGTGGCGGTCCGCCCGTCCGGGCCGGTCTCCTGGGTCATGGCATGGCCGCGGAACTCCGCATAGGGCAGGCTGAAAGGATGGGCCGTGGTGGCGAATACCGAGTGGGTCGGGTCATTGGTGGCCGGCTCGTCGTAGCGGTAGCGGAACACCGCCGCCGGAGCGTTGTCGTTCGGGTCGTCCAGGCTCTTCTGTGTCACCCGGTAGCGCGTGCTCATCAGCTCCCATTTCATGTTGCGCACCCAGCAGGTGTTGGTGCAGTTCACCTGCAGCCGGGCGCCGCCGGAATTACCGGGCAGCTTTTTGTATCCTCTAAGCCAGACAAACGCCGACGTGCCCACGGTCTGCGTGAGGATTGGCAGGTCCCCCAGGCCCAGGGTAACGTCGGTCGTCCCGCTGTTGCGTTTGATGACTTCGATCGTCAGCTTGTAGACCGCCCCCGGCTGCTGGAACCGCTCCGGCAGGTCGAGGTAAGCGCTGCCTTGAATGAGCTGCCGGCCGTTGTCGTCGCAGGTCACCGAGCCGCCGGACTTTGGCTTCATGGTGAATTCGGTCGATGAGCAGCCCACTTTCTGTTGGACCTTGTCCGATCCGGTGCGGTCCCCTTCCGTGGCTTCGGTGGCGATGGCTTCGTACCAGGGCGTGCTATCATAAGTGAACGTCACCGTGCCGCCATAACCGTTGGTCGCCTGGGTCAGGTGCAGACTATCCGCATAGCTGAAACTCGTCGCCGGTAGCGTAGCACCGGTCGAGCCCTGCTCTTGCACCGAGAGCAGCGTCATGGTGAAGATGTTGGGATTGGTATCCCAGATGATCCCCGGCAGGATGATCCCGGGCGAGATCACCCCTGCGCTATCGGCGTTGTAAGTGAAGTTGTAGCGGCGCACGGTTTGTGCCTGGTTATCGATGCGGATGCTGTTCAGCCTTTTCCTCATGAAGAAGGTGTAGCTCTCCGGGTAGCCCCAGCTCGAGCGGGTGTCCTGGCGATCTGCCAGCTCGAAGACCACCTTATACGGGTTAATTGCGGGGCTAATGGCTGGGTACTTAATCTCATTGGGGTACAGCCAGATGGTGGTCTCGTACTCGCCCACCTCGCAGTTTTCATCGGCCTGGAAGGTGTGTGTTTGCTTGGACTGCGTATAGGTGTACTCCAGGAACTGGCCGTGGATGTTGATCACCTTGTGCAGCCCCCAGCGCCAGGTCTTCGGGATGGCGACGGAATGCTGCCCCTGGCAGGTGTAATCGGCCGGGTACAACGCCCGCGTAGCGGGGGTATCGCCAAAAATATACTTGGTCCCATCCTTGGCCCAGGCCGTCCAGAGATCGTTGGTGTTGTCGTACTGGATGCGCCAGAAGTTTTTATCTGTGGTATGGTAGTAGCCATCGCTGCCTTTGAGCAGCAGGCTTTCCATCCCACCCACTGAGAAGGAGAAGGTGTCGTCGCTGGTTTTTTTCGCCGAGCCGTTCAGGTTGCGCTCGATCCCGCCGACCTCCAGCGACCAGCCCATCCCCACCCAGGAGGCCTGGGTTTGGGCTGCGACGATGTTGTCCACTACCTGGCTGTTGTAGCTCAGCTCCAGCCTGGGCTGCAGGCCGGCCGGGCCGGGTGGCGTCCATAGCTCGGTCGAATAGGTGGCTGCGCCGGTGAAAGAGGCGGTCTGGAAGGGTTGCAGCGAAGGCAGGCGCGCCGCTTCCCAATCCTCAAAGCCGGTGTCGAAGACGGTCAGGTGGTCCAGCCTGGCGCGCAGCAGGTTCGCGTCGCTGTTTAGTGTGGAAACGATGCCGCGCCAGTCCTGCAGCTCTTCATCGTAGTAGCGCAGTTGCAGGCTCTCCTCCGGCCCCTCCAGTGTGGCTTCGTCGTAGCGCACTTCCAGGGTCAGCGGGTTG
>MGNS01000023.1:0-4644 GCA_001795165.1 Chloroflexi bacterium RBG_16_57_11
ATGGATCGGCGATAAAGGTAGAAATATCCACTGTTCCGTCCGGGTTTTCAATATAATGCACCCGGCTACTACGGCTTACCCACAGTGGCTGTGTTGGTGTAAATAGAGTGGCCATGTTGACCACGCTGGTGACCTCAAAATTGCCCTCCCACCGGCCAATGCCGGCAGGCGCCACCAGTTCGTCGTTTTCCGGATCAAAATCGTGACTGGTATCGATGTTGCTGAACCATTGCCCATCGCGATAAGTGTCGAAGGTCCGAGCCCGCCAATAGTAACGCACGCCGGTGGGGATATCGAGCGGAGTACGTATGTTGAAGATTTGTGTAGGACCCAGCGGCGTGCCACGACCCAGGGTAGCGCTATTGCCATACACCGTGCTGTAGACCGGTCTGGTGGAGCGGAGAGAAGCAAAGGCATAGTTCATGTCATCGACCGCCTCACTCCAGGATAAGCGAACGGGTTGCCACAATTTCTCGGCAGCCGGCACAGCCTTTGCCACGGCTGGTGCAGTCCAGGCGACGACCACGATGAGCGAGGCGAACAACATGGTGAAGCGGATGAAATCCAGGCTGAGGTGCGGCGGCAACGAGGTGCGGTTAGCCTGCCAGCGGTTGCGCTGGCGAATGAAAGTCATGCGCGCAACCAGCACCAGGGTGAAAAAAATATAGAAAGCCAGGGCCCAGGCACGGCGGGTGACGTTCGGATCATAATAATGGATGACAAAAATGGCCAGGCCTGCTGGCAGTGTGGCTTTCCACGCGTCCCCATAGCGCACCAGGACATAACCTGCGTAAACTGTCAGACCCCAGAAGAGAAAGCCCATCAAGACCAGGAACAACAACGAGTCGCGAACCGTCAGCTTGTTGATTAGCTGGTAGATGATGATCCCCAGGCGGAGAAGCAAGGCATTCAGGCGGTCGGACCACAGCGCCTCGGTCTGTTGAGCCATGCCCAGCTGCCAGCAGACGGTAAAAAGACCAAAGGTGAAAGCAAAAAAGAATACTGTTCGCGGGGTGAAGCGGCTTTGGCCTAATGCTAACCCTGCGATCAGCCCAAGGACCGTTATTGTGAGTACAAGAGGCAGATCGTTGGTCCAATCGGTAGCCACCAGGCGGCTGGCTGCTGTGATGAGAGCGGCAAGCAAAAGCGCGACTGCCGTCCAATCGAACCAGCGCAACGTGTAATAGGTGGTTGGATGGTTAGCCGCGCTCTGGTCGTCTCTTTGCAGATCTGCACCCGGCGCTTCAGCGGTCAGATAATGTTTTTGGAAAATCATGCTAATTTATTTCGCTTGAAAATAAAAGTAACTGACAATTGTCATCTATCAGGATACAATTTCACGGGGTGCCAGGTTCAATTGTAACCCAGCCTTGGACGCATCCAGCGGTGTACAGGAAGAATTTTGAGAAGAATTTATTAATCTACGCTGGTTGACCCGTGGAAATGAAGTGGACCTGGCTGGAGTGGACGTAGCAGGCGATACAGAAGTAGATTGGATTTTACGATGGACGGCAAGGGGATCACAGGATTTGCTTTGGCTGATATCTGAAGCCCCACGGCCGGTTTATATTTGCGATGAATAGCGTGAAGGCGATTATACCGGCAGTAGTGAGGATCGGGAGGATGTCCTGTCCGGCTTTGGAAGCGGTAAGAAGATCGAAAAGGGCATGCCAGATGGCGACCATCAGCACGCTGCCAAGGGAGCCGTTATACAACCAGGTAAAGATCACCGCGCCGCACAACACGCCAAAGATGATACCAGGCAGTATAAACCAGCTCATGCCGATATAGGTTTCGTGATAAAAGATATAGCCAGGACGAAGAAAGCAGGCAGCGGATTGCGTTTTAGATGGATCGACATGTGGACTACCTGCCCTCGACAATCCTGATCTCATCCTCTGTCAGCCCATACAGCCGGTAAACCAGGGCATCGATCTCGGCGTCTAGCTTCTGGATTTTCGGCTCAAGGCTGAAGCGGGCGTCATCTAACTCGCGCTCGGCCTGCTGGTGCTGTTTTTGTAGGGTAAGCATACGCTCTACCTTCTGGACGATGCCTTCATGCATGGAGTACTCGGACGGATTGGTGAAGTCTATTTGGCGGATGGGAAGCCGACCTATCCCATTCTTAAAGTACTCATAAATCCCTCCGCCTGTCATCTTGCCAATACCTTTGTATCGGAAATTTAAGAGTTTAGAGTTGAGCAATGCAAGATAATATTTCAAGTCATGCTCATCATTATTCTTTTTGAAAATCACGGTTGTATCTGTTAAACCAATGTACTCTGCATTAGCATCAAGTGCAAACCTGTTTTCAAGTGATCGGTAAGGCGAAATAATTTTGGGCTTGGAATACCATTCTCTATGAAGCGGCCATGTAAATTTATACCATTCACAGTTTCCACGCTTAAATGCGGCTCTCGCAGTCAGTGCTTCGCTGTTCGCCCAAAGATACTGGGCAATATTTGCTGGACAGTCAGTTATCTCCTCAAAGTCTTCCACCCAGATCAGCCATTGTCCACTATATTCAATTGCATATCGTCGAATATCCGAGTTTGGGGCATGCTTACGAAGATTTTGTGTCTCCAACTTGTGGTGTTCTACAGAACGTGATGTGACGACAAATACATCATTAGCACCTGTTTGCATGCCTTCACCAACTAAGCACTGTTCAAAAAGCTTTATATGTCCACTATCTATTCGATCAAATAATTGAACATTATCTACTGATGCAAATGACCAAGCCTCTGATGTAAGTTGCGATTGAGGATAACCGAACGCAGAAAAATTTTCGTTAGCAGTTCTCTCTGAATTCGATAAAAACTGATCTATTGCTTGTAGGATTTCAATACCATCAGCATCAATGGTATTTACTTTAGCGACTTGAATTGTCGTTTCAGCGCGCTTTTGAAAATCGTCTTCCCGCCGTAAAACGAAAATTGCGGTCGAAATATTTGCATCTTTAAAAACCCTGTAATTTTGAAAATCAATCAATTTTTCAATTGCACAGTGGTCTAAAATATATTGTCTTAGACGTTTGGCTTTATCAGCCTCTAAAAATGAGCGAGAAACGATAAATGAAATTCTGCCTTTATTATATTGAATAGCCTGAGCTATAAAGTAGAAAAGAATGTCGGACTTGTCCATCCATATATTTGGAAAATGCTTCTTTATCCATGCAGCATAAGGACTTTTTTTCCCCAGAGTTTCTACATTAAAATAGGGCGGATTACCAATAATGATATCAAATCCACCATCTTTTACCGCATCAGAAAATTCTTGCTTCCAATTGAAGGGCTTAATTATTTGCCATTTCTCGCCAAAGATAACTTGCAATTCTTCTGGATTATCTGAAATTAAGCTATCACCATGATGAATGTTAGTCAACATAGGCAGCTTGTCGCGCGAATACAGCGCCCGTAGAAGCAAGTTCAGGCGAGCCACGTCCACCGCCTGCTTGTCCTTGTCAACCCCGTAGATGCAGGTCATGAGCAGCTCCAGGCGGCGCATCGAATCGCGGTGCTCCTCATCTGATCCGTAAGCATGGCCGCGCTGGCGGGCGACGAAGGCGTCGAGCACGTCGAAGGCTTCGATCAGGAACGAGCCTGAGCCGCAGGCCATATCCAGGATACGCAGCGGGCGGGAAGGATTGTAGTCATTCTCCGCCAGCCAGCGCCCAACGGTCTGTTGGACAATGTACCTGGTGACGAATGCGGGGGTGTAATAGATGCCCTGGCTCTTGCGCTTCTGGCGGCGCTCCTCCACGGTCATCGAAGGCTGGGGCAGCAGGTAGGGCTGGTCAGGCTGCGCCTCGTCCTGGCTCTGGGTGACCATCGAGCCCAGATACTGCTCGTAGGCCGTGCCGAGCACGTCCGCCTCGATGGCGTTGAAGTTATAGTGCACGTAGTTGGCTTCGTACAGCCCATCGATGACTTCTTCCAGCACGGTGGGAGTGACGTACAGCTCTTCCGAAAAATGTCTGGCGAAAAGCTCCGAGTTGTACACGCCGTCCATTTCACGGAACAGCTTGCTCAGCTCGACCCACAGGTTGGCGTACTGCTTTTTATCCTTCAGCTCGCGCACCAGGGCGCGCAGGCGGGGCGGCTCCACCTGGCGGTCTTCGGCGGTGCGTATGAAGATCAATCGGTTGAGGATGCGCAGCACGGCTTCGTCCACCTGGGCGGCGGTGTAGAGCGGGTTGAAGCCTTTGAGATCGCGGAACAGATGGGCGCGCCAGGTCTTGAGGTCGTCGAAGAGGTGCTGGCTGACAGGCAGGCGGCGGGCTTTCTTGCCCACCTTTTCGGCTTCGGCGTCCAGGCGCCCGGCGGCGGTTTGTTCACGGGAAAGCCACCACAGGCGGTCGAAATCGCTGAGGTAGGTCTCCAGGTCGAAGTTCAGGAACTCGGCGCGGAACGGGTTGGCCTCTTTCCACTCGGCATTGAACACGCGCAGGCCTTCGAAATCGGAGAGCAGCGCCCAGGTGACGTTCTTGGTCCAGGCGTAATCGATGGCCTGCTTGACCCAGCGCGGATCGTTCAAGTCTTCGCTGGCTTTCTTGGTTTCCAGGAAGAAACGCGGCACGCCCTCCAAACGGAAAGAGAAATCGACAAAGCCGCGCGAGACCTTCTCCTCCGGGCTGACCTCGTT
>MGNS01000023.1:4665-4986 GCA_001795165.1 Chloroflexi bacterium RBG_16_57_11
GAGGGCGGCGAACAAGGGCAAGATATATCCCTGTCGCGTGGCGTTCTCGTTCATGCTCTTGCGCTGCGCGGCAGTCTGGGCCTTGAACTTGCGGATGAGCTTTTCGACCTCGACGTGGGCAGTTTCCAGCGTGGTCATGGGCGGCTCCATAGAAGCGAGAATACTTGATTTTATCACCAGAGAAAGAATGGTGCATTGCAACCCACCCTTGTATCCCGCCAGCATGACGCGGGTGAGAAGGTCAGAATAAATTGACAAAAACAATTAAAGATATTAGAATATTCGATAATACTAATAATCTAAGGATCGAAGATGTCAAAC
>MGNS01000023.1:4995-17376 GCA_001795165.1 Chloroflexi bacterium RBG_16_57_11
TACGAACTACACGCTAGAATCTGCCAGACCCTTTCTAGCGCGAAGCGCCTGGAAGTAATCGACTGTTTACGGGATGGTGAGCTGCCCGTGATCAGTCTGGCTGAGCTGACAAACATCAGTCAGGCCAACCTGTCGCAACATCTTGCCATCATGCGGGAGAAAGGAATTGTGACTGCTCGCCGTGAGGGGTCGAATGTCTATTACCAATTGAGCAATCCCAAAATAACACAGGCTTGCGACCTCATGCGCCAGGTGTTATTGGAACACCTCGAAGCCTGTGGAGAACTTGCTGAAACATCGCGTCGATGATCCGATTGTGAAGGAGATTTGCTATGACTGACCAAACAAACAAAAAATTTCTATTCATTATCAATGACGCGCCTTATGGAAATGAACGACCCTACAACGCATTGCGATTGGCTCTTAACCTGGTAAAACGTGATGGGGTTGAAGTGCGCATCTTTTTTACCGGAGACGGTGTCCTTTGCGCTCGCCAGGGCCAGAAAACGCCGGACGGGTACTATAACATTGAGCGCATGGTCAAAGCCCTTGCCAACAGAGGAAAAGTTGCCACCTGAGGGACTTGCTGTGACGCCCGCGGGCTCGGGCTGGAAGATCTAACCGAAGGCGTAATCCGGGGAAGCATGGCACTCCAGGGCGATTGGACTGTAGAAATGGAAAAATTATTGGTGTTTTAAAATTAAGCTCTGCTAGGAAGGGAAAGTTGCTATGTCTGGTAAAACGATTGTGATATTGGGTGGGGGTGTCGGAGGGCTGGTGACCGCCAACGAACTGCGACGATTTCTACCACCGGAACATCGCATCGTTTTGGTGGAAAGAAATTCTGATCATTACTTTGCACCCTCGTTTCTATGGTTGATGACCGGGGAGCGACGACTGGAACAGATCAAGTGTGATATAAGGAGCCTGTTACTACCCGGCATCGAGGTAGAACTGGCCGAGGCTCAGGCAATAGATATTGGCAATCAACATGTGCAGACGAGCACTTTGGTTCTGCCTTATGATTACCTGGTTGTTGCCTTTGGAGCAGAGCTGGCCCCTGAAATGATCCCCGGTTTACTGGAAAGCGCGCAGACTTTCTATACTTACGATGGGGCATTGAAACTCCACGATGCACTAAAAAGCGTTTCAAGCGGGAGGGTGGCTGTCGTAGTGAGCGCATTGCCCTATAAGTGCCCAGGAGCTCCGCACGAAGGCGCCATGCTGATCGCTGATTTCTTTCGCAAGCGTGGTCTGAGCCAGAAAGTGGAAGTGCATTTGTTCACCCCAGAACCCCAACCCATGCCAGTAGCTGGTCCAGCGTTGGGGGATGCAGTCAAGCAAATGTTGGGTAATAACAGGGTAGCCCTACATACTCTGCATAAATTGACCCGGGTGGATGCAGATACTCGTGAGCTTTCTTTCGAGGGGAATGACGCTTTTCGATACGATCTACTGGTTGCAATTCCTCCACACCGCGGGTCGATGGTGGCACGTGATGCTGGCCTGACCAATGAAGCCGGCTGGATCCCAGTCAACCGCCTAACATTGCAAACTCAATCCAAGGGAGTATATGCCCTGGGTGATGCAACCGCTATCTCGCTCCCAGGCCGCTGGAAACCGGATGTGCCATTAATGTTACCCAAAGCGGGTGTGTTTGCTCATGCCCAGGCAAAGGTAGTAGCCCAGCGGATAGCGGCGGAGATTGCTGGAGGGGGTAACCCGAGCGAATTTCCGGGGGTCGGTTATTGTATGTTAGAAGCAGGGGAAAGTTTGGCCGGTTTTGCCTTTGGGGACTTCTTTGCAGAGCCATCGCCACAAATCGAATTGCGCCAAACCGGGAAAACCTGGCACCTGGGAAAAGTGTTATTTGAACAATGGTGGCTATCCCCGCTTAACATCCGGCGTGAGGCTTTGAGGTTGGCCCTGTCTCTTGGTGGTAAGGCGCTTGGTATACCGATCGTCATCTGATCTTCACAAGTTCTTCACAGGTTCTACATATCTATATGGGAAAATGTGAATACGCGAATTGATATAGTTTAATAAAGGAGCGAAAAATGTGTGGTTGTATTTTACTGCACGCGGCAATGAACCACCCAGAGCAGCAGCCTGTCACCCAGTCTGCACACGTGGTCAATGTACCCTCTGCTGCTGGTGGGCAAAGATGTCTACACTGTGGCTTTCTTCTACAGCCAGGTTTCTCCTTTTGCCCCGGTTGTGGTGTAAGTCTTCGAACCATGGAGTGTCCGGCGTGCGGACAGAAGGTAGAACCAGGCTGGGGAGCATGTGCATATTGCGGATCGCCGCTCGGTGAAGCACTGAGACAGCCGGCGCAGCAATGATATTAGAACCTGGCGCCCACGCACTCGAGAGGAGGTGTCGATGAGACGGCTACTAAAATGGACTGGATTAATCCTGCTGGCCGCAGTGGTTGGGCTGGTGCTGGCTTTTACATTCTCAAGCTTTAACCGGCTGCGAGGCGGCGGTACCATCACGATGGACCAGGCGGCAGAGGCAGCGCGCCAGTATGTCGAGGCTTATGGAAATCCGGATTTGACGCTGACCGAGGTGATGGAATTTGAGAACAATTTCTATGTGGAGGTCGAAGAGAAAAGCACATCCGTCCACGCATTCGAGTTGCTCGTCGATCGTTATTCTGGGGTTGTGTCTCCCGAGCCCGGCCCGAATATGATGTGGAACACTCGCTACGGGCACATGGGTGGGATGATGGGCGGTTGGAGAGGGCAACAGGTTGGCTCTATGACCATTCCTCAAGAGCAGGCGCGGGAAATTGCTCAACATTGGTTGGATCGGTTTATGCCAGGTACATCCGCTGCGGAGGAGGCCGACGCTTTCTATGGTTACTATACCATTCATGTGATGCAAGATGGACATGTGTCCGGGATGCTAAGCGTGAATGGCTACAGTGGTGAGGTTTGGTACCACTCCTGGCATGGGAGTTTCATCGATATGCAAGAATTGGAGAAAGAGAATGAACAAGGTTAATTGGACCGTGGTAATTATCTTTAGCGTTGTGTTGGTGTTCGCTTTTGTGGTGGGTCTGAGCTTGTTTGGCGGCTGGGGTTATGGGGGTTGGGGAATGATGGGATCAGGGAGGATGGGGCCCGGCATGATGGGCAATTGGGGGTTCAGTCCCTTCGGCTGGCTGGGGATGATCTTCATGTGGCTGATCCCGTTAGGTTTAGTGGTGCTGGTGGTTCTGGGGATTATCGGGTTGTTTCGGTCGATCGGCAGCGGGGGAGGCGGGGGGTCGGCGACTCCGACGCGCACCTGCCCGAACTGTGGTCGCGCCGCTCAGGCAGAATGGCAAAACTGCCCATTTTGCGGGCAAAGCTTACCATAATCCCTAGGGTGATGGAAAGAGCGGTGAGGGCAAATCCTTTGCCGGGCTGACACAGTCGGGCGAATTGTCCAGGAAGCGATCGCTGGGTTTCTTCAGGCTCCGCGCCCCATTTGGGGCGCGGAGTTTTAGGGGTTATACGACGGTCAGGGGCAAGCGACCTTGGAGGTCCAATCGCTGAACACGCCCGCCTGGTTGCCCAGAAAGATCCAGGCATGCAGCACATAAACGCCGAGGGGCTGGTTCAGGTGCAGGTGCAGGTGCTGGTCGAGGACTTCGGGCGGCATGGTGTTCCCGGCCGCGTCCCAGTTGGCGGCGGGCGCTAAGGTTATGAAAGGGTTAATGTATGGTAAAATAACCCGGCGCCCCGTAACACTGGGGTGTGTCGGGTGTTGTCTATGACGCACGTGACTATATTCACAAAGAGGAGCGCATATGCAACTTCAAGACTGGCTGTTCATCGGCGTTTTCCTGGTATTAGCGCCGGTCTTCCCGGCGGTGGCATTGTTGATCCCTCGTATCATCGCCCCTAAAAAACCCAACAAGATTAAACTACAAACTTACGAATGTGGTATTGAGACGGTGGGCGACTCATGGGTACAGTTTAGGGTGCAGTATTACATTTTCGGCTTGATCTTCCTGATCTTCGATATTGAGGCGATCTTCCTGTATCCCTGGGCGGTTGCCTTCGACTTGTTACCATTGTTTGCAGTTCTTGAGGGAATCCTGTTCATCCTCATCCTCATCGCCGGGCTGGTTTGGGCCTGGCGCAAGGGTGTCCTCCAATGGGCTTGATAGTATTAAAGTACAAAAGGCTGATGGTACTTCCTTCAGCCTTTTGTTTGGCCGCGGCTTGGAAAGCGGTTGTGGCTGTTTTTGGCATTAACGTTATGCGGATATTTTGCACCTGGCCTTTGCACTGGCCGGTGTAATAACCCCATCGATCAGGAGCGATGTGATGTTTGATCCAATGAATTCAATTGCCCAATGGCTGACAGACTTGCTCTCCGGCTGGGGGCTGTCTTCTGGCCTGGTCATATTTATCCTCACTTTGCTTGGTGTAGTGGTGGTGGCGACTTTTGTGCTGGTGTTAGATATTTTTCTGGTTTGGGTGGAGCGAAAGGTGGTCGCGCGCTTCCAGGACCGCCTGGGGCCAAACCGCCTGGGACCTTTTGGCCTGATCCAGCCTTTAGCCGATGTCATCAAGCTCCTAATCAAGGAGGATATCACCCCTTCTGGCGCTGACCGGGTAGTTTATAACCTGGCGCCAATTATGGCACTGGCAACGGTGCTGTTGCTCTGGGCGGTGATCCCCTTTGCGCCAACCATGCTGGGAGCAGATATCAGCGTGGGCGTATTGTATATCGTGGCAATTGGTGCTATTGGGACGTTAGGGTTGATCATGGCTGGCTGGGCATCGAACAACAAGTACGCCCTGCTGGGGGCGCTGCGAACGGTGGCTATGACCGTCTCGTATGAAGTTCCAATGGTCGTCTCGTTGCTTCTCCCGGTAATCCTGGCGCGCTCCATGTCATTGCAAGAAATTGTTAACCGGCAGTCGATCTGGTATATCGTGGCTGCGCCAATCGCAGCCCTGATCTTCTTGATCTCAGCGATCGCCGAACTGGGCCGTGCGCCTTTCGACCTGGCGGAAGCTGAATCGGAGATCGTCGCGGGCTTTCATATCGAGTACAGCGGGATGAAATTTGGGCTGTTCTATGCCGGCGAATTACTGCACGCGGTGACGATGGGAGCGCTGTTCGCTACCTTTTTCCTGGGGGGCTGGAAAGGCCCGTTTGTTGAGCAGGTGCCGATCCTTGGGGTGGTTTACCTGCTGGCTAAAGCGATGTTCCTTTACTGGGTGATCATGTGGGTGAAATATTCATTGCCGCGTGTGCGTATAGATCATATGCTGGATTTTAACTGGAAGCTGCTCACCCCACTGGCGCTGGTGATGGTCATGGCGACCGCCCTCCTGGACAAGTTATTAATAGGACTGGCCATCCCTGCTGGCAGCCTGGCCTACACCTTTTGGATGCTGGTGATGAACATATTCATCGGCTGGGCTACATTGAGCTTGCTTCGTACCCATGCCAGAGTGGAACGGATGAGGGTGGGCGAGCCAAAGCCGGTCGCCAGGCCTGAGTTGTCTGGTGTAAAACCTACTGGAATTACCAAAGTCTGATCGATTCCTGCATGATCAATTCTTGATCTTAAGGATAGTGCCTATGACTGCTTTGCAAATCATATTTATTCTGGTTGCAGCCATGACGTTGGGGGCTGGCATGCTGGTGGTGACGGCGCGTAACTTGATCCATTCAGCGTTGTGGCTGGTGACGGCGCTGTTTGGCGTGGCGATCATGTTTGTGTTGCTGGAAGCTGGATTTTTGGCAGTGGTGCAGGTGATGGTTTATATCGGCGCCATCGCGATCCTGATCATCTTTGGCATCATGCTGACGCGAAAAATCGCCTCGGATAGTGGCCCGCGCTTTACCGAAAATTGGGGCTGGGCCCTGTTCATCGCCGTAGTGCTTTTCGGTGGGCTGACCTGGCTCCTGGCCAGTTGGAGCGGGTTCCAGGCTGAGCCAGCACCGCTTAGCGAGCGCTTCGATTCTTTACGCCAGCTCGGCGTCGCGCTGGTCTCACCAGATGGCTACGTCCTGGCTTTCGAGCTGGCTTCGGTTTTGCTACTGGCGGCACTGATCGGAGCGCTGGTCATTGCCTGGGATCGGAAATAGAGGAGGCCAATATGATACCTCTCTCGTGGTACCTGATCTTCGCCGCCGCCCTGTTCAGCATTGGCCTGTATGGTGTGCTGGCGCGCAAGAATGCCATCGCTATCCTGATGGGGATTGAGCTGATGCTCAACGCTATTAACGTCAACCTGGTCGCCTTCTGGCGCTACCGTACTCCGGAGATGCTGGGTGGGCAGGTGTTCGCGGTGATCGTGTTTGCCGTCGCCGCAGCCGAAGTGGCGGTGGGCCTGGCGCTGTTTATCTCCCTGTACCGCCGGCGCAACACCATCGCGGCGGATGAAATCGACTTGATGAAGTGGTGAATCGATGACAACCGAAACCTTAATCTGGCTCATACCGCTTCCACCCGTCCTGGCGTTCTTCATCATTGTGCTGTTCACCAACCGCAGCAAGGCTCTGAGCCACACGCTGGCGGTCGGCGCGGCCTTCCTGTCCTGGCTGGGCAGCATGGTCGTGTTTTTCCGGGCAATCGGCACGGAACACCTGGGCGAGCATCCTTTTGTGTCGTCGATCCCCTGGCTGGCAACTGGCGACGACTACCTGTGGATTGGCGTTCAGATCGATCCACTCTCGGCGGTAACGCTATTCTTTGTCGCCTGGACGGTTCTGATGATCTTCGTCTATAGTGTGGGCTACCACAACTTCGGGCAGCCCAAGGGCGACCATGACCGGCCTGGCCTGCAACCGCACGGCGCGACCGTCGCCGATGCGCACGGTCACAAGCACACTGTGCCGTCGATCGAGCCAATGTACTCGCGCTTCTTCGCTTTCATCGGCTTGTTTGCTTTTGGCATGTATACTCTGGTCGTCTCGGATAACCTGCTGACTTTGTTCGTCGGCTGGGAGATCATGGGATTGTGCTCGTACCTGCTGATTGGCTTCTGGTACGGCAAGCCCTCGGCGCGTGCGGCGATGATCAAGGCTTTTATCACCACCCGTGTGGGCGATGTGTTCATGTTGCTGGGGATTGCTTACCTGTATACGATGACCGGCACGTTGAACTACCGGGAGATTTTCTACAACCCAGAGGTGCTTAACTATCTGGTGGAGACACCGTCTTATATCGCCGGGCTATCGGCGGCTGCGATGATCGGCATCCTGCTGTTCCTCGGTACGATCGGAAAATCTGCGCAGTGGCCGCTGCACGTGTGGTTGCCGGATGCGATGGAAGGCCCGACGCCGGTCTCCGCGATGATCCATGCAGCCACCATGGTCTCTGCAGGCGTGTATATGGTGATCCGGGTTTTCCCTCTGCTCTCTGCAGGGTTCGAAAACGGGCAGCTGACCCCACCGATGCTACTTATGGCGTTCATTGGTGCGTTCACCGCCCTGTTTTCGGCGACGATCGCGGTGGCTCAGAATGACATCAAGCGGGTGCTGGCATACTCCACCATCTCGCAATTGGGCTTTATGATCGCCGCCCTGGGCGTTGGCGGTTATGTCGCAGCTACCTTCCACCTGGTGACGCACGCCTTCTTCAAGGCGTTGCTGTTCCTTGGCTCCGGCTCGGTGATCCACGGCGTCGAGCACGGCGTGCTGCATACAGGCGATCATCATATGGATCCGCAGGATATGCGCAACATGGGCGGGCTGCGGCACAAGATGCCGGTGACCTTCTGGACCTTTACTATCGGCGGCCTGGCGCTGGCCGGTTTCCCCTTGTTCACCGCTGGTTTCTGGTCCAAGGACGAGATCTTTGCCGATGCCTGGGCGCATGCCCCGATCGTCCTACTTGTCCTGGGCTTGGCGGCGCTGCTGACGGCTTTCTATACCTCACGCCAGATCACGATGACCTTCATGGGCAAGCCGCGCACTAAAGAAGCCGAGCACGCGGTTGAATCCAAATGGACGATGACCGTGCCCCTGGTGATCCTGGCCGTCTTTGCGGTTGCATTTGGTTGGGTCGGCATCCCACATGAATTTCCGGTAGTCGGCGGGATTATACCGAACTGGTTCCACGAATTCGTCGGAGCGACATTGCTGGAGCATCCTGAAACGCTGCCGTTTAGCTGGATACCCTTGCTGACTTCGCTGGTGGTCTCATTGTTCGGCTTGTGGCTGGGCTGGCAGGTCTACAAAGGCTTTCAAGTGGGCTCTACCGATCCGGTAGAGAAGACGCTCGGGGCGACGGTCTATCGCTGGCTGAAAAACAAATACTACTTTGACGAGCTTTACGACAAAGTCTTTGTCAAGCCGGCATACTGGCTGGCTGAAACTTTCACCTCGCTATGGATGGATCGCAAGGTGATCGATGGTGTGTTGCATTGGTTTGCGCATATCTCCGGGATCATCGGCAACTTCCTACGCAACGCCATCGACAAGCCGATCGTCAATGGCTCCGCCGATCTCATCGCCGAAAGTACGAAGCGGTTGGGCGCTGTGTTCCGCACGATCCAGACCGGACGCGTCCAGCAGTATATGATCCTTGCCCTGGTCAGCATCGCAGCTTTCAGCGCCCTGTTCTACTATTTGCTGGTGGCAGCGCGATAACCGCATGGCGATACCTTCAGGATATATTAGATCTGACTTTATAGACACAGGAGCGAGTGATGGATCTCATCTACAATAATCTCCTAACGCTCATTTTGTTCACACCCGTGCTGGCGGCGTTGATTGTGATGCTGCTGCCGCACAAGCAAGAAAATCTGGTGCGGTGGACGGCTTTCGTGCTCAGCTTCATCCCGCTGGCGCTGTCTCTGGTGTTGTGGTTCAGCTTCAACCCAAACCAACCAGGTTTTCAATTCGAGCAACAGGTGATCTGGTACCCACCGATCAACTCGTCATACCATGTTGGTGTAGATGGCATCTCGTTGACCATGGTGCTGCTGACAACCCTGCTGACTCCGCTGTCAATTCTGGCATCCTTCTCGATCAAGGATCGTGTGAAGACGTACATGGTCCTGTTCTTCCTTCTGGAAATGGGCATGCTGGGCGTATTCTTGATGCTGGACCTGCTCTTGTTCTTCGTCTTCTGGGAATTTGGTCTTGTCCCGATGTTCTTCCTGATCAACCAGTGGGGCAGCGAGAAGGGGGAGCGCGAAGTCTGGGGCGGGCGAAAAATCCCGGCCCGTCAATATGCTTCCTTCAAATTCATGATCTACACCATGGCGGGCTCGCTGGGGTTGTTGCTGGCGATCCAGATGATCGGTGCGGTGTCGGGCACATTCGACATACCGGTGCTATATCAGACCTGGAACTCGCTGACTGGTACGCTGTTTGGCTTGCCAGTTAACGTGGTCAAGTCGATCGCCTTCTGGGCCTTCGCCATCGCTTTCGCGATCAAGGTTCCGGTGTGGCCATTCCACACCTGGCTGCCCGATGCGCACACCGAAGCGCCTACCGCCGGGTCGATGATCCTGGCAGGCGTCCTGTTGAAGCTGGGTGCATATGGCTTCCTGCGTTTGGTATTGCCGCTCTACCCGGCCGAGGCGAAATATTACGCCGGGGCGTTAGGTTTCCTGGCAGTGATGGCGATCATCTTCGGCGCGCTGGCCTCCTACGGGCAGGATGACTTCAAGCGGTTGGTGGCCTATTCTTCGGTGAATCATATGGGCTTCGTGGTTTTAGGCATCGCCGCAGCGGCTTTTGTCTACGGCGTAGATGATCCAGCAATGAAGCAGAGCGCCAACATCGCCCTGAATGGGGCAGTCCTGCAGATGTTCAACCATGGTCTCTCGGCGGCTGGTATGTTCTTCCTGGTGGGAGTGATCTACGAGCGCACGCATACTCGCAACCTGAACGAATTTGGCGGGCTGTTCCCGCTGTTACCGGTGTATGGCGGCATTCTGATCTTTACTTCGATGGCCTCGCTAGGCTTGCCGGGTTTGAATGGCTTTATTTCGGAATTCCTGGTGGTGCGGGGCGCCTGGCCGATATTCACGCTGTACACTGCCCTTGCAATGATTGGGCTATTCTTCACCGGTGCATACATTCTGAAAGGGATTAAGCAGGTGTTGCACGGTCCGCTCAACGAGCATTGGGCAGGGCATGTGAGCGAGATTAATGCTCGTGAATTGTTTGTAATTGTGCCGCTGATGGTGTTGATCCTTTTAATTGGGGTTTGGCCAAACTGGATCCTGTCCGTGATTAACAAAGCAGTGGCA
This sequence comes from Chloroflexi bacterium RBG_16_57_11, assembly GCA_001795165.1. Lineage (GTDB taxonomy): Bacteria > Chloroflexota > Anaerolineae > Anaerolineales > UBA4823 > RBG-16-57-11. Next base: position 15,216 of record MGNS01000023.1, read on the forward strand.
ATGGTGTTCAACCTGGTGTGATGCCTGGGATTAACGCATCTCGAAAAGCGCATCCATTCCGATGAGGTGAACAATGCAATTTCCGTTATTGAGTTTCATCGTCTTTACACCCATGATCGCCGGGATGCTCATCTTGTTGATCCCTGGCGAGCGCAAGACCGAAATCCGGATGGCCGCGCTGGCAGCCGGCGCGTTCGCCCTGGCGCTGTCCATTTGGGCCTATTTCGCCTACGATGTCACCGCGGGCGGCTACCAGTTCGTCGAGAAGTATCAATGGCTGCCACAATTGGGCATCTCATACTTCGTAGGTTTAGACGGGATGAATGCCCCGCTAGTGCTTCTGACTGGCGTAGTGATGTTCACTGGCGTGCTTATCTCCTGGGGCATCGACGACCGGCCACGTGAGTTCTTCGCCTTTCTTTTTATCCTGGCGACGGGGGTATTTGGGGTGTTTGTCGCTCTGGACCTGTTTATGCTGTTCTTCTTTTACGAGATCGCGGTGTTCCCGATGTATCTATTGATCTCGATCTGGGGTTGGAAGGTGACCCGCGAATACGCGGCCATGAAACTGACCCTGTACCTCTTTATAGGCTCAGTGGTCTCATTGGTCGGTGCACTGGCGATGTACTACGTCTCTGGCCTGGGGACGTTCGATATGGTCGCGATGGAGCAGGCGAACTTCTCAGTAGACTTCCAGCGCCTGGTGTTCCCGTTTGTGTTTTTCGGTTTTGCCGTCCTGGGTGGCATTTTCCCCTTCCACAACTGGAGCCCGGACGGTCACGTTGCGGCACCAACCGCCGTCTCGATGTTTCACGCTGGCGTGCTGATGAAGCTGGGCGCTTTCGCTGCTTTGCGAGTCGGGATTATGCTTCTGCCGGAGGGCGCCAAGTTTCACATGCCGTGGATTATCGTGCTCACGCTGGTGAACGTCGTGTATGGCGCGTTCATCGCCAGTGTTCAAAACGATTTCAAATATGTCATCGGTTTCTCGTCCGTCTCACACATGGGGTTGGTGGCGATGGGGTTTGCTACGCTCAACCATAACGGCATGCTGGGTGCAGGGGTTCAGATGTTCTCGCACGGCGTGATGACGGCTCTCTTCTTTGCTGTGGTCGGTATGATTTACGACCAGGCGCATACACGTGAGATCCCCAATCTGAGCGGGTTCAGAAAGGTGATGCCCGTAGTGGCGATCGCCTTCATTGTCGGCGGTCTGGTCTCGATGGGTATGCCGGGATTCTCAGGATTTATTGCCGAATTTCCTATCTTTATGGGTCTGTGGAATGGCCAGCCGAGCAGCTTGTGGAATGGCTATGGCTGGATCGCAATCATCGCGGCCATCTCCATCGTCATCACCGCATCGTATATTATCCGCATCGTCGGCAAGGTGTTCTTTGGCCAGTTACCGGCGGAATTTGACGGGCATGTCCACGATGTCAACATGCTGGACAAGGTTGCAGTGGTGTTTTTGTCTGCGATTATGATCGTGGTGGGTGTGTACCCGCAGATCATCGTTCCACTGGTGCAATCCGGCGTAGAGAATGTGATGCGCCTGTTGGGAGGTGCTTGAAATGTCCCTCGATCTTTCGATGTTCGCTCCGATTCTTCCTCAAATCCTGCTGCTGGTCCTGGCTCTCCTGATTCTGTTCCTGGATCTGGTTGTGCCGCGCGACCAGCAGCATAACCTGGGCTGGGTGACGGCTGCCGGGATGGGGCTGATCATGTTGCTGATGTTGCCCGTCATGCCAGGAGAAACACCCGTCAGCGTGTGGGGCGGTATGATCAGCTTCGACTGGATGAGCTACCTTTTTACGATGATCTTCCTGTTCGGCGCAGGAGTAACGGCGCTACTGGCGATGGATTACCCCGAGCTTGGTGGGCGCGCCGAATTCTATGTCCTGGTGATCGCATCGACCATCGGGATGACGTTCATGGCAGCGGCCGGGGACCTGGTGTTGCTCTACCTGGCAATCGAGACCGTCTCCATTCCGTTGTACATCCTGGCTGGCTTTTTTGTCCGCAATGATCAATCCACCGAAGCAGGCTTCAAGTATTTGTTGTTTGGGGCGATGACCTCCGCGGTGATGCTGTATGGCTTTTCGCTGCTCTACGGATTTGCCGGCACTACCGACCTCCAGATGATTATGTCGGGTATGCAGGC
>MGNS01000023.1:17394-20735 GCA_001795165.1 Chloroflexi bacterium RBG_16_57_11
TATTGGCCAGCCTGCTTCTGGTGCTGGTTGGACTGAGCTTTAAGGTATCCGTTGTGCCGTTCCACTTTTGGGCGCCAGATGTGTATCAAGGCGCGCCGACACCGGTGGCGGGTTTCCTATCTACTGCCTCGAAGGCGGCAGGGTTTGCTGTTCTGGTGCGCTTGCTGTTTATCGTCTTTTCTTCGCCAAGCATGATGAACGCCTGGGTGGTCATCCTGGCGGCGTTGTCGGTAGCGACGATGACTCTCGGTAACCTGATAGCATTGACGCAGCGCAACATCAAACGGATGCTGGCTTTTTCGTCCATCGCTCACGCTGGATACATTCTTATTGGTGTGGTTTCAGTAAACTCCGATCTGGGATTGACCAGCGTGGTGTACTACCTGGTGGCATATCTGATTACCAACCTGGCCGCTTTCGCCATCGTTGCTGCCTACGGTCGCGTGGCTGGTAGCGATGATATGACGGCCTATTATGGGCTGAGCCGCCGGTCTCCAGGCCTGGCTCTGGCGATGCTTATAGCCTTCTTGTCTTTGGCAGGCATGCCGCCCTTTGCAGGTTTTATCGCCAAAGTGTTCGTCTTTGCGGCAGCAGTGGACGCGGGATTGGTCTGGCTGGCGATCGTGGGTGTGTTGAACGCAATCATCGGCTTGTACTATTATCTGACGGTGATGAAGTACGTTTTCTTATATCGCTCGGAAGGCGACGAAGTGCCCTTGCAAACCAGCGGCGGGTTTCGGTTGGCGATTGGTGTGTTGGTGGCAGGCATCTTGATCGTGGGCACGTTGTTTAGCCCGTGGTTTAACCTGGCTGCCACGGCCGCGCAGGCTATGCTGTTTTGAGGATCGTTTGTTAAGGGGTGATGTGGGCGGGTGAGCCCACATTCATCCCATCTAGCAAGAGTTGTTTTATTGACGATATAAAAATCCTTGTGATACAATTCGCCAGCGATGATCCCGCCCAATAATCCGCAGGAAAGAGAACGTGTGCCGGCTGTGATCGAAGGCACCAAATTTGCAGTTATCGGCGGAGAAGTGGGGTGCATCACGCTAGTCATCGTGTTACTGGCCGTTTTCGGCGGGTTATGGCTTGACGATCTGCTTGGAACCCGACCGTTGTTTACAGTGGGACTGGTTCTGGCTTCTGCTCCTATCTCGCTGGTGTTGACTTTTTGGGTGGCCAGACGAGCAATCAATGAGAGCAATAAAACCTCACGGATTACAAGGGATCCATCCAATCTAACGGAAGGAGAGAAGACTGGTGAGTGAAGTAGCGGAAAAGAAAAAGCGAAACCCCGGTTGCATCATCGCGATCGTCATGGTTGTGCTGGGAGCGCTCGCAGCATATGGCGGCAATGCGCTCTTAAAGCCAATTGCTCCGGCAGTGATCTTGCCGGCAGAGCCAGTTTGGCCCGGCTCGCCGATGACCAACACCATGTTGGCGACGATTATTGCCGACATTTTGCTGATCCTGTTGGCGTTCAGCGTCTACCGGTTCTTGAAAAAGGGCGACCTTGTTCCTGGCGGTATTTATAATGCATTTGAGGTGCTGTTCGAATTTTTATGGGCAACAGTGGAAGGCGCCTCCGGAAAATGGGCACGCCGTATCATCCCGCTGGTGGGGACGATATTCTTGCTGATCTTTGTAGCCAACATGATCAAGCTGGTGCCTGGCTTCGAGAGTATTGGCTACCTGGAACATCCTCACCGCGGGTACGCTTATGGGATAACGCCTCTATTTACGCTGGGTAGCTTGCCGGTCTATGCGTTGAATTCGGATGAACGGTACAATGTTACTCTCGAAGTGGAGGAAAGCGGGGAAGCTGAGGTGGCGGCGAGTGCAGAGCATGAGCTGTGCCAAGAATGCATTGTGGTGCCATTCTTACGTGGCTCGGCTACCGACTTGAACTTTACCTTTGCTCTGGCAGTGATTGCTGTCCTGATGACACAGGTTTACGGCGTCTGGGCGCTGGGGCCGCGTTACTTTTTGAAGTTCTTCGCGATCACGGAGCTCAGTAAAGGCATCTTCGGCATTATCAACTTCGGGGTGGGGCTGCTGGAGCTAATCCTGGAGTTTGCGAAGATCCTGTCGTTCAGCTTCCGGTTGTTCGGCAATATATTCGCCGGTGTTTTGCTTTTGTCGATTATCGGCGCGCTTTTGCCGATCATTTTACCGCCCGGATTATACATGTTCGAGATATTCTTTGGCATCATCCAGGCGTACGTTTTCTTCCTTTTGGCGACGATGTTCATCAGCATGGCGCTGGTCAGCCATCACGGCGAGGAGCATGGCGAGGAGCATCACTGAGCCACACAAACGCGATCAAACAGGGTAACTGTTTTCAATACACCGAATCAAAAGGAGCTTGAGAAATGGAATTTAATGATTTTTTCGTGTCGGGCATGAAACTGTTGGGCGCGGGTCTGGCTATGTTGGGCGCAATTGGCGCTGGGGTGGGAGTGGGCATCGCGGCTTCGGGCGGTGTACAGGCGATGGGCCGAAACCCCGATGCAGCCAACATCATTCAGACTAACATGATCCTCGGTATGGCCTTTGCCGAGGCGGTCGCCATCTATGCCCTGGCGGTTGCCCTGATCATCATCTTCGCCGCCTGATGGCTGGCTCAAACCTCGTTCACCTTATGGAGGATAAGCTATGGCAGCATTAGGCATTAATCTGGGATTCTTTCTTTTCCAGGTATTCAATTTTATTATTGTTCTGGTGGTATTGAACATGATGGCTTACAAGCCGATTGTTAACGCCTTGGAAAACCGCAAGAAGAAGATTGCGCAAAGCCTGGAAGACGCTCGTATTGCCGCTGAAGCGCGCGCCAACGCGGAAGCGGATGCGCGCGAGATCCTTACCAAGGCCCAGGCTGAAGCCGCAGAAAAGGTGCGTGAAGCTACGCAGCGGGCTGAGACCGCTTCGTTGGATGTCACCGCGCAAGCTGAAGCAGAAGCGGCCAAGATCCGCGCCGATGCGCAGGCAGATGCGACAGCTGAGCGGGACCTGATCCTGTCAAATTTGCGTGGGCAGATTGCCGGGTTAGCGATGGCTGCCACTGAGCGGTTGATCGGCGAAACCCTCGATGAGAAGCGGCAGCATGCGCTGATCGAGGAGTTTTTCTCCGGGATCAAGGGTGGGAAGGTGGTTGTGCTCGAAGAGGTTGATCTGAAGGGGGCTTCGGCAGAGATCACCAGCGCGCTGCCACTGAGCGATGCCGAGAAAGATGTTGTCCGTAAAGAGATCACCTCCAAAGTCAGTGCGCAGACGGTAGCCTTCCGGGTGGATCCAAACATCCTGGGCGGGTTGGTGGTAAAGGTTGGCGACAAGGTTGTGGA
>MGNS01000023.1:20752-21263 GCA_001795165.1 Chloroflexi bacterium RBG_16_57_11
CCGGCTGGATAACTTGCGCCAGAACCTGAGCTGATTTCCTTCACTCAGAGCGATAAACCTCAAGGTGTCTCTATCGGGTTTCGCCCGCCGGAGACACTCTTTGTTTTATAATAATCGCAGACGGTCTGATAATAATGGTGGATAGAATGTAGGCGGTCTGAGTGCAATCGAAGACCGCCGGGTATCTGGCAGGTGACCGGCCCGCTTCGATTACCCTCAGCGAGCGATGCTGATAGTGAAGAGAGAAAGGTTTTACTTGAAAAAGTTCTCCGATTTATTGGCTGAATTAGACATCCTGAAAGCTGAACCGCTTGGGTCGTGGGAGTCGGCAGAAGTAAGCGGTGTCACCAGCGATTCGCGCCAGGTGCAACCCAGTGATGTGTTTGTGGCCATCAGCGGCGGTTCGACGGATGGACATCGCTATATCCCTGATGCAATCAGCCGGGGTGCCTGTGGGGTAGTCGGCTCGGTGGCAATTTCAGGCTTACCGGTGCCTTATATCCAGGTAAAA
>MGNS01000023.1:21298-28211 GCA_001795165.1 Chloroflexi bacterium RBG_16_57_11
GCACGATTTCCCGGCGCGCAAGCTGACCATGATCGGCATTACCGGTACGGATGGCAAGACCACCACTGCCAACATTATCTATCGCATCTTGCAAGCTGCAGGATTGCGCGCCGGGATGATCTCAACGGTTAACGCATTGATCGGCGATGAGATATTGGACACCGGTTTCCATGTCACCACACCAGACGCAACCAGCGTCCAGGTCTACCTGGCGCACATGGTGGATGCCGGACTCACCCATGTGGTTTTGGAAGCTACCTCGCATGGACTGGCCCAAGAACGGGTCGCGGCGTGTGATTTCGACATGGCGGTGGCGACCAACATCACCCACGAACATCTGGACTATCACGGCAGCTATGAAGCCTATCGCCAGGCGAAAGGGCTGCTGTTTTCCGGTCTGGGGAAAACAGCTCCAAAACCGGCGCGCCCGCCGCGTGGTGCGGTGTTGAATCAGGATGATAGCTCATATGATTATCTGGCTAGAATCACCCAAGTACCGGTCATCAATTACGGCCTGCACCCAGGGGCGGATGTACGTCCAGAGGACCTGTCCTGGTCATTGCAGAACCTGCCGGGTATAACCATGCGGGTGGATGGCCGCAACCTGCAGGGAGAGCCTTTTCATCTAAGGCTCGAAAGCCGTCTGGTAGGTGAGTTTAATGTGTATAACCTGCTTGCTGCGGTGGCACTTACCCGTGGCGTCCTGAACCTGGATGATGAGCCAGTGCGTCTTGGGGTGGCAGGCATGCAGGGTGTGCCGGGACGTATGGAAGTGATCGACCTGGGCCAGGACTTTACCGCCATGGTCGATTTTGCACACACCCCCAATGCCTTACGGCGGGCGTTTGAAGCGGCGCGCAGGTTGACTTCCGGGCGTGTGATCGCGGTCTTCGGCTCCGCCGGGCTGCGAGACCGTCAGAAACGCCGCATGATGGCTGAGATTTCCGCAAATCTGGCCGACCTGACGGTATTGACTGCCGAAGATCCGCGCACCGAGTCGTTGTCCGATATTTTAGAAGAAATGGCGAATGGGCTAAAGAGCCGCGGCGGGGTGGAGGGACGCACTTTCTGGCGCGTGCCGGATCGCGGATCAGCCATACGTCTTTCGGTACAGCTCGCCTACCCGGGCGACCTGGTGATTGTGTGCGGGAAGGGTCACGAGCAGTCGATGTGTTATGGCGAGGTGGAATATCCCTGGGATGATCGCGTTGCCATGCGCTCAGCCCTGGCGGAAAAGCTGGGTGTGAGTGGCCCGGAAATGCCCGATTTGCCGACACAGGTACTCTGAGGACGATATCTCGGCTTGCGGCCAGGTTATTCGATCAAAAAGGGGTCGGGGTGATTGTCAAAGATGCGCTCCAGGACGGCCATCTCGCGCTCCTGGATGGTGTTTAAGAATTCATCCGCTCGCCCCATGTGCTTGAAAGCGGTATAACCCTTCTCAAGGAAGATTTGTAGCTCGCCCCAGCCAGCACGCCGGGCAGGTCGCCTTGCCAGGTGCAGCGTAACCCCCACAAGCGGGATGCGCGTGCCTCGGTCAACCAACCGCCCAACCTCACCGATCAAATGGATCTGGTGGGCGCGCTCTGCATAGTTATTACACACCCGATAAGCCTCGGCATATATCTGAGGTGTGATCTCGTTGGTGACTCCCAGCTTTTCGGCAAGGGTGCGAGACAGCGCCCAATCCAGCTCATTGGTCAGATCATTCATTTCTATGGCTTTGCGCACCACTTTGATCAGGAATTCGGGCAGAAAGCTGGACATAACTGCGTATAGATATTCGATGTCCTGGTCGCGCTGGCTGAAGTCGCGCTGGGCGTAAATTTCATCCAGGAAAAACCGACACGCCGGGCCATAACGATGACTCTCCAGCAGGTCGGCGTGGGTTTGAGCCAGTCGGGTGGACTGCCAGGCGCGTAACCGCAACAAGGCCGCATCGGTCTCTGTGTGGCTGATTGGCGGTTGCGTCAAGCGGTACTGGCGCAGCCGCGAGAGATGTTTGATGGTCTCTGTGAATCGGGCGGTGTCGGTGCGCGGCGTCAAAACTTCAAATCCTCGCGAACGGGGCTGAAAATATCCAGCACCCTGATGGGCTGTGGTCCGGCAATCACCGAATGCTCCGTTCCGCCCGGGATGAACACCAGCTCACCGGGGTGCAGGAATCGTCGCTCCCCATCCAGGATGAATTCCATCTCGCCTTCAAGTAGATAAGAACACTGCTCGTGGGGGTGGCTGTGCGATGGCACAACGGTGTTCGGTTCCAGGTATACCACGCCGACGAGCAAATTCTCACCCCAAAAGGGACGTATGGTCAGACCTGGAACAAGTTCCTTGGATGTTCGGTTGGTAGGGTCGTAAAACGGCACTGTTCTCTCCTCAAAAATAAAGATTACTTAGATTGGGTCGACCACCAGGCAGGTTAGTGTATCCAGGACGCCGGGGATTGGTTGGATCTCGCCGGCCACCAGGGGTCCCAGGCGATTGACATCCGTGGTCTCCACGACAGCCACCACGTCGTATGGGCCAAAGGTCATGTTGGCTTCAAGAATTCCGCCTACACGCCGTAAATTTCGCACGACTTCGGGGACCGAGCCGGGCCGGACATGGATCAAGACATAGGCTTTCATTGTCACCTCATTTTAAAATGGTTATTGGGAGATTTTTCCAGGTCGCAAGAAGACCATCCAATAGATCGCCGCGACGAACAGAGCGCCGCCGATGATATTTCCAATCGTGACTGGGATCAGGTTTAAAAAGAACGAGGTCCATGTAATTGAGGCGAAATCGGCTGGGGTTTTTCCAATCGTAGTCCAGAAAGTCTCGCCTGCGAAATCCTTGATAAACAGCGCAATGGGTATGAAGTACATATTCGCTATACTGTGTTCGAAACCGGCAGCAACGAAGGCGGTAATGGGAAAAATAATCGCAGCAATCTTATCGATCGTGCTGCGGGCGCTGTAGGTCATCCACACCGCTAAACATACCAGCGCGTTACACAAAATACCCAGGGCGACAGCCTGTAAAAAACCCAGCTCGACCTTGGATTTGGCAATATTTAATGCATTCAGGCCTACTGCCCCCGAGCTAAACATCCACTGCTTGCTGATGAAGATCAACCCGGCAGTACCCAGGGCGCCGATGAAATTGCCCAGGTACACGATCACCCAGTTGCGCATCAAGGCTTTGGTTGAGACTTTACCGCTTGCCCAGGCCATCACGATCAGGTTGTTACCTGTGAAAAGCTCTGCGCCACCAACCACCACCAGGATCAGGCCGAGGCAAAACACTAATCCACCAAACAGGCGGTTGATACCATAAGGGACACCGGTAGTCAAGACAACCGCCCCCTCTGCATCCTTTAAAGCCATCCCGCCGGATAGGATGGTGGTAGCAAAGATCGCTCCTAAGGCAATAAAAGCGCCCGCCAAGATGGATAACGCCAGCATAGTGATCAGTGGGGTCTCTGCCTTGCGCACACCAACATACTCGGCTCGCTTGGCCATCTCGGCTGGGAGAAGGGCATCAATTCGTATTTCGGTTGTCATACGCTAACGATCTCCTGAGTGAATGGAATGATATTGATTCTAAGTCGACGTATAGATTCTGGCAAGTGGCACACAACTCAAAGAGAGGCGAAGATCAGCCTGGTTCCGTGACAATTATCGCTTGCGACGCCTGTTATTGATTACTCCCGGAAGTACCAGTATCGCGAAGATCAGTAGAATCGCAGCCAAGATCCACTCATCTGAAAGGAAGAGCTGCACGCCACCCAGCAGCAATGCAGCGAAAACGATACCCAGGACAAGCTGGCGGAAGGAGGATTCCAATCGGCTTACTTGTTGTACCAGCTCCGGATTACGCACGATCAGGTCGCCGCGCTCCATTCGGGAAAGCATCTGATCGGTCCTCAATGGCAAGGCGATGAGCGTACGGGCTAGCTTTTCGATCTCATTGAGCCAGGCTTCACGCCCGGTTTTTGCTTCTTCGACCATCATCTTGCGAGCGTACGGCGCCAGGTGTTCCCATAGATTGAATTGCGGATCTATCCCCGTGCACATTCCGGACAGGATGCCCACGCAGCGACCCAGGAAGATCACATTCTGAGGCACCTGGAAGGGCAGATCGTAAAGCAGCTCGCGAAACTCTTGCGTTAACTCATGGATTTCATCAAAGCTGATCGAAGTCAGCTCGGACATGTTCTTACCCCAATAGCGGTCAAAGACATGGGACGTGGCGCGCTCGATTAATGCCAGGTCCGCCTCCGGCAATAACAGGTTCATTTGCTGGTAGGCCAGGACCACGCGCTTGGCATCCCGCGTCCCTACGCCGATCATCATTTCACGCAGACCGATGCGCAGGTTTTCTGGGACCCTTCCAGCCATGCCGAAATCCACAAAGGTAAGCTCCCACTCGATGTTGTTCTCTGTTGTTGTTGCGGCGCGGCCGGGTAAGGGATGGATGAACAGATTACCTGGATGAGGGTCGGCGTGAAAAAAGCCATCCTCGAAGATTTGTTTAAGATAAGTATCGAGTAATCGCGCTGCCACTTTCTTACGGCTGATCCCGGCATCGGTGATCGCGTTATAGTCGGTGATCTTGATTGCAAAGACATCTTCCAGCACCAGCACTCGCCGGGTAGTGTGGGTCCAGATTACCCTGGGTACGCGCACACCCGGATAATCCTGGAAATTGGCTGCAAAGGTTTCAGCGTTTCGTCCCTCAGATAGGTAATCGGTCTCTTCATAGAGAATTTCGGAGAACTCGGCCAGCAACGCATGCACATCAGCCCGGCGGCGAATTGGCGGGTAGCGATCCAGCCAGGCGCCAACGGTTCGCAGGGCGGCCATATCGGTGTCGATGAGCGCCTCAATGTTCGGTCGTAGGATTTTGACCACCACGTCGAAATCCACCTGGGCACTCGATCCTGTGCGAGGCCGGAGCAGTCGCGCCCGGTGAACCTGGCCCAACGAAGCGGCAGCCAGAGGTTTTTCATCAAAATATGAGAATTTGGTTTCAAGGCCAGATTGGTACTCAGCTTCAGCCGCACGACGGATATCGGCGAAGGTCTCCGGTGGAACCTCGTCCTGAAGGCCTTTGAGCTCATCGGTAAACTCGGGGGGAAGGACGTCAACGCGTGAGGAGAGGAATTGACCCACCTTAATCAGCACGCCCCCCATCCGCACTGCCAGCTTGCGATAGGCGATCGCCCAGCCGCGCAACCTGGAGGATCGATTGCGCGCTGCCCAGCCCCGGAATCCGATGCGGGGGAGGAAAAGCTCCCAATAAACCAAGCTAAAGAGCAGGCGCGCGAAAAAAAAGACGATGCGTCGGTAACGTGCGCGAATCATCGGTGGGAATTATACCCTGAAAAGGAATTGCTTAATAATTGATGAGTACATTTATTCGGCGGGGAAGTAAAATAATGGGTTTTATGGTATCCTACGTATCCTGTGGCTATGATAGAAGGCATTTCCATCGACTTTGCGCAGCTTTATTCGCGTTTCGAAGCGCCCATCGCCGCTTTTGACTGCGGCGAGCGCTGCGCCCCGCACAATGCAAACGGCGTTCCGTTCTGCTGTGACACACGCCATGCGGTGCCCACAGCATACGACGCCGAGTGGGTCTTCCTAGCAGAAAACACGGACCTGTGGCATCCCTGGCAGGGACGTAGCGAGGCGGAAACCCGACGTTTGCAGAAGGAAACCCCAGATGGGATGGCGCTGTTGGAATGCAAAGGCCACTGCCTGTGCCAGCGGGGCTTTCGCGCCATAACCTGCCGGGCATTCCCCTTCTTTCCCTATATCACCCGGGACGACCGGTTTATCGGCATGAGCTATTACTGGCAATATGAATACGGCTGCTGGGTGATCAGCAACCTGCAGGTTGTGACGCAGAAATACCGGGAGCAGTTTATCGCCGCCTTTGACGAGCTATTAGAGCGTATGCCGGAGGAGCGGGAAAGCTACCGCCATTATTCCAGCAGCATGCGGCGGGTATTCGGCCGGTCGGGACGTGCGATACCTCTATTGCACCGCAACGGGAAGACCTATAAAGTCACACCTAGCAATGGCCGTATCCGGCGGGTGGATGTTGACCGGCTGCCGAAGTTTGGCCCGTACCATTTAGCCGCCAGGCTGCCGTTTGCGGACGAGGTTACCCCTGCTTAATGCTATAATTTTCCACCTTGAGCCAACATGGCCACATCGATTGCTGAGTTCATCGTCCCCCCACGCTTCGACACCGACCGGCGTAATGCCATCCGCTGGTTGATTTCGTACTCCTGGCATTACTGGTACCTCTTCGTATTGATGGTCTTTGGAGCTTTTAGCAATGCAGCTCTGGCGGCCGTGGTGCCGGTGTTGATGGGCCAGGCGTTCAACGCGATACTGGAGTCGCCGCCGCAGGTCTCGGCGCTGCCACGCATTGCCTTGCTGATTGTGATCAGCCAGGTCGTGCGTGCTATCCTGCAGTTTGGGCGCAACTTCGGCGCCGAGCTGCTGGGCCAGAGCGTCGAGCGCGATATTCGTCACGAGCTATACGTCAGCCTGTTGGGGAAGAGCATGACCTTCCATAGCTTACAGTCGGTGGGCGATACCATGGCGCGGGCCACCAACGACGTACGCGAGGTTAACTTCCTTTTCAGCCCTGGCCTCAACCTGGTAATCGGATCGGGGCTTTTCCTGGTGATGCCGATATTTGTGGCTCCACGCTACCATCCATCATTGGTTTTAGTGCCAATATTGTTCCTTATTGGCTATATTCTGGCGCTATGGCAGTATTTGCACGAATTGCAACCGATCACCGCGGACGTGAGGCACGCATTCGGACGGTTGAACAGTCGCTTGGCTGAAGCTATCGATGGCATCGAGACCGTCAAGGGCATGGCTCAGGAGGAGATGGAAGTTGAGCG
>MGNS01000023.1:28230-28320 GCA_001795165.1 Chloroflexi bacterium RBG_16_57_11
CGCTACCGAGATGCCTTCGTGCGCCAGGGTGACGTGGAAGCGCGCTTTATCCCCTTGCTTTTACTCGTGTTGGCAGAGGCCGGGGCGCTC
>MGNS01000023.1:28402-50523 GCA_001795165.1 Chloroflexi bacterium RBG_16_57_11
GCTTTCCCACTTTCGTTTCGCTTTTTGCCTATTCGCAGATCTCACTCGGCATCGCAGGAGCAAAACGCATTCTGGAGCTGATCAACCGGCAGAATGACCTGGATCAAAACGCCCAGGGTTACCGCGGTTCCAGCATACGCGAGGTTAACACTGGTGGAGTCGGAACCATGCACATGCGTGGTGAGATCGAGTTCCGGGATGTATCATTCAGCTACGAGAGCGGTGAGCCGGCGTTGGAACATATCTCCTTCAAGGTCAAAGCCGGGCAGACGGTGGCGATCGTCGGGCAGACCGGCTCTGGCAAGACAACCCTGGTCAAGCTCTTGAACCGCACCTATGAAGTCGGCTCTGGCCAGGTTTTTGTGGACAGGGTGGATGTGGGCCAGTGGAATTTAGAAGCTCTTCGTAGGGGTATCTCGATGATCGAGCAGGATATTTTCCTGTTCTCGCGCAGCATCCGTGAGAATATCGCCTTTGGCAATCCCAACGCCTCGCTGGAGGATATACGCCGGGCGGCGCTCGCCGCCCAGGCAGATGAGTTCATCTTCGGTTTTGAGGGGGATTATGAAACGGTGATCGGTGAGCGTGGGGTGACGCTCTCCGGTGGTCAGCGCCAGCGGTTGGCGCTGGCGCGCGCCTTCCTGACCGATCCTCCGATCCTGGTGCTGGACGACTCGACCAGCGCGATCGACAGCGCTACCGAAGATCGCATTCAGCGGGCGATTTACACCGCGGCGCGCGGCCGCACGACACTGATGATCACCCACCGCCTGTCTCAGATCCGCTGGGCTGACCTGATCTTAGTGCTCAGGAAAGGACGGCTGGTGGCGATGGGGGATCACGACGAGCTGATGCGAACATCCGAGGCTTACCGGAGGATTTTTCACGAAGGATGAGTTTCTTTGGCGGTTTAGACACCGAAGGTTATGACCGGCAGTACACCGATCGCCAGTTAACACAGCGCATCTGGACCTATTTTGTTCCCTACCGGGAACAGCTTATTTGGGTGGCGTTTTTCACTTTGCTGATCGCCGGAGCAGAGGCCGCGATACCGGTGCTGGTGGCGCGGGTAGTTGGCGATTTGAGCGCTACTGGCGTGGCAGCGGCTCCAATTTTTGTTCTCACCGCGGGGGTGTTCGTGGTGGGAGTATGTAGCTGGGCCGCCAACTGGATCCGCCGGCGTATCACGGTGCGCATCGTCGGCAACATCGTGCTCACCCTGCGCACAGATGCCTTCCGTGCCGCGGCCAGCCACGACCTGTCATTTTACGATGAATATGCCTCCGGCAAAGTGGTATCACGCATCACCTCGGACACCCAGGAATTCGGGCAGATGGTGGTGCTGGTCACGGACCTGGTCGCGCAGATCGTCCAGGCTCTCCTTCTGGGTGCAATTTTGTTGGTTATCGACTGGAAGCTGTCGTTGATACTGTTCGCAGTGTTGCCGGTGGTGTTCGGGGTGGCTTTGGGCTTTCGCAGGCTGGCGCGCCAGGTGACCCGCACCGGGATGCGGGCGATGGCGACCGTCAATGCTACGATCAAAGAGTCGGTCAGCGGCATTTCGGTGGCCAAGAATTTCCGCCAAGAGGCAAGCATCTTCGAGGAGTTCGATCAGGCGAACCGACAATCCTATCAAGTCAACGTACGCCGCGGGTTGGTCCTCTCGCTGGTATTCCCGGTGCTCAATGCAGTCAGTGGTGTGGCGATGGCATTGATGGTCTATGCTGGTGGGATGAGCGTGGCAGCCGGCATCGTCACCGCCGGGTCGTGGTACCTGTTCATCCAGAGTCTGGATCGGTTCTTCTTCCAAGTGCTCAACTTGTCGGCTTTCTGGGCGCAGGTGCAGCAGGGGCTTTCGGCAGCGGAGCGGGTGTACGCATTGATTGATGCCGAGCCACAGGTGGTGCAGACCGACCAACGCACGGCGCCAACACTCCGGGGCGAGGTCCGTTTCGATGACCTATGGTTCCGCTACACCGATAAAGACCCGGTGCTATGCGATTTCAACCTGCACATCCGCCCCGGCGAGACGGTGGCATTGGTGGGACATACCGGGGCAGGCAAATCGACCATTGCCAAGCTCACGGCGAGGTTCTACGAGTTCCAACAAGGACGCATCTTGATCGACGGGCAGGATATCCGCACTTTCGACCTGGCCAGTTACCGGGCGCAGCTCGGCATCGTCTCGCAGACGCCGTTCCTGTTTGCAGGTACGGTTGCGGAGAACATCTGCTACGCCTGCCCGGAAGATGCAGTGCTGGCGGAGATCGAGGCGCTGGCAAAGCAGATCGGCGACGGCGAGTGGCTGGAGAGCCTGCCGGACGGCCTGCAAACCCAGGTGGGTGAGCGAGGTGCGCTGCTTTCGATGGGTCAGCGCCAACTCGTATCGCTGATGCGCGTCCTGGTGCACCGCCCGGCGATCTTCATTCTGGATGAAGCTACCGCCAGCGTCGACCCGTTCACCGAATGGCAGATCCAGCAGGCGCTCAACCTGATCCTTTCCAAGACCACCAGCATCCTGATCGCCCACCGCCTCTCGACGGTGAAGGCCGCCGACCGGATTATCGTGCTGGAGGATGGCAAGATCATCGAAGAGGGCAGCCACGATGGACTGCTGGCGGGCGAGGGCCATTATGCCTCGTTGTATAATTCCTATTTCCGCCACCAGAGCCTGGCGTATGTGGAGCAGGCGCGCAAGATGGCAGAGGTAGAGGAATAATGACTCCTGATCTCCATCTTCGTTCCACTGCCCCCGATTTCAAAGATCTGCCCTGGGGCTACAGCCTCGCCGACTGGATGGGGCGTTGTAGCCGGTTGGAGGATGCGCCGCGCGGCGTCTCACGCCACCCGGTCGTTTTTGTGAATTACTCCGGTACTTTATATGCAATCAAAGAGCTGCCCCTGCAAGCTGCCGAGCAGGAGTATCAGGCTTTGGTACAGGCCGAAGCTCTGAACCTGCCGGTGGTGGAGGTAACCGGGCACGGGAAGAATATTACTGCCGATGGAACCAGCGGTGTGATTATCACCCGCTTTTTGGAAGGCGCCTTGCCATACCGGTTGCTTTTCCTGCGTCCTGGGTTCGAGTCTTATCGCCGCCACTTGTTGGATGCCATCGCTGGCTTGCTGGTGCAGCTTCACCTGGGTGGGTTGTTTTGGGGTGATTGCTCGCTCTCCAATACGCTTTTTCGCCGTGACGCCGGAGCCCTACGGGCTTACCTGGTGGACGCCGAAACTGCTGAGGTGACCACTGGTCCTACCACGCCCAGATTGCGATTTCACGAATTGCAGATAATGGAAGAGAACATTACACGAGAGCTGGTCGAGCTGCGGGTCAACGGGCAACTTCCAACGGTGGAGCCTGGTGTGCCGACCTTGGATATCGGCGCATACATTCGCTTGCGCTACCAGAGCCTGTGGGATGAAGTCACCCGTGAGGATGTGATCGCCCCCGAGGAGGAGTATCGCATTTATGAGCGTATCCGTGCCCTCAACCAGCTGGGCTTTTCCGTGGGGGACGTCGAGCTGACCCCGTTGGAAGGCGGGAAACAGCTACGGCTGCGTGTCGAAGTCACGGATCGCAACTTTCACCGCGAGCAACTATTCAACTTGACCGGCTTGGACGCCGAAGAGCTGCAGGCGCAAAAAATGATGAACGAAATCCATGAGTTGCGGGCTATGCTTTCGTCTGAGCCTGAGCGTAATATGCCGCTTTCGGTGGCAGCCAACTTCTGGCTGGAAAACAAGTATACACCGGTCGTGGAGCGGTTGCAGCCGCTGGTCAGCCGCCAGATGACTCCCCACGAGTTATATTGCCAGATCCTCGAGCATAAATGGTATCTCTCAGAGCGAGAGCAGCGTGATGTGGGGCATCAGGCGGCAGTAGATGATTACCTCAGCAAGTTTTGGTTACAGCCAAGACTGGAAATGTAGCGGGGAAGACTTTTCTTTCGTAAATTTTGTATAAAACATTCCCGAAAACCGAGTCCTAATAAAACCGTAATTAACCAATCCGGATATTCTGCAATAAAATGTAAGCATGTCCTCTAGCTACCAGCCTGCAATGGCAGATTTGGCGGAGTACCTGCACAAATTCAGTGCGATTCATCGCAATCGCCAGTTCCGGACTGATTTCGTACTCAATCGAGCGGTGCTCTACTCGATCTTGGGTGGTATTGCGATCCTTGGATATGGCTTCTTGGTCAGCGGAATCGCGCTGATACTCGGAGATTTATTGAATCTGACGAACCCATTTGTGGCGGGGCTGTTGATATTTCTGCTTGCGTTGAGTTTGATACCTCTGCGCAACCGGCTACAAGCGTTGATCGACCACCATTTCTTCCACGAGCGAATCGATTATAAGGAAATCCAGCGGTTGTTCGGTCACGAATTGACCCAGGTGACAGGTATATCAGAGATACTGGAGCTATTGCGCCGGACTGTCGATCAGGTCTTGAGACCGGTAGCGATTCACATATATTTGTTTGACCCCGTTAACGGGCACTACCGGGTCAGAAAAGGTGAAGATAGAAATGTAACCAGCGATCTCCGTTTTCCTGTGACGAGTGCATTAGTGCGGATGTTGCATGAGAAAAACGATCCGCTAATCCTGGCCGATCCAGGGAAAATGCCTGCCGAATTGCGACCCGAGCAAGCCCGGCTGAGTATGCTGGGATCGGTGGTTTTCATGCCTATCCCGGGCGCCACTGAGCTTATGGGCTGGCTAGCATTGGGTCCACGCTGTTCCGGACATACCTATAACCAGATGGATTTGAAATTCCTCCAAGGGTTATGTAATCAGGCAGCGCTGGTAGTGGAACGTTATCTGGTGCTCAAAGACCTGGAACGACGAGTTCGCGAAATGAATGTGCTCACCCGTGTAGCACAAGGCGTCAGCTTCACGTTAGAGTTCGACGATATCCTGGAGTTGATCTCGGCGCAGACCAACCAGGTGTTGCCGGCGCGAATTTTTCACGTTACCCTAATAGAAGAAGATACCGGATCGATTTTCTACGCTTTCTGCGAGGAAAATGATGAGCGATTAACCGAACGAGAAGGTCGCCCTTTATATGCTGGCCAGGGCCTGGATGTTGAGGTAATTACCAATCAGAAATCGATCCGAACCGATGATTACGAGCGAGAATGCCGCCTCCGTGGCTTACTGGTCGATATTAGCGGAATTTATAGCTGGTTGGGTGTGCCCCTGAATGCAGGCGCAGAAACGATAGGAGCTATCAGCATTGCCAGCCGTGATCCTCTGGTAAGCTACACTGCTGAACATTGCAATCTTTTACAGGCGATTGCCGATCAAACCGCTGGGGCGATCGTGAAGGCTCGCTCGCTTGTGGAGTCCGAGCAGCGCGCACGCCAGCTTGCCAAGTTGAACGAGTTGGGGATGAGCCTGACCTTCACCCTTGATCTGAAAGCCTTGCTCAGGCAGATCATGCAAGGCGCGGTGGAGATCTTGAACTGCAATGCGGGGAGCCTATTCCTGGTCGATCCCCAAACGGATGAATTAATCTTTGAGGTTGTTTTGGGTCCGGTGGCCGAAAAACTGGCCGGTCGCCGGCTGCCTCCGGGCACCGGGCTGGTTGGTGAGTCACAACAATCCGGTCAGCCGATCATTGCCAACGAAGCAAAACGGAGTCGAGAATGGTTCGATGAGATCGATGCCCAAACAGGCTTCGACACTCAGGACATGTTAGTAGTTCCAATGCGTATCCAGGACCGTGTAATCGGTGTGATCGAAGTGATCGATAAAAAAGATGGAGCGCCGTTCACTTATTCTGATCAGGTATTATTGACCGCTTTCATCAGCCAGGCGACGATTGCCATCGAAAACGCACGGCTGTACACCATGACCGATCAAGCGCTGGCAGCCACAGTCCAGGAACTCGAGGTCATGCAACGAATAGATCGTGAGCTGAATGCCAGCCTGGATATTGAGCACGCTATGCGCCTGACCCTGGAGTGGGCCATGCGTCGCTCGTATGCCGAAATTGGACTGGTTGGGACAGTCGATGATAAGGGTGTCCAGGTGATCGTCGCCCAAGGGGACTGGCACGCGCTTGCAGGTTTTCTGCGAATGGATCAGGATACTGACAGGCAAAACGGCAGTAGCGAAGATAAAAATGGCCTGGTCCGATCAGATCGCTCAGACGCCGAACAGGATAGCAATTATCTCAGTTTTTCTCTGGACAACAGACCGGCACTGCGTCAGGCGATCGAGAGCGGGCAAATCGTCTGCCACATTGCGAACGATACCCAGGCGGGAAACCCTTCGGGCTTGGCGGCGACCCCCCGCCGCCAAATTGTTGTCCCAATTCGCCGTGAAACGAATACCATCGGAATTTTGTTGCTGGAGAGTACAGGCAGCGAGCCTTTCAAGGAAGAGATGATTTCATTTCTCACCCGTTTGAGCGACCATGCAGCGATCGCAATCGCCAATGCGCAGCTATATAATGAAATCAAGCAGGCCAACCTGGCCAAATCGCGTTTTGTCTCCTTCGTGGCGCATGAGCTGAAGAACCCGATGGCCTCGATTAAAGGTTATACGGAGCTGGTTTCTTCCGGTATGGCAGGAACGATTAATGAAATGCAGGCCAGCTTCCTGGCAACAGTGCGGTCCAACGTAGATCGGATGAACTCGATCGTCTCCGATTTAAACGACCTGACCAAAATCCAGGTGGGAAACCTGCGATTGGAATTCCGGACAGTTCAGATACCTGAAGTATTGGAGGATGTTTTACGTTCGCTGAAGCGCCAGGTTGAAGAAACCCATCAACAGATGGTGATCAGCCTGGAGGAGGATTTAACGGCGGTCTGGGCGGACCCGGCGCGCCTGGCGCAGATCCTGACCAACTTGATCAGCAATGCTTCTAAATATACCCTGGAGGGCGGCCGTTTCGTTATTGGCGCCGAACGCTATGCTGAGGCGGATGGCATGCTGGCCGGAGCGGAATTCGTGCACCTCTGGGTGCAGGATTTTGGCATTGGCATTTCAGATGAAGACCAAAAAAAGATATTTCAGCAGTATTTTCGAACCGATACCGCCAAGGAGATGGCCTCTGGCACTGGCCTTGGGCTTTCGATCACCAAGAGTCTGGTTGAGCTGCAAGGGGGTCGGATCTGGTTCGAAAGCGCCTTCGGAACAGGCACCACCTTCCATTTCACCATCCCTACCGTTGAGACGCAATAGCTTTGAGTAGATATGGACGAAGCGATCTCATCGTACGGCACTAACCCCAAAGACGATCAACGCCAGGACGACACAATAGATAGCAAACCCATACAGGGAATGCCTGACCAGATAGCCCAGCAACCAGCGGATCGATAGAAAGCCGGTTAATGCAGCGGCGATAATACCCGGAATAAAAACCGGCAGCAGGCTGGCAAAATTGGGCATCTGGAGCAGATCCAGCCCGGCTAACAGCCCGGCTGCCAGCATGATGGGGATGGATATCAGGAAGGCGAAGCGCGCCGCGGCAGGACGTTCCAGGTTGCGTGTCATACCTGCAGCAATGGTCGCCCCCGATCGTGATACACCGGGAAAAATGGCTAACGCCTGTCCAAATCCCACCCAAAGTGCGTCGAACCAATTCATCGCTTCTAGCGAGCGGTTACGCTTTCCTACCTGTTCGGCAATCACAAGTAGTGCGGGAGTAAGTAATAGAAGGCCGGCAGTCGCCACCGGGCTGGCAAAAGCCTGTTCAACCAGCTCTTTCAGCAATAGACCGATGATCCCCGCAGGGACGGTTGCCACCAAGATGTACCAGCCCAGGCGTGAGTCCGATGTGGCAAATGGCTGTCGCTTAATAATTGCATTCAGCCAGGCACGGAGAATGGCGATTAAATCCATCCGGAAATAAGCGATGACTGCCACCAGAGTGGCGACCTGTACCAGCACGTTGAATATGAATGCTTGCTCTTTGGGGATGTCCCAATTTAGGATATATGGAACGATCACCAGATGGGCCGAGCTGGAGATGGGCAGGAACTCGGTAAGTCCCTGAACGATGCCCAGGATAATGGATTGGAACAGGGTCATGAGGTCAGGTGTCGTTTCTAGCCGCCAGGAACTCGGCTGCGAAGCGATCGAATCTCCCTTCGAAGATCGCCTGGCGCATTTCACGCGCCAGTTGCAGTAAGGTATGCAAATTGTGTAGCGAAAGCAGTGTCGCAGCCAGCATCTCCTTGGCCACGATCAAATGGCGCAGATAGCCGCGTGCGAAATGGCGACAGGTGTAGCAATTGCAGGTTTCATCGATCGGTCCTGCTTCGCGCGAGAAGGAGGCGTTCATCAGGTTCAATCGACCGGTGCGGGTCATGGCGGTGTTGTGGCGAGCCAGTCGAGTTGGCAAGACGCAGTCAAAGATGTCTATGCCGCGTAGCACGCCATTCACCAAATCTTCTGGGGATCCGACGCCCATCAGGTAGCGCGGTTTATCTTCCGGTAGAACGAAGTCCACTACCTCCAACATGTGATGCATTTCTGCTTTTGTCTCCCCGACGGAGAGCCCTCCGATAGCGTGACCGGAAAAGCCAAGTGAAGCGATGAAACGTGCCGATTCCTCACGCAATTCCGGAAAGACACCGCCCTGAACGATGCCAAACAGCGCCTGATCGGGGCGAGACTTGACCTGCAGGCATCGCTCCGCCCAGGCGTGGGTGCGCCTCAACGCGCGCAGGTTGTAATCGTGCTCGTAGGGAGGGGCGCATTCATCGAAGGCCATGATGATATCAGCCCCAAGATTCTCCTGGATTGCGATCGCTTTCTCCGGTGAAATTTGGTGCAAAGAGCCGTCGATGTGACTCTTGAAGGTTACGCCGGTTTCATCTAACTTCCGGCTGTCCGACAGGGAGAAAACCTGGTAGCCGCCTGAGTCGGTCAGGATGGGATGTGGCCAGTTCATAAATTTATGCAGCCCGCCCATTTCAGCGACCAGCTCGTCGCCAGGGCGCAGGTAGAGATGGTATGTATTGGAGAGCACAATACTGGCGCCCATTTCTTCAAGCTGGGCTGGGGTGATAGCTTTAACCGTGGCTTGTGTGCCAACCGGGGCGAAAACCGGGGTGTGGATATCGCCGTGGGGGGTGTGAAAGACACCCGCCCGGGCGCGACCTGCCTGGGCCTGGACCTGGAAGGAAAATGAAGGGATACTGTTGGCTGGGGTGTCGCTTTGCACAAGGGCAGATTATAATCGCTTTGATGCAGAATTACAGTTGGGAATGCTCAAATTTTTACCAGCTCAGTCAGACCATCCCAATATCCCTGAACCTCGTGATCACAACAGCTAAAGCAACGCTTCGCTTCTCCTAGCGTGGAAAGAGGAGTGTGGGGTATAATCTTCACGCTTGCTCAGTTACATTAATTATATGTAATTAATAAACCTATTAGGGTTGAAATATTCATTCACCTTTCAGGAGAAAGACATATGCAGATCATGAATTTACCAGGCCCGAAAGCCCGTGCCCTCGTAAAACGCGACCAGGACGTAATTTCCCCATCCTATCCACGTGGTTACCCATTTGTGATGGAACATGGAAAAGGTACCGAAGTGTGGGACGTCGATAACAACCGTTTCCTGGATTTTGCCGCTGGAATCGCCGTTGTATCCACCGGCCACAGCCACCCTGCAGTTGTAAAGGCTATCCAGGAGCAGGCAGAAAAATTTATCCACATATCTTCTGATTTTTACCACACAAAATGGATCGAGCTGGGTGAAAAAATTAATGAGATCGCGCCGTTTATGGATAATGCAGTATCCTTCATGACCAATTCGGGCACCGAAAGCGTTGAAGCGGCAATCAAGCTCGCTCGCCAATCCTCAGGCGCGTCCCAGTTCATCGGATTCCTGGGAGGATTCCATGGAAGGACCATGGGAGCGGTGACCTTCACCGCCAGTAAGCCAGTCTATCATCGTGATTTTTACCCGTTGATGAACGGCGTCACGCATGTCCCTTTTCCTGATCCGTATCGACCGATCCTGGATGTCAAGCCGGGCGAGGATTACGGGGATAAGGTGGTTGAATATATTGAAGAGCAAATCCTGAACCACCTCTTACCCCCTGAAGATGTAGCAGGTATTCTGGTCGAGCCGATCCAGGGTGAGGGCGGCTATGTGCTCCCCACACCAGGGTTTTTCCCTGCACTGCGCCAGCTTTGCGATAAGCACGACATCTTGTTGATTGTAGACGAAGTCCAATCAGGCATGGGTCGTACCGGAAAATGGTGGGCGATCCAACATTATGGCGTAGAGCCAGATATCGTTTGCGCTGCCAAAGGCATTGCCTCCGGCATGCCATTAGGGGTGATGTTCGCAAAAGAGCACATTGTTAAATGGCCGCGCGGCGCTCACGGCAACACCTTCGGTGGCAACCCGATCTCCTGCGCCGCCGCTTTGGCGACTATTGAGCTGATCGAGAAGGAATACCTGCAGAACGCAGTCGAGATGGGCGATTATCTGATTGAAATCCTGCGCCAAATTCAAGCGCGCCACCCGTCCGTCGGCGATGTGCGTGGTAAAGGTCTGATGATTGGTCTCGAATTCGTCAAAGATCCACAGACCAAGACGCCGGATTCCAAGCTTCGTGACTATACTGTGGACAATGCCTTCCTGCGCGGGCTGCTCTTGCTCGGCTGCGGTTCAAGCACAATCCGCTTTGCCCCCCCGCTGTGTGTGACCCGAAGTGAAATCGATGAAGCCACGGTCATTTTCGAAGAGGCCCTTTCGGCCAGCGAACGCGGCGAGGAGCCGTTGTTAGGCGCTCAGAGCGAGGTGCACACAATTGCTGCCTGATCTGCGCGTCCGCCAGCGAGACTATCTGCTCGAAATTTCTCGTGCGATTACCCAGGAGCTGGACCTGGATACCGTTCTGGCGCGCATCCTGACGATCTCGATCGAGATGCTGGCCGGGCAGGCTGGATTGATCGCGTTGAGGGCGCAGGGAGGCTGGCGAGTGGCAGTTTCGCAGAGCCTTTCTCCTGCGTTCCTGCGCCAGATCGAGCCGCTGCTCGGTACTGTGCCAGAGCACGAAGAGCCAGAGTTGTTCGAGCTCCCGGAGATTAACCGCTTGCTCCAGGGACTGACACGCGCTGCCAGCTTGGGGTTGTTAACGGGAGTTGCGCTACCGCTCCTGGCACGCAACCAGGTTGTGGGGGTGTTGTTTGTATTCCGCAACTACCTTGGCATGTTTTCTGCCAACGACAAGGCCCTGTTGCAGAGTTTCGCCGATCAGGCGGCGATTGCGGTACATAATGCGCAGCTATACACCCAGCAACGTTATGAAGAACGACGCATCGCTGCCTTGTTGGATGCAGTTGGAGATGGATTGTTAATTCTGAAGGCAGATCATACCATTGAACACTGCAACCCTGCATTGGCGCGTATGTTAGGCATCCCGATGGCGCAAATCCGAGGCCACAAACATGAAGAAGTGATTCTTTGGGCGAAGAATAAGGACGGGATGACCCTGGAACAAGCGGAGGTCGGAGGATGGCCGCTTACTCCGAACGCCTCACTATACGTAGAAGGTGACCTTGAGCGTTCGGTGGGACCATCCTTGCCTGTGGGTATTACCTATGCGCCTTTGCTCTCAACCGATGGTGTGTTACTCAATGTGATCGGTGTGGTGCGAGATATCAGCCGTTTCCGTGAGGCTGACGAATTGAAGAGCACCTTCGTATCGGTCGTCAGCCACGAATTAAAGACACCGGTTGCTTTGATCAAGGGCTATGTGAGCACATTACGTCGTGAAGATGCTTCCTGGGACCGAGAAATCGTCCAGGATAGCCTGGCAGTGATAGAAGAAGAGGCCGATCGCCTGACTGACCTGATCGAAAATCTGCTCGACGCTTCTCGCTTACAGGCGGGCGCTCTTTCGATTAACCTGTCTGATGTCGATCTTAGCGCTCTGACACGGCGGATCGCCGAACGATTCCAGACCCAAGAAAATAGCCATCGCATCTCAGTTTCCTTCCCTGCAAATTTTCCGGTAATCCTGGCGGATGAGGATCGCATTTCACAGGTGCTCTCAAACCTGATTTCGAATGCCATCAAGTACTCATCAGGTGGCGGTGAGATCACGATCCGTGGTCAGGTGCACCCACAACAAGTGGTAATATGTGTCAGCGATCAGGGGCCTGGGATCGCAGCGGGGGATATCCCATATATCTTTGATCGTTTCTACCGATCTCAGGATGCCTCACGCAAGACCAAAGGCGCAGGCCTGGGGCTATACCTGGCGCGGGCAGTGGTGGAGGCGCATGGCGGTCGGATTTGGGTCGATTCAAAATCTGGTGAAGGCGCGCGCATCTGTTTTTCATTGCCTCGGGATGATTCACGTCGAGTATAATGGAGCGGTTGTGAAATAATGATTATGGAGTAATTCCGCATGCCCAGAACTCAAGTCAGTTGTCCGAACTGTCGCCAGCCGGTGGTCGCCGAGATCGACCAGCTCTTCGACGTCAATACCGATGCATCTGCCAAGTCTCGCCTGCTATCAGGATCGTATAACCTGGTTCAATGTCAGTACTGTGGCTATCAGGGGAACCTGGCCACCCCAATTGTCTATCATGACACGGAAAAGGAGCTGTTATTGACCTATATCCCTCCGGAATTGGGGCTGCCGCGCAATGAGCAGGAGCGCCTGATTGGCGGCATGATCAACCAGGTGATCAACAAGCTACCGCAGGAGAAGCGCAAGGGCTATCTGCTCAATCCCCAAAGTACGTTGACCATGCAAGGTTTGATCGAGCGCGTACTTGAAGCCGATGGGATTACACGTGAGATGATCCAGGCTCAACAGCAGCGGATGAATTTGCTGCAACGCCTGGCGGGTGCCTCGGATGAGAGTGTGCGCGCTGAGATCGCTCGCCAGAATGAAACCTTGATGGATGCGGAATTCTTTGGATTGCTCAACCGCTTGTTAGAAGTTGCCATGATGGGCGGTGATCGTGAATCTGCACAACAGCTCTCAGACCTGCAGAAGAGCCTGTTGCCGCTCACCCACTATGGGCGCGAAATACAATCCCAGGCGGCGGAGGTCGAAGCGGCGATAAAAGATTTACAGGCTGCAGGTAAGGAGCTGACGCGCGAGAAGCTGCTGGACTTAATCGTCAACGCTCCTAATGAGACCCGCCTGAATGCAATCGTAAGCCTGACCCGACCCGGGTTAGATTATGCTTTCTTCCAGTTGCTCAGTGAGCGCATCGACCGCGCGCGTGGTGATGGGCGTAAGCGTTTGGTGGATCTGAGGACAAACCTTTTGGAAATGACCCAAGAGATTGATCGCCAGATGGAAGCCCACCGGGGACAAACCAGGCAATTGTTAGAACAGATCCTGAAAGCCAGCGATATTTCTGCCGCGACCACACAGGCACTGGGAGCGGTAGATGAAACCTTTATTCAAGAGCTCCAGTATCTATTAGATGAAGCGCGTAAGCAGGGCGATCTGGAGAGATCGGCCAAGCTTCAGCAAATTGTGGATGTATTGCAACAAGCCAGCGCTCCGCCAGAGCTTGGTCTGGTCGAGGAATTTTTAGACGCCCCCGACGAAAAAGCCCGGCAAGTGTTCTTGGAAGCTAACCATGAGGTGATTACCCCTGAATTTATGGATCTATTGGGGAATATTTCGATGCAGGCGCAGTCCGGGGAGGACAAGGAATTTGCCAGCCATGTGGCTGCAGCAAACCGCCAGGCTTTGCGTTATAACATGCAGCGAAATATGAGAAGTTAGATATTTCTCATTCGATTACCGGATTATCCAGCCGTAAGCCGTGACCCCGTATCGTGACGATATATTCATGATCTGCGTCGATGCTGGCGATTCGGTCCCGCAACCGGCGCACCAATGCATCCAGGGCTTGTTCTGATACCTCGAACGCTTCCTCGCCACGCCATACAGCCGCCACCAGATCTTGACGAGACACTACTAAGCCCTGGTTCTCATATAACGCTTCCAAAAGGCGGAATTGCGATACAGAGAGCGGCGGCAGCACTTCGACTTCTTCGTCGACCTGCGGTCCGCTGGAAGGATGTACCCACATGCGCCGAGAGCGCTTGTCTAGCCGTAAGCGTTTTATTTCTGCAACAGACGGGCCTTCGCGTGTGGCTGCTAATTCCTGGAGCAGGTTGGCCAGCTCCGGTCCTTCCAGGGGGATAGTAGCATCGGAGGAGAGGAAGACGAATTTTTGAGCCAAGGCGATCTGGATTAGATCGCCATCGTGTAAGATGACCGCTTCTGAAATTGTCTCTCCGTTGTGGTGCGTGCCATTCTTGCTGCCCAGGTCTTCGATGTATATCCCCTCCGGTGTGAGACGCAAACGAGCGTGGTGGCGAGAAACCTGGCGGTCAGGCACAACAATGTCGCAGTCGGTATTGCGCCCTATGACGATCGTATTGACCAGCGCCCATCGCTGGCCATTTAGCGGGCCAGATTGAGCGATAAGCAACCCAACCTCGTCGCTATTCCTCTCCATTCCTAACCTCTGCTTGCTTTCCACCGGGTATAATAACACAAAATTAACGGATAAGTGTATGCCAACGCCGCTAAAAGCAGACGAGGTTTTACGGGGTCGTTACAAAATTACACGCATCATCGGCCAGGGGGGGATGGGTAGCATCTATTTGGCAGATGACCTGCGTTTGGAAGGCCGTCAATGCGCCCTCAAAGAGGTCGAGCACGACCGCAGCCTTTCCACAGCGTTGCTCAAACAGGCTCGCGATCAGTTTTTACGCGAGGCAACAGTCTTGGCGCGCCTCGATCACCCGAACTTACCGAAAGTGTCGGATTTCTTCTCGGTAGGCGGGCGTGATTACCTGGTGATGGATTTCGTTCCCGGTAAAGACCTGCGCGCTTTGATGAACGAAGCTCGGCAGAAAGGCGAATTTCTGGCCGAGCGGGATGTTTTAAACTGGGCAAGCCAACTCGCAGATGCCCTGACTTACCTTCATAGTCAGAATCCACCGATCGTCCATCGTGACATAAAACCAAGCAACTTGAAGCTAACTCCGTCTGGCTTGCTCAAGTTGGTTGATTTTGGTTTGGTCAAAATTTTAGCCTCTGACGAAGTGACGATAACCATCTTGCAAGGCCGGGGTACAGCGTTGTACACTCCCCTGGAGCAATACGGTGGTGACACCGGGCATACCGATGTGCGCAGCGACGTCTACGCTTTTGGCGCCACATTGTACCATCTGCTAACGAACCACTCCCCGGTCGAGGCGCGTGAATTATTTCTGAGTCCTACTTCATTGACTCCGATCCGCCAGATAAATCCGAATATCAGCCAGCGAACCGAGCGAGCCATACAATGGGCGATGAATCTGCATCCTGATGAGCGGCCGCAAGACGTGGAAACATTTCGTCGAGCGCTACTGGGTGATTGGGATCCGGTCACTCGACCGCGCGCCCCCTTACCTGCGCCGACCCTGGCCGACCTGGTTTCATCCCCGATTGACCGCATGCTCATCTGGGTTACAGGTGGATTGTTGTTGTTCAGCCTGGCAATTACATTAATGCGCTGAGGGAGTTTTTTCCGTTCCGTTGGTTGCCTCACGCTCTCGTGAGGCTTGGGCGACCATCCTCCAGGCGAGGGCAATCATAAGCCCGACAATGACACCCGCGAAGGTCGCTAATACAATTTCAAATGAGATTGGTGTTTCGGGGAGCAGGTCGCTTTGCTGGATTTGATAAACAAAAATTGAGTAAGCCACCAGCCCTCCAATCAGGGCTAGAAAGCCTGCTCGAACCCCCCACCGCACATAACCAATTAACGCGCCTAAACGGTAGATCGCTAAGGCCATAAATGAGGCGATCAGGACTGCGATCATCCAGTCTGCCAGCCCTGGACGTTGCAACGGCTCGGCTATCCCCGGTGTGGGAGGAGGAATGGGAATCTCGGTCGGTGGAACCAGGGTCGCCGTTAACGTTGGCTCCTGTGTAGGAGATGCGGTTAGATTCGCCTCACCGGTCGTTGGGATGTCCAGACGTAACACTTCTGATTGGGCCGCTTCGCTCTCGGCGCGGATTTCTATCACGCCTGGATTATTAATCGGATAGGTGGTACGCGCAACTCCAAGGTGTGTGATCTCAACTTGACGCGTGCTGTTCGATTCGACCCCAGAGGTGAATGTGAATGTCACCGGTGTGCCGTCTGGAACAGGGTTGCGGTTGTGATCCAGGATCACACCGGTTCGCAATGGGACCACATCACCCACTCGGAAGTCTGGTGCAGGAGGCGGCTCCGGGGTAGCTGTTCCAGTTATGACCTGCGTCGGTGCTGGTAAGTCATATTCGAGTGGGATAATCTGAGCGGGATCGGGGAACAGGGCTTCGTTCAAGTTATATGCAATTCCCGGCACGGAAACGGGTGAAGACCCAGTCGCACGTAACTCCCCAAAGAGCAGATAAGCTGCAATCTCGATAAAGCCTGGCGCCTTACTGTATAACGAGTAGTACGCGGTCAGCTTGGAGATATCCGTGGCATCTAAATAATATGGCGCACAAAATGCGTAAACCATAAGCCTTTTTTGCTGGAAAAGGTCGGGGCGCTCAGTCAGGAAGCGCCGTAACACCTGGAAAGAAGGAACATCCGGACGATCTGGGAGCATCGAAAAAATGATCCAGTTCGCCCGCCTCAGATTAAGCTCGAGCTGTAAGGCTTCGGTTGAGTCATTCAACATGAGTTCCAGCTCTTCGAGTGAGAACGAAGATAGGTTGTTCACACTGACCTGTCCACCCGTTTGTGGACCATACAGACGCAAGACAGCGTCTTGTAGGGCTTGCTCATCGATCAATGGTTGTGCAAGACAATCGCTACACGCTTTGGCGGTACGAGTATCGGTGATGAAGACGATGCGGTCGTTCTGATTTGGCGGGTCAGGTATAGTCGTATCCAGCTCAGCTTGGGATGGGCTGAGCAACGTTGCCGCTTTCTGGGCAATTTCGAAGCTGACCTGGCCCGATTGGCCGAGTTCGTCCAGACCGCCTGCCTCGGGGAGTACATCGCCTAACTGAAACGAGGGGTATAAGCGGTACTTCAAGGTTAAGATTCGCAAGACCGATTCGTCGACGCGCTGAGCAAAAGCTGAATCTTCCCGGTATTTTTGAGTGAAGAACTCCAGTGTGTGTATCGCCTCGGTAGTCGAGTCAACCTCCTCGCTTGCTGTAAAATCGGCAATGTACAACAGGTCGTTGCCTGCCAGGAAGGCGTTCAACGCGACCCGACGAGGGTCGAAGGTTTGGCTGGTCAGTGAGTAAAAGCGGCGGATCGCAGCATTGCCAAGATCGTCGCTAACCATAATACCGCCATTACTTCGCCAGATCGAAAGACCGGGTAACTCGAACAAAAGGCTGAGTGCCTGGGGGTCCAGGCTGACTGGACGGGTTGTGGCGCGGATATTGCCCTGCAAGCCCTGGTAACGGATGTGCGAGGTGAGCAGCGCGTCAGCAGTCTCCTCGGCAGAGCTGGCGTTGCCGGTTACGGCCAGGAAGGGTGCTAAGTCAAAGTTGGATAGCTCATCCAACGACTTGCGCACTGTGGCAACTTCTTCCTCGGGTAAACGATCGGAGCTACCATGCCCCGGAAAGTGTTTGGCGACGACCGCTACCTGACCGTTACTGCCCTGGTGGACGCCGCGCACGTAAGCGCGGCCCATCTCTCCGACCCAATATGGGTCACCCCCAAAGGTGCGTGTGCCCAGGTTACTGGCGGTCTCCAGCTCGGGTGGCTCGAGCACATCTAACACCGGCCCGAGTAGCAGATTGATACCAAGGGAGGAAAGCTCTTTTCCCAGCACAGCGCCCGCCTGGCTGGCCAAATCAGGCGTCCATGTCGCGCCCAGCGCCATCCCATTGGGCAGAGTGGTTATTCCATTCAGGATTTGGTCATAAGGATAGCCATCGCCCTCTTGTGGTATCCCGACCAGCAGCGGGATATAGTTGGGCAGGAAACTCTCGCCTGTGAGTTGGTTTTCCTGGGGAAAAAGAGACGAATCCCACTCGATTGTCTGCAGCTGTTGGACCAGATCGTTGACTTGTTCGGTGGTTTTGCTCGGAAGACCAAAGTTATCCGCGATATTATCGTTTCTTGCCAGGAGCACCACACCGCCTACATGATAATTCGAGATTAAAGTGTTCACGGGTGAGCTCGGGCCGGCTTCGGAGCCCTGAAAAGCGATAATGAACAACTGGCCAACGCGTTCTTCCGGAGTCAGGCTCGCCAGTTGGGCTGCGGCCTGCTCGCGTGCTGCATCATTGGGGCTTTGAGCGAAAGCTTTAAACGTAAAGTTCGGATTGCCCGCTCCGGCCAGGAGCGGCAACAGGGTTAAAATGCACAGGGCGCGGAAGAACCAGTGAAACCTTCGTCCGGTCAGAATCACAGCCGTATTTTAGCCTATTT
The DNA here is from genome assembly GCA_001795165.1 of Chloroflexi bacterium RBG_16_57_11. Taxonomy (GTDB): domain Bacteria; phylum Chloroflexota; class Anaerolineae; order Anaerolineales; family UBA4823; genus RBG-16-57-11. The sequence continues at coordinate 46,803 of MGNS01000023.1, forward strand.
CGCGCCCAATGGGACTTGTTGGTTTACAGCTTTTTCAGGAGCGTGGAGTTTCATGCCCGGTTGGTAGCTCCGAGGTCTCGCTGGCAATGATCTCGCGCAGCAATTGCCGTCGCTCCGCCCCGCTAAGTGCTTCAAGCTTGCGGATGCCCAGCGGGTCAATTTCCTGGCGCAGCAACCTCAATACATCCTCAGTGGGCAGGGGGGTCTCTTGGATATTTTCAATCACTTCCAGCTGAAAACCGGTATGGGCCTGGATGTAAGCGACATCCACTCCGGGATGATTGCTGATCAACCGCATGCGCGGTTGCTCCCGCGTGCCACCGCCAAAATCGAACTGCCCGAGGTCGCTGACCAGATAGCGTGGTCCTGACCCCAAACGCCGTGCAGGATGGTACCCCAATCCTGAAATGTAATCCAGCCGTGGAACGAAAGTCAGGCGCGAGTGGCGAGGCACGTACAATTGGATATCATCGATAAAGGTCGTTACATCCGGAATGCCACCGGTGCCGGGCAATCGAAGCCGCGGATGACGGTAGTCTTTTCCAAAAGCGATGTTGTTGAAATTGCCAGCTGGATCGATCTGTGCCGGTCGGAAGAATTCCTTGGGTCGCAGACGAGGCAGAATATCGGCCGCAGCGCGGACAAATCCAACATTATTCATCGAAAGGTCTAACCATAGGCTTTCTACCTGGGTCAATCCCAGTGGGGCCGGTTGGCGGCAGACTCCCTGGCCGATAGCCGAAGTGAAATATAGATTGGGAGCGTGAGTATGTCTGGCCACCAGGTATGCTGCTGCCACCAGGGGGGTCGCCAGGCCTTGGGCGACAATCTCGCCATCGCACACCTGGCGCGCCATACAGAATACCATGATCTCATCCGGGGTGATTTCCATCCAGGTCACCAAATCTAGCGACTGATCTCTTCCCGGCTTTGGCTGGCCTTACGACGGTATTGTTTTAGAATCTTTTGCGCCAACAGTGGATCATCGGTGAAAATGCCATCTACCCCCATATCAAACAGCCGCCACATTTCATCTTCGCGGTTTACCGTATAGACGAATATCCAGCAACCCCGTCTTTGCAGGCGGTTGACCAATGTGATTGTGGTGTCTTTCACCTCGGGATGCAGGCTTTGATACCGGACGAACCTGCCCGGCCAGCTGCGAGCCAGTCCACCTTTGATGCCTGGGAAAGCGAGCAGACCAATCGGGGCTTCTGGGATCAGATGGCGGATGCGCAGAAGGGCGATTGGGTTAAAGGATGAAAAGACGACCCTGTGGCTGAGTTTGTAATGACGCACCAGCTCGGCAACTTTCTCTGGTAGTAAATCGAGTGGTGAAGCATAATTCGTCAATTCGACGTTGATATAGGTAAGCTGGCCGACAGCCTTAAAAACCTCTTCCAATGTTGGGATCGGCTCGCCTTTAAATGTAATATCGAAATGACTGCCTGCGTCCATCTTGCGCAGCTCAGACACACGGAAATCCCCCACCTTGCCATGGAAGGGCGTCGTTCGATCAACGGTTTGATCGTGGATGACCACCACATGCCCATCCGCAGATAGCTTGGCATCCAGCTCAATGCCATCAGCGCCTTGCTGAAGCGCCAGTTTGAAGGCTGCCAGGGTATTTTCTGGCGCGTATGCACTGGCGCCTCGATGGGCTATGATAGCTGGACGGGGGAGGGTATCGAACAGCATAGCAGGTAGTGATTCGGACTAATTATATGTCGACGAAATATGCTTCTGCAGCGCGGTCGATCATATCTGTGGTCATCTCGGGGCTGATATTGAGATACCGAGAGATATCCAGGATTTGATCGCACAGGTCGCGAGGGTGCGAGGCGCGTAATTTTCGGTTCCGCCGGATATACCACTCCTGGAGCAGGTAAGCTAAACCGGATTCATCATAGGTGACGCCCTTTGAGGAGGCTACGTCTTTGAATATCTCACGATATGCCTCATACGTCGGATCGACAATTTGGATCTTATGGCGCAGGCGACGCAAGAAAGCCTCGTCTACGAGGTCCTTAGGCGGCAGGTTGGTAGAAAAGATCACCAGCACATCGAATGGCACTTCAACCTTCCGGCCAGTGTGCAGCGTCAGGTAATCGATGCGATTTTCGAGGGGAACGATCCAGCGGTTTAGCAGATCGCGTGGTCGTACCAATTGGCGACCGAAGTCATCGATCAGTAGAATACCGCCGTTCGCTTTGACCTGAAATGGGGCTTCATAGAACTTGTGCACATCATCGAAAGCCAAATCCAACCCTGCAAGGATCAGCTCACCGCCGGTCATGATAAACGGGCGGTGGACGCGCACCCAGCGCATGTCGCGCCGAGGCCCGTAGCGAACTGCGCCAGCGCTTGAAGAATCTTGGGTCGATGAACCCAGTCCACCGGTCCCGGGCTTATTCAGGCCGCCGGTGCCCGGCTTGGGTGTTAAGCCGCCCGTACCGGTCTTCAATGGCGGTTCGTCCGGGACGATCCGGTGATTGACTTCGTCGTAAAGCTTGACAACCAGGCCATCGATGTAAATCGCGTACGGTATATAAATGGTTTCATTAAGCATCAAGCTCCCAACCGCCCGTGCTATGCTGGTTTTGCCGTTGCCAGGGGGGCCATAAAGGAAGATGGACGTGCCCGAGTTTACCGCCGGACCGATGCGCTGAAGCAATGGCTCACTAAGCACGAGGTGGGATAATACCTGGCGTAGATCGATGTCTTTAATAGTAATTCGTTGGCGAGCCTGGCTGAGGATTGCCCGGTTATAAGCTTCCAACGGCACCGGAGCAGGTCCAGCGTACTGGCTGCGCTCCAAGGCCTCCCGCGCCCGGTTGATTCCTAAACCGGTGATGCCGTAAATATACGTTCCTTCGCCGAGGCCTACCTGCTGGGCGGTTTTGACCTCTATCAGTTTCTCACGCTTCAGGACTTCTAAGAGCTGGTCGATCACTCCTGGGAAAGGCAAGGCCATTGCATCAGCTATTTTGAAGCCACTCATATAGCCTTGATAATACAAAACTTTTAATGCCAGGTCTTGAAGCCATAGCCCTGAGAGTCCGGTCTCTTCGACTCGCGTGATCGGATTCGGTAAGAAAGCGGATCGGGCTGTATCTTTTACACCCAGAAGGCCAGTGTTTTTTGGGGCGCGAGCAACATCCATGTGAATCATCTCCTGATTTGGCTGAGCTTTTTCTACGCCTGAAAACCACTTCGATTATAATCTAAATGCGGGTATTAGCGGCGATCCGCGAAATTACAATCCAGATAGAATTAAGGTGGACTTATTAATTATGTTCGTCAGTGTCATAATTCCTGCCTATAATGAAATCAATACCATAGCTCAGATTGTGCGCCGGGTGCAGGCGACTGGCATCCCCGCTGAAATTGTCGTTGTGGATGACGGTTCGACGGATGGAACCCGTGACGTGCTGAAGCAGTTGGATGGCAATGGGAACGTACGTGTGATCCTGCGCGAACGCAATCAAGGCAAAGGCGCGGCAGTGATGGACGGCATCCGTGCAGCAAAGGGAGAAGTGATCCTGATCCAGGATGCAGACCTGGAATACGATCCGCGCGACTACCCGGCTTTGCTCAAACCGATTGAGGAGGACATTGCCGACGTGGTTTACGGCTCGCGCTTCCTGGGGGCGCCACGCCGGCCGACTATGTTCTGGCATATGGTGGCGAACAAGCTGCTCACCTTTATGACCAACATCCT
>MGNS01000023.1:50544-54094 GCA_001795165.1 Chloroflexi bacterium RBG_16_57_11
CGGGAGTGGATGGTCATGTCTTTCACGACATCGCGACAAAAGACCTTGTACAATACCATAGCTCAGATTGTGCGCCGGGTGCAGGCGACTGGCATCCCCGCTGAAATTGTCGTTGTGGATGACGGTTCGACGGATGGAACCCGTGACGTGCTGAAGCAGTTGGATGGCAATGGGAACGTACGTGTGATCCTGCGCGAACGCAATCAAGGCAAAGGCGCGGCAGTGATGGACGGCATCCGTGCAGCAAAGGGAGAAGTGATCCTGATCCAGGATGCAGACCTGGAATACGATCCGCGCGACTACCCGGCTTTGCTCAAACCGATTGAGGAGGACATTGCCGACGTGGTTTACGGCTCGCGCTTCCTGGGGGCGCCACGCCGGCCGACTATGTTCTGGCATATGGTGGCGAACAAGCTGCTCACCTTTATGACCAACATCCTGTATAACAATATCCTCACCGACATGGAGACGGGTTACAAGGTCTTTTGTCGCGATGTCGTGAAAGACATGACCATCCACTCCCGCCGGTTCGACTTTGAGCCGGAGTTTACCGCCAAGATCCTCAAGCGCAAGGTGCGTATCTTCGAGGTGCCGATTACCTTCAACCCACGTGATTACTCCGAGGGGAAAAAGATCAAGCTGAAAGACGCCTTCGAGGCGGTGTGGACGCTGGTGAAATATCGCTTTGTGGATTAATTCAGTCCACGGATCGACGCGGATAAAGACGGTGTTCGGGAACCCGGCTGAAACCTTATTCCTAACGATCACACGGATGCTTTGCGAATATCGCGCACATTGAGCTGTAGAGAAGTGAAACCGTTGTACTCGTTAGCCTCGAAAGTGTAAACCAGATCGACTAGCGGTGGCATATCTTCCTGCCAGTGTCCCTGTCGAAAAGCGATGGCGTCGTAAGTGATGCGCCCATCGGTAACAGTCAGCTTCAAATGGGCCATGTCTTTACCGACCTTCCTGCTGCGTAGCACCTTTAATCCCTTTGAAGCGAATACTGCCGGTGGGTTATCGACTCCGGTAGGCTGAAGGGCGTTCAGGTCACGTAGAAGCTCCGGGCGCAGGTCAGAGAGCGATACCAAAGCGTCCACCCTCAGGCTGTGGCGCAAATCCAGATCGGCCAGCTGGCGGGAGGCAATCGTTTGCAGGCGCTCGATCAGCTCAGGGAGGTTATCATTGTGTACTGTAAAGCCGGCCGCGGCCGAGTGGCCTCCATGCTGCACCAGCAGGTCGGCGCACTCGTCCAGCGCGTGGGTGATGTGAAACTCGGGGATGCTGCGGCAGGAGGCGCGGGTGAATTCATCGCCGCGCGTGGCCACGATGGCTGGACGGTAATATTGCTCGGTCAGTCGTGATGCCGCCAGCCCGATTACGCCGGGGTTGTAACTCTCGTCGACCGCGATCAACACTAACGCCTCCGGGTCCTGTGCCAGGGCGACCTGCTCGGCGTGGGCCTGGATCTGGCGTGTTATCTGTTGTCGCTCGCGGTTCTGGTTGTCCAAGAGCTGCGCCAGTCGGGCGGCCTCATCCACCTGGGTGGCGAGCAGTAAATTGAGCGCGGCCAGGGCCGATTCAAGCCGACCGGCAGCGTTCAGCCGCGGCCCCAGGGCGAAGCTGACCTGCTCGGAGGTGATGCGGGCGGCGTTGATTTGCGCCGCGCCAATCAACGACTGCACTCCCTGGCGATGCGGGTGGCGGATCTGCTCCAGCCCGGCGCGCACTAAAGAGCGGTTCTCGCCCACCAGTGGGGCCAGGTCGGTGATGGTGCCCAGGGCTACCAGATCGAGATATTGACCGGCGGGGGCGTCCGGATCGTAGGAGGCTCCATCCGGCTCCAGCAGGGCGCAGGCCAGCTTGTAGGCCAGCCCTACGCCCGCCAGGCGTTTATCAGGGTATAGATCGCCTTCCTGCTTGGGGTTGATCACTGCCAGAGCGTCGAGCTGCTCGCCGCCGGGGGAGTGGTGATCGGTGATGATCAGATCGAGGCCGATCTGGCGGGCGTGGTTCACCTCGCGTAAGGAGCGCATGCCGCAATCGACGGTGATCACCAGGCGCACGCCAGCCTCGCGGAGGGAGGTCAGGGCATCGATATTCAGCCCGTAGCCCTCATCAAAGCGATTGGGGATATAACCGCGCACATCGGCGCCTAGGCCACCCAGGGAGTGGGTAAGCAGGGCGGTGGCAGTGACGCCATCGGCGTCGTAATCTCCATAGATCGCGATACGTTCGTGATGCCGGATGGCATAACGGATGCGATCGACGGCTTGCTGCATGCCAAGTAGATTTTCGGGAGCGTTTCCGAGCGGCGGCTTGGCTTCGATGAATGACTGAGCAGCCTCCGCGGTGGTGTAGCCGCGTTGATAGAGAATGCGGCGCAGGATTGGGCGGTTTGAAAGAATTGAATAGCGGCTAAGCTCCTGGTCGGCTTCAGGAGGTGGCTCGGTTGCGATGTCCCAGTGCTTTTGGTAAGGGGGTACCACCCCAGGGAGTATAGCATAGAATTGTTCCGAGTAAACGACCAAGAGGAACAAATGCGGTTAAGAGCATTGAGCCAAGTAACCGACTCTGAATGGTGCTATGTGCACATGATATAATCTAAAAACAAAGTAATCATTAGTCATGAATGCCGATCGATTACTCAAATCCAGACGAGAAGAAATCCCGCGGCTCGCCGCCCAACACGGCGCTTATAACGTGCGTGTGTTTGGCTCGGCAGCACGCGGCGATGCCGGACCAGATAGCGATATCGATTTCCTTGTGGAGATGGAGCCTGATCGCAGCCTGTTTGACCTAGGCGGACTCTGGATGGATTTACGACAACTGCTTGGGCGCGATGTGGACGTAGTAACGGAGAAAGCCTTGCATTGGTACATCCGTGAGCGTGTAATAGAAGAGGCCAGACCGCTTTGAAAGATGATCGCCGTGAACTAAGCGGGGTAGCCAGCGGCTAATAAGCAAAAACTGCAAATTTCAATTCCCCAAAGTCAGGTAGTTCATCAGGTTGACGGGAGTCTGAAAGACTGCTATCATGTGAAATTGCCATGAGTCATGCTCATACGAAAAACAGGCCAGGGCGCTTTAGCGTATGGCTGAAGAAATATACCATCTGGTTGTTGCCGGGAATGGGGGTAAAGCGCTGGTTATTAATGATTCTGCTAGGCATCACCTTACTGGCGGTAGGGTTAGGGATCGTGCTGTTGGATATTTACCGTACTGCGCCAGAGACCTGGTGGCTACCGATCCTTTCGACTGCTTCGTTGCGTTTCCTGGCTCGCCCGTTACGGGCGATCATATTTAGCGGCTTGGGCCTGGGATTGATCGGCTTTGGTCTTTGGGAGCTCAACCGGACGCTGGTCACACCGTTGATCCGCCCGGGTCATGGCCTGGCGGACACCTTGCGCCTGCACCGGCAGCGCGAGCGCGGCCCACGCATCGTTGCCATCGGCGGCGGGCATGGTTTGGCGACCCTTTTGCGCGGTCTAAAAATCCACTCGAATAATATCACGGCTATCGTCACCGTGGCGGATGATGGCGGGTCGTC
>MGNS01000023.1:54111-58788 GCA_001795165.1 Chloroflexi bacterium RBG_16_57_11
AGATGGGCATCCTGCCTCCTGGGGATATCCGCAATTGTCTGGCAGCATTATCGGATGACGAGGCCTTGATGGCGCAGCTCTTCCAGTATCGCTTCCCGGCGAGAGAGGCCGGGCTGGATGGCCACTCCTTCGGCAATTTGTTCATCACCGCCCTGGCAGAAATCACGGGCAGCTTTGAGGCGGCTGTAGCCGAATCCGGCCATGTGCTGGCGGTGCGTGGCCGGGTGCTGCCATCCACACTTCATGATGTGCGCCTTTCCGCGGATGTGCGCCTTCCGCACGCGGTTGGAGAGGTGCGCGTGCAAGGAGAAAGCCAGATCCCCAGAAGCAACGGCAAGGTGCGGCATGTCTGGTTGGAACCGAACAATCCACCAGCCTTCCCACAGGCCATCCAGGCGATCCTGGCAGCGGATTTGATCATAATTGGACCAGGTAGCCTGTACACCAGCATTCTACCTAATTTGCTCGTTCCCGATATCGCTGAAGCGGTACGAGCCAGCCGGGCATTAAAACTGTTCGTCTGCAACGTTGCTACCGAGCGAGGTGAGACGAATGGCTATACCGTTGGGGATCATATCCACGCCATCGAAGAGCACGTAATTCCTGGTTTGTTTGATATTTCGGTGGCGAATTCGAACGAGATAGAGAAACTCCCCACCGGTGTGGATTGGGTCAGAGTGGAAGATGGTCTGGAGAAAGCTTACCGTGTATATCAGGCCGATTTGGTGGATACGTTGTATCCCTGGCGACATGATTCCAGCAAGCTGGCTCGGGTTGTTATGGATTTGTTCCAGGAACGCACCGGACCTTTGGTAGAATCAAGCTAAATGATAAATAAAACTAAAAGAGTTCCATATCAAAACGGAGGATCAAAATGACAGTAAAAGTAGGTATCAATGGCTTCGGTCGCATCGGCCGACAGGTTTTGAAAGCTATCCGAGATTACCATCCGGGTGAGCTGGAAGTTGTGGCTTTTAACGATATCGGTGACTTGAAGACCATGGCGCATCTGCTTAAGTACGACTCGAACTATGGCCATTTTGACGGCACAGTCGAGGTAAAAGATGACGCACTGGTGGTGGACGGTAAGCCGGTCAAAGCCTTCAAGGAAACCGATCCCGCTGCAATTCCGTGGGGTGATTTGGGTATCGAGATCGTGATTGAGAGCACCGGAATTTTCACCGTCAAGAGCGACGGTGTCAATAAGAAAGGCAAGACGGTCAAAGGTGCAGAGAACCACATCACCAAGGGTGGAGCAAGGAAGGTCATTATCTCTGCCCCAGCGGAAGGCGAAGACCTGACTGTAGTGCTGGGCGTGAATGATCAGATGTACGACCCGGCCAAGCACCATGTAGTCTCGAATGCTTCCTGTACCACCAACGGCCTGGCACCGGCCGTTAAGGTCGTGTACGACAAGTATGGCATCGCGCGCGGCTTCATGACTACTATCCATGCGTACACCAACGATCAGAAAATCCTGGACCTGCCTCATAGCGATCTGCGGCGGGCGCGCGCTGCAGCGCTGAGTGTCATTCCCACCACCACCGGCGCCGCTAAGGCGATCAAGCTCGTCATCCCCGGCCTGGCGGGAAAGCTGGATGGGTACGCCTTGCGTGTGCCCACTTCCACCGTGTCGGTTATCGACCTGACCGTGGAATTGGAGAAACCCACTACCACCGAGCAGCTGCGCCAGGATTACCGCGATGCCGCAGCCGGCTCCCTGAAGGGCATCCTGGGAGCGGCGGATGAGCCATTAGTGAGCATCGACTACAAAGGCGATCCACGCAGCTCGATCGTCGATTTGCCCTTCACAACCGTTTTGGGCAAAGAGAGCAACACTTTCGCTAAAATTGTCGCCTGGTATGATAACGAGTGGGGTTACTCGGTACGCACCGGGGATCTGGCAGCCTTGATGGCGAAATCCCTATAATTAAATTACGTATTGATCCGTACGGCATAGCTGTACGGTCAATCCATAAAGAGGCCTTTATGTTTAATAAAAAACTCATCACAGATATCGATGTGAAGAGCCAAAAAGCTCTGGTGCGCGTGGACTTCAATGTGCCGATCAAGGACGGTAAAGTCGAGGATGATACTCGTATCGTCGCTGCGTTGCCAACTATTCGTTATCTCCTGGACCAAGGCGCGGCGGTTATTTTGTGCTCACACCTTGGCCGGCCAAAAGAGGGCCCCGACCCCAAGTATTCGATGCGCCCGACGGCAGAGCATCTCTCAAAACTGCTGGGCAGGCCGGTGGCTTTCTGCGAAGAAAGCGTGGGTCCGGTGGCTGAGTCCGCGGCAAAGGCGCTCAAGCCTGGCGAGGTGCTGGTGCTGGAAAACACTCGCTTCTACAAAGGCGAGACCAAGAACGATCCAGAGATGTCAAGGCAGCTGGCATCGTTGGCAGATGTGTATGTCAATGACGCATTCGGCTCGGCGCATCGCGCCCATTCTTCCACCGAGGGCGTTGCCCGGCTGTTGCCGGGCGTGGCAGGTTTCTTGATGGAAAAAGAAATCAAATATCTGGGCGCGGCAATCGCTGATCCCAAGCGACCTTTCATCGCTATCCTGGGCGGGGCGAAAATCGTGGATAAGATCGGAGTGATCCGAAATTTGCTGCAGATTGCTGACGCAATTTTGATCGGTGGCGGTATGGCAAATACTTTCTTCGCCGCCCAAGGATATCCGATGGGCGACTCGCTGGTGGACGCCGATGCGTTGGATACCGCCCGCGAGATCTTGCAAGGGGCAGGCAACCGCCTGCGCCTTCCCGTAGATGTCGTCATCGCCGACAGCTTTGATGATAGCGCCTCGCGCCAGGTGATGGATGTCGGTCCGGTGCCTGAAGGCTGGCGGATCATGGACATTGGCCCAGAGACCATCGCGGCCTATGCCAAGGTCGTGAACGGAGCGGGCACTGTGGTGTGGAATGGTCCGATGGGCGTGTTTGAAATGCCCAATTTCGCCGTAGGTACCTTTGGCGTCGCCAAAGCGGTAGCCGAAAGCGATGCGGTCTCGATTGTAGGCGGCGGAGATTCGGTTTCGGCAATCAACCGCTCCGGTCTGAGCGATAAGATAACACACATCTCCACGGGCGGAGGCGCCTCGCTGGAAATGTTGGAAGGGCTGACGCTCCCGGGCGTGGCTGCGTTACAGGATAAATAACCCTCAAGAGACCCCGGGTTTGGTAAAGGACAATATGCGCAAACCTTTTATTGCAGGCAATTGGAAGATGTTCAAAACGGTGGCAGAGGCTCGTCACCTGGTTTCAGAGCTGGTGCCGGCGTTGCAGGGGATCGAAGGCGTGGAAAAAGTGCTCTGCCCGCCCTTCACCTCATTACTGGCGGTGGCGGCTTTGCTGGAAGGGACGGACATTGGCCTGGGCGCGCAAAACATGCACTGGGAGCTGTCAGGTGCGTTCACTGGTGAGATCTCACCGACCATGCTGGCGGAATTATGTCAATATGTGATCCTGGGTCATTCTGAGCGCCGTGCTTATTTTGGGGAAACCGATGAAACGGTCAACCGGAAGGTACAGACCGCCTTGACCCATGGGTTGGTTCCGATCGTATGTGTAGGCGAGACTTTAGACGAGAACGAGGTCGGGCGCACAGCAGATGTTGTAGCCCGCCAGGTCAAGCTCGGGCTGGCGAATTTGGCGCTGGCGCCAGAGGTCGGAACGCCTTTTGTCATTGCGTACGAGCCGGTCTGGGCCATCGGAACCGGGCGGGCAGCTACCGCGGAGGGCGCGCTGCGGGTAGTGCACGATGTCATCCGCCCGGCTTTATCTGAGCTCTTCGGTGGGGCGGCATCCCAGGCGGTCAGGGTGCTGTATGGCGGCTCGGTAAATGCTAAGAACGCTGCCGAGTTCTTCGCCGAGACGGAAATCGATGGGGCACTGGTAGGCGGCGCCAGCCTGAAAGCGGCGGAGTTCACCCAGATTGTGCAGGCCGCCAGGTAAGATCTCGTGTTCTGTTATAGCCGGGAGTGTCGATCCCGGCTACAGCTTTCTCAAACCCAATCGCCCTTCGCTGACACCCAGGGCGCTTTTTTTGTGTCTTCAGCATGCCCGCAACGCTGACCAGCCTGCTGTGGCTTCTGCTATCTCTTGGTCCCCTGCTGTTGCTCCAGCGGATGCTTCACCGGGAAGTGCAGCTCATCTTCCTCCTGATAACTCGTCGAATCGATCTTTCGCTCGGGCTATTCGCCGTAGTTTTTTTCCCCGGTGTGCTGTTGCATGAAGGCAGCAATTTCATCTCCGCCAAGCTTCTTCGTGTGCGTACCGGGCGTTTCTCAATCATCCCGCGCCCACTGCCGGACGGTCGATTACAGATGGGCTATGTGGAGACTGCCCCATCGGATTGGATGCGAGATACGATCATCGGCGCGGCGCCGTTGATCAGCGGTGGTTTGTTCGTGGCTTACGCCGGGCTGATGAGGCTGGGTTTGATGGAATTGTGGCAAACATGGGCAGCTGGGGGTTGGGAAGCAGCTCTGAGCATGATCCCAGAAATCACGGCGCAGACAGATTTCTGGCTGTGGTTTTACCTGACCCTGGTAGTCAGCAGCACCATGTTGCCTTCGGCTTCCGACCGGCGGGCCTGGTTGCCGTTGGGGCTGACAATCCTGACCCTGGTTGGCGTCAGTTTGCTTGCTGGTGCTGGGCCGTGGCTGGAG
>MGNS01000023.1:58821-59068 GCA_001795165.1 Chloroflexi bacterium RBG_16_57_11
CTGAGCGTGCTGTTTTTATCAGTGGCGGTGGTTTTCGCCATTAGCGCAGGGGTACATTTGCTCTTGACCGCCCCGCTTTGGGGGCTTCGCAGCCTGCTGGCATGGTGGCTGAGACAAGAAGTAGTGTTATAATCCCTTCCTTGTGAGAGAGGTTTATGCCGTATCACTGGTACGCATTGCGCAGTAAATCCAGGAAAGAAGATGCAGTTTGGCGCCAGCTACAAACGCAAGGTTATGAGGTATTTTA
>MGNS01000024.1:0-2521 GCA_001795165.1 Chloroflexi bacterium RBG_16_57_11
ACTTGATAGCAAATAACTTCTTTGCTGTCTCAGGTTTACTTTTTTCGAATTCAACTATACGATCATGTAACTTTATTGTAATTTGCTTTCCCTTTGGATAAGAATACTGGTTAATTCCTTTGCTAGTTAGAATCGCTCCTACCGTTTTCCGAATGTAGTTTGCCGAAGCCGGAGGGTCGGAGAAAAACAATTTGAAAGAGGATCTTATGTGCCTTGCGACTGCTTCTGGGCATTCTGCTGGAATTTGGAAGATGCAAAGGGGCGGTACAAAATATTGCGGGGTAAATGTATCGATGAATAGAAGTTCCTGTTGACCCTTATTATCGTAATGTAATTTCGGAACAAACTTGCCCTCACCAGCAGAGACAACACCTTCTCTACATTTTTCGTTATTGCATTGCAACATAACTATGTAACGAAATTGAACAACTTCGTGCTCAAAATTGGGCGTATTGTTCGTTTGCTCCGAATAACTATCCCAAGCCGTATGGAAGCTGTTCTTAACTGGACGAAGAATGCCAAGACTACAGGCTGGACAAATCCAATCTGGGATAGCCTCTTCTTTATACGATTGTAACCAAAGTGAGCGATTTATTGACATATTCTATCCTTGATTCATGTATTGCCAATAATCGAGTTGAGCTTCTCTAAAACCACCCTTCTCAGCTCTTCTTGTACCCTTTCCCATTCTCTCCCCGCATCCACCACCGCCCACCGCTTCAGCTCCTGCTTCACCATCTCCAAATACCCGGCGCGCACTCGTTGATGGAATTCCACAGTGTACGCGTCAAGGCGGTTCCATTCCATCCCATTTTGCGTTTTGCGCTTTAACCCGACTTCCACATCCACATCCAGCAAAACCGTCAAATCAGGGGCTAAGCCTCCCGTGGCATATTTGACCAGCGCGCGTACCTGCTCCAAATCCTGCTGGTGCCCATAGCCTTGATAAGCAATGGTCGAATCAGCGTAACGGTCACAAATGACAATTTCACCAGCGGCCAGCCGCGGCCGGATGACCTGCTCCACGATCTGCGCCCGCGCCGCCTGGTAAAGCAGCGTTTCTGTGCGCGGATGCATTTCCACATTTTTTAGATCGTGTATCACCGCGCGTATTTGCTCGCCGATGGACGTCCCCCCCGGCTCGCGCGTGGGGAAAACGGTGTAACCCTGCTCGCGCAGATGCTCGACGAGGGCAGGAATGTGCGAGGTCTTGCCGGAGCCTTCGGGGCCTTCGAGGGTGATAAACATTAGAAACTATTCCCGCGGCTTTCATTATAATTTCATTTTCGACACAATTCTTTAATCCTCTTGTCATTTTTCAGTACTAGAATGGTCGGTTGCAAAAAGAACAAGGAGGCCTAAATGTCTTTGAAACGTAGTCTCTATTTACTGCTGGTGCTCGTGGTTGCCGCTGGTTCGGCATTGACCGGAGCAGCCGTTGGAGGCCTGGCTGTGTACCAGGCTGCAAAGCGGGGAGGGCTTCAGGACCTGCCAGCGCCCCTTCAGGCGCCTGTGCCGGTAAACAATACCAATCCAAATCAAACCATCACACAGGCGGTACAGAAAGTGGGGCCGTCAGTAGTAACCGTGGTTGGAACGGTTCCCGGGCAAATTACTTTCTTCGGATCATCCGGCGATCAGACCGTGAGCGGCAGCGGCGTCTTTATTTCCGATGCGGGCTATATCCTGACCAATAACCATGTGGTGGAAGGGACCAAGGAGGTAAACATCATCCTGTCCGATGGCCGCCAGGAAAAGGCAACTATCGTAGGCAGCGACCCCTATTCTGACATTGCAGTGCTAAAAACGGGAGGAAAAGCGCCTGTGGTTGCGGCGCTGGGAAATTCGGACGTGCTCAAACCCGGTGAGTCAGTGATCGCCATTGGCTCTCCTCTGGGAGATTTCAAGAATACAGTCACGGTGGGCGTAATCAGCGCCACTGAACGCGCTATAGACACCGGCCAGGGCTACCAGATCGAAGGTCTGATCCAGACCGATGCCGCCATCAACCAGGGCAATTCGGGTGGTCCGCTGGTGAATCTGGCCGGGGAAGTGATCGGCATCAACACGTTGATCGTACGCGGCAGCGGAAACGGCGCGGTGGCTGAAGGACTGGGGTTTGCCATCCCGATCAACACGGCGCAGGCCGTGGCGACCCAGATCATTCAGAAGGGATATTTCTCACGCCCCTATCTGGGCATCAACTTTCAGCCGATTGCGCCTGATATCGCCGCCGCGTATAAGCTGCCTGTCAAATGGGGCGTATACGTGACCAAAGTAGCGCCCAATAGCCCGGCGGGCCAAGCCGGCTTGCAGACGGACGATATCATCACTCGCATTAGCGACATCTCTCTCGACGAAAGCCATTCCTTCATCAACACGTTATACACATACAACCCTGGCGACCAGGTCAGCGTAGGATTCGTGCGCGATGGCAAGGAGCTTGAGGTGCAGGTCACGCTCGGCGAATCGAATCACAACTGATTTCAGTATTTCACGAAGGAGATTTCGGAAATTGGAC
>MGNS01000024.1:2549-9393 GCA_001795165.1 Chloroflexi bacterium RBG_16_57_11
GGATATTCGTGATCTACTCCCGAAAAATCCTCACGTGCCTGCGCGGCTCCTTGCCGTAAGAATGTGAGATCAACTCGGCGCTGCGCGCCATCTCATGTTGTAATCTTCTCACCAGCGACGGACCGGGGGGCAAATCCACCCAGCGCTCGCCGTTCATCACCGCCGAAATCGCCTGTTGCGTCTGCTCCCTCACCAGGTCAATATCCGACGACTTAAACTGCTCGCCTTTCAGGTTGAACAGGTCGCTCAGGAATTGCTCCATCTGTCCTACGGTGCTCGAGCGCAGCACGTAGATCGGCAGGCCGCGATGCTCGGCGTCCACGATGGGCTGCTGGCGGTCGCGATAATATTGCCGCAGGGTCACCAAGGCGTCGGCCTCGGACGACTCACGCGCCACGATGGCGGGCACACCAAGCCGCTTGGCCGCCTGCATCAGCCGGTTGCGCGCCACACCGTACGGATAGATCTTCACCGTCTGCATGACGCCGCGCACCGGTTCGAAGCGCGGCATAGATGCAGGCAGCGGCTCTTCGACTGCTGTAGCAGGCTGGCGTCCGCGCCGCGGCGTTTTCGTTTCCTTCGCCTCCAGCCTGGAGGATGCAACGGGCGCGGCTTTCTCGACCTGGATTTTGCCCTCGGCGTCGCGCGTGCGAATCTCCGGCGGGAGCGGGAAGCCGCGCAATAGCGCATCCACGGAGGTCATGATGTCGGCGTAGACCGCGAAACGGTCGCGATTCTGTATTTCGATCAAGACATCGAACGTAGGCGGCGCACGTCTTTCCAGCACCGTCTTCTGGGTGCCGCGTCGACGCGCCTCCTCGTCCGACAGCGTCACTGCTTCGATGCCGCCCACCAGGTCGCTCAAGGTTGGGTTGAGCAGCAGGTTATCAAGCGTTTGGCCGTGCGCCGTGCCAATCAGCTGCACACCGCGCTCGGCGATGGTGCGGGCGGCCGCGGCTTCCAGTTCGCGCCCGATCTCGTCAATCACGATCACTTCGGGGTTGTGATTTTCCACCGCCTCGATCATCACCTCGTGCTGGAGCATTGGCTCGCGCACCTGCATACGGCGCGCCTTGCCCACCGCCGGATGCGGCACGTCGCCGTCGCCGCCAATCTCATTGGACGTGTCCACGATGACCACGCGCCTGGATTCCGCCAGGATGCGCGCCGCCTCGCGTAAGAGCGTTGTTTTACCAACACCGGGGCGGCCGAGGATCAGCACGGACTTGCCTGACTCGACGATGTCCTGGATGATATCCACCGTGCCGTAAACGGCACGGCCGACGCGCAGTGTAAGCCCAACAATATTACCAAGCCGGTTGCGAATGGCTGAGATGCGATGCAGCGTGCGTTCGATGCCGGCGCGGTTATCGGCGTCGAACTCGCCGGTGCGCTCATCCACGTAATCCAACTCGGCGCGCGTGACTTCCGAATCGCGTAATACAATCTCGCGGTCAATGAAACGCGCCGTGGGCACGCGGCCCAGATCGAGAATGATCTCGAGCAGATTATCGCTATCGTCCGCCTGCTCCACCGCGTTGCGAATGTCTTCGGGCAGCACGTCCAGCAGGGCTTCGAGATCGTCGGTGATTTTAAGTTGGGTCATATACAAACACTAATTATTTTTTTTCTTACGCGCCTTGAGCCACTTTTCAAGTGACTTCTGGCTTTCCCCGCTATGACGCCCCGCCAGCAAGCCCTCGATGCCAATATGCTCGTCAAGATCGGGAAACTCAATTGCATAGCCATCTCCAAGCAATTGCCAGTTCTGTCGTTCAGCAGCAGTAGCGTACATCAGGCGTGGATACCAAGCCAGCGGCACGATAATGCGGCGGCCATCGGCTAGGTCAACCATCAAGTTATCTTCAGTCACAGTGACTTTTACAGCAGTCGGTTCAATTTCAAGAGCCAAAGTAGTCACGCCAGGCCTCCAGAAATCTAGTCTCATTTTTAATGACGGCGCGAGCGATTTCGTTTAATTCGTGTCCAGCAAAGCCTCTGTTCCTTGCAAGCACAACGGGTGAAAGCCAGAATTTTGCAATTCGTCGTTCACGTTTTACATGAATGTGAGGCGGCTCGCCCTTGTCGGAACTGAAAAAGATAAACGTGTACTGACCTTCAATCAGAACAGTTGGCATGTCAATGACCCCATTTTATCATGCACCGTTTTACTTCTTTCCTTCCAGCCTGCTTGGCTGCACGCTCACCCCTGCGGGTTGCGTGGCGCGCACTGCATGTTCGTCCTTCACCAGCCGCGTCAGGTGTTTGACCATCACCGCTTGGCGCGCGGCGGCCCTGGCGCCCAGATCTTCGAGCACTGGTTCCAGCCAAGCCTGATAGGAACGCACGCATAGATAGATTGGACGGTTGCGACGGTCAGGCAGGCAGCTGATCAGCGCGGCCAATTTGGCGCCCACCTCTGTCGCTTCAGGATGGATCAGCGGAAACAACACGATCCCATACACACCATGCGTCATGTTCACATAGCACTTCACTTCCTCATTGCACATCCAGCCAATCGCGTTTTTGGGTATGGGTTCGACGGGTTGTAACAACGGCGGGACAATTTGATAATACAAGCTTTGGACGGCGGGCAGATGCGCCGAACGCACGCGTGTCCAATCTGGCCTCTTCTCTGCTTCTATTATCCCAGAGACATCCCACATCCTCTGCCAGGCATACACCGAGAAACCCGCCTTGCGCAAAGGAATAAAAGCCTCGCCCGTTTCATCCACTTCCGCCAGGACGTGAAATGCGCCCCATGTTCCTGCCTCGGCGGACAGACTCTCGATGAGATCCAGGATTTCGGGATGTTCCAGGTTAGATGATGGAGCAAGATACAACAGCTTGGCAAATGTCTCGCCGCGCGTGTGAATAATGCCCCCCAACACGGATGTGCCATCGGCGCTGGCAATCGCCGCATAGACATGCCGCGCTGGATTCATGTAAGCCAGCAGCCCGACCGCGCCGAGCGGATTGCCGCGCGTCAGCGTGCGCGCCGTGTCCAGGCCGACGGCATCACTGCGGTGATGATAGAGGGCTGGCAGGTCAAGCAAATCGAGAGGGCGAATGGACATTATTATTGCAATGTGCGGTGTTGCAGGGATCAGCGGCGGCCGTTCCCTACAAGGCATAATTAATCAGCCAATGATAAAAAATATTCATGAAAGCGCGTATCGTCGGTCAGCTCGGGGTGAAATGCCGTCGCCAGCAGATGGCCTTGCTGCGCGGCGACAATCCTCTTGTCCGGAAGAGATGCCAGCACCTTTGCCTCTCCATTCACGGATTCGATCATCGGTGCACGAATAAAAACTGCGTGATACGGTTTTTTCAAGCCGGTGGCGGCTTTGAGTGCGGGCACATCCAGATCGGCCTCGAAAGAGTTGACCTGGCGGCCAAAAGCATTACGCGCCACTTTGATATCCATGAGGTCAAGCAGGGGCTGCTTACGGCTTACGTCTTTCGAAAGAAAGATTGCGCCTGCGCAAGTTCCCCAAATGGCATGTCGTTGCCCAAACTGCTGCAACGGCTTCAGCATGCCAAAATCAGTGGCGAGTTTGCCGAGGGTCGTCGATTCGCCGCCAGGAATGATCAGCCCGTCAAGATCTTTAAGATGCTCAGGCAGGCGCACTTCGGAGGTTTCCACCTTCAGGTGTTTGAGCATGGCAATGTGTTCAGCGAAATCGCCCTGTAAGGCCAGGACACCAATTTTCATAAGCGCATCTTCTAACTCGGCAGCGCCGCCGTAACTTCAACCTCAAGGTCAATGCCATCAATGGGCGAGGTCGCTTGCACTGTGACTTTGGCAGGTTCCTGCCCTTTCGTAAAGTACTCACGATAGACTTGATTGACTTTTTGGCGATCGCTCGTATTCCGTAAATAAATATTCACCTTGACAATATCGTCCATTGTGGCGCCACAAGAAGCCAACAAAAACTTCACGTTCTCTAAAGCCTGTCTGGCTTGCGTCATTATGTCGCCGCCGATGATCCTGCCGGTTGAAAGATCTGCTGACAATTGACTGGTAAGAAAGAGGAAACCACCTGCTCTTACCACATGGCTGAATCCCGTTTCAGATGGCACAATTCCGGGAATGGGAACTACTTCCTTTTTCACAACTACCAGCCGCGTCCCGCCAGTTTTTCCTCTTCGGGCATGGTCGCCACCGTGCGGCCTACCATCGGCTCGCCGAGATTCTTGCTGACTTCCGCCAGAATTCCTGCGTCCTGATAATGGGTCACAGCCTTGACGATGGCCGCCGCGCGCCTGGCTGGGTCGCCGCTCTTGAAGACGCCTGATCCCACGAATACGCCGTCCACTCCGAGCTGCATCATCAGCGCCGCGTCGGCAGGGGTTGCCACACCGCCCGCCGCAAAGTTGACCACCGGCGTGCGTCCGAGTTCCTTGGTTTCCTTTACAAGCTCATACGGGGCACCGATCTCTTTGGCGTAGGCCATCAGTTCTTCGTCGGCCTTGGTTTGCAAGTGGCGGATCTCGCCCAATACGCTGCGTGCGTGACGCACAGCCTCCACCACATCGCCGGTGCCGGCCTCACCTTTTGTGCGGATCATCGCCGCGCCTTCACCGATGCGTCGCAACGCCTCACCTAAATTACGGCAGCCGCACACAAACGGGACTTTAAATAAATGCTTATTGATGTGGTGTTCCTCGTCAGCGGGCGTCAGGACTTCAGACTCGTCAATGTAGTCCACACCGATGGCTTCGAGGATTTGCGCCTCAACGAAATGTCCGATGCGGCATTTGGCCATCACGGGGATCGTGACCGAGTCCATGATTTTCATGATCAGCTCGGGATCAGACATGCGCGCCACACCGCCCTGGGCGCGGATATCGGCAGGCACGCGTTCCAGCGCCATCACCGCGCAGGCGCCGGCGTCTTCAGCAATTTTCGCATGCTCAGGAGTCACCACATCCATGATGACGCCGCCTTTGAGCATTTGCGCCAGTCCCTTTTTGACAGCGAAAGTACCAGTTTGTCCTTCCATCTCAAACTCCTTCTCTAAGTCGCGCATAGATTCTACCACGCGTGTTTACGCTAAATGATGATAAGCACGCGTGCGGCGGGAGGCCATGCTGATCTTGGCGATGCTTGGCCTCCGAATTTTCTGTGGTCATTAGTATTCGCGTTGGACCCTGGGCCCAGACGTGCCCCTTGACAAAAAATCCAACCCTGCATACAATTATGACAATGATACAATTAGTTCAATTTCAGAAAACCGAGATGAATGACAAGCAACCGTTCAGCCTTCAACTCGACTTCCGCTCCGGGTTACCAATCTACATCCAGATCATGAATCAGATCGAGCAGCGCGTTATATCCGGGAGCTTGAAGCCGGGTGACCAGTTGCCAACCGTGCGCGCCCTGGCGCTGAATCTGCGCGTGAACTTCAACACCGTGGCACGGGCTTATCGTTTATTGGACGAGGCGCGCATTATCTCAACGCAACAAGGACGCGGCACCTATATCACAGAAGTGCCGCCGGCCGAAGTCCCTGAACGGTTAAGACGCGAATCACTCCAGGCGCTGGCGCAGCGTTATATCAGTGAGGCCAGGCGCTTGAACTTTTCACAGCGAGAGATAAGCCAAATGGTCAAAGACCAGTTGCTGGTCTGGAAGGAAACGCAGCATATTGAACGCGAATAATTTAACAAAGTTACATTATTTATAGGACACGAAAAAAGGAGAAGGCCGTTTTTGAAAACTCATTCGTGAAATACTGATTATGACATTGTGCCCGCTATCAAATTGCAGCCCAGCAGAAATCGTAAATTAAATAAAATGAGGAGAATGCAAAATGGAAAGTAAATTAATCAAGTCAGCCATTGAACGAAAGAGAAGCAAAGGAGCAGATCAACACATCTCAGCCATCGCAGGGATGCTCTTTGGAGTGTGTCTGGTGATTGCGGTGCTCGGCGCGCTGCTGGGGGACGGCCGCTTCTCGGACCTGCCTCTTGGTCTGTGGGTGATTGGCTGGACGTCCCTCGGCGTATATATTCTGTACGCGCTCAAAGTGGCCTCGCAATGGGAGAAAGCAGTAATCCTGCGGTTGGGCAAGTTTCGCGGTTTGCGCGGACCGGGCGTGTTCTGGATCATCCCAGTCATTGACGCTGCGGTGACATGGATCGATCACCGCGTTATGGTGACACCCTTCTCCGCCGAGAAAACGCTGACCAAGGACACAGTGCCTGTGGATGTGGACGCGGTTTTGTTTTGGGTGGTATGGGATGCCGAGAAAGCCGCGCTGGAAGTGGCGGATTACAACGCCGCCATTTCATGGGCCGCGCAAACGGCGCTGCGCGAGATCATCGGGCAGATGTCGCTGGCAGATATCCTGGTCGGCCGCGCCAAAATGGACGACGATCTGCAGAAGATCATTGACGAGCGCACCACACCCTGGGGCGTGACCGTCCAGTCCGTTGAGATCCGCGATATTGTCATCCCCCAGGATCTGGAGGATGCCATGTCCCGCCAGGCGCAGGCCGAACGCGAGCGACAGGCGCGCGTCATCCTGGGCGAATCCGAGAAACAGATCGCAGGTTCGTTCGCCGAGGCTTCGCAGGCTTATGCCAACAATCCAACCGCATTGCATCTGCGCGCCATGAATATGCTGTTCGAGGGGTTGAAAGAGAAGGGCGCCCTGGTGATCGTCCCCTCGTCCGCAGTGGACACGATGAACCTCGGCGGCCTGAGCGGTATGGTCTCGCTGGCGCAACAGAATGCGCCGAAAGAAAAATAATCGCACTGGCAGGAGGGGTGCGTCCCTGCCGGCGGCCAGGTTTCACGTGAAACTAGTTGGGGCACAGCCAAATCAAGAATGGTTAT
>MGNS01000024.1:9417-10011 GCA_001795165.1 Chloroflexi bacterium RBG_16_57_11
CCAACAAAAATCCAAGGAGAAAAAATGTCCACCCGTACTACCATTATCCTTGTCACTATCCTGATCCTCGCCAGCTTCCTGGGCGGCGGCCTGCTATGGAACCGACTGCCGGAACCAATGGCCTCGCACTGGAACGTCAACGATCAGGTGGATGGTTATATGTCGAAATTCTGGGGTGTGTTCCTAATGCCAGCCATTTCATTGGGAATGTTCCCGCTGTTTCTCTTGCTGCCACAGATCGATCCGCTCAAGGCCAACATTGCCCAATTTCGCACGACTTTCAACTTGTTCATTCTTCTGATCTTCCTGTTTTTCGACTATATGTGGGTGCTGACCATCCTCTGGAATCTCGGCAGCACCGGTTTCAAAATGAGCATGGCCATGCTCCCCGCCCTAGGCCTGGTATTCATTTTCGTCGGCTATTTGTTGCGCAAGGCTAAACGCAACTGGTTCATCGGCATCCGCACGCCGTGGACCCTGTCCAACGACCGTGTGTGGGATCAGACCCATCGCGTTGGCTCGATCCTGTTCTTCATCTCTGGAGTTTTGACACTGACGGGTTCCCTGTTTAGTGGCTCTGCCTTCTGGTTCATA
>MGNS01000024.1:10033-10240 GCA_001795165.1 Chloroflexi bacterium RBG_16_57_11
CGCTCTTCCTAGTGGTGTACTCGTATGTGCTCTACCGCCGCGAGACGGGCGCCTAGTGAGTGAAAAGAAAAACCCAAAGTCTGGTGCAACCCGCGGTCAGCCCGCGATAGAGACATGCGCTGGAAAGGAGACAGGCAGGAGAATGAGAAACACATCGCTTGTAATCTACCTGGTCATCCTGGTCGTTCTCTGCATTGTTTTCATTGT
>MGNS01000024.1:10312-12478 GCA_001795165.1 Chloroflexi bacterium RBG_16_57_11
GTTCATCGTGCGCCTTTTCTTCTACAAGACGGGATTCACGGATGCAAATTTGCGCTTTGGGAGAATCAAAGATTATCTCAAATTCTGGCTGCTCTCGATTAGCATCACTGCGCTTTCATATGCTTTATTCACGGCGCTGGGCAGCATCACCTGGGATTTTACAGGCCAAGTCTTTCTCGAAAGACTAGCCCAACAATTCGCGGCGGCGGGGCAGGACATCAATACCACTTTGCCGCCTGGTTTTACGCCACAAACGATGTTGATGATTTACTTTGTCGGTGGGTTGACGATTTTCAACATTATTCCTGGAATCATAACTGGTTTTGGAGAGGAGTTCGGCCATCGCGGTTTCATGTTTCCGCTGCTCTATCAAATCAAGCCGTGGGTTGGCCTCCTCATTGGCGGATTGATTTGGTACGCCTGGCATCTACCGTTGACCCTCCTAGTTCCGCAGACAGGTCAAAATCCTCTCTGGCAAATCCTGCGTAATGCCAGCTTTTTGGCAATTGGATCGGTCTGCACATTCACATACCTGGCTTACGTCTACGTCAAGAGCAAGAGCGTCTGGGTCGTATCAGTGGCTCACATTGCACTGAACAATTCGGCGATGTCGTTTTCGTACTTCACGATTCTCCAGAATCAGGTGCTTGCGAACCTCGGATTGACGCTGACAATGATGATCGTCGTAAGCATCTTGTATGGCACAAAAGAGTTGAGCATATTTATAGAGCATTTCGCCACCAATGGCGATCCCAGCCTTAAACAAGGCTCGGATAATACCAGGCGCATAACATTCACTAAATAAACGTTTCACGTGAAACCCAAGCGTCCAAAAACAGGCCATTCTAGCGGCCCGGGTTAAAAATAACTCGCAGTTTACGCAACAAATTCCAGGAGACCAAAATGGCAGAAGAGCTCACAAAATGGGAATATCGTGTGCTGACGATTGGCAGCATTTTCGGCACAAAAGATGAAAACATTCAGGCAACCCTGAACGAATGGGGCGAAGAGGGCTGGGAAGCCACGCATGTTTATACCCCTGAGGGCAGCGGCAAAGTGACCCTCGTGGCCAGGCGCCCCATGACCGACCGAGCCCGCCGCCTGCGCTCCATGCCGCGCTCTGTGATTGGTGACTGAAATGCTCGAACGCAAACCGCTGGTCTGGTTCCTGGTGCTGGCCTTCGTCTTTTCGTGGATCGTCTTTCTGATCCCGTTGGCGCTAACCGGCCTGGACTCTCAAACGCGCCAGTTCACCACCGTGGGACTGTGGTCGCTGGGCATGTGGGGCCCCGGTATTGCCGCGCTGCTGGCAACCAGATTTGTTGCCAAGCAACCCTTTAGTTCTTTGCGTTTGAACACGCTCGGGCCAAAACGCTTTTACTTGTGGGCGTGGTTGCTCCCAGCCTTGCTCTCCCTCACCGGCGGTATTTTGACGGTCCTGTTTGGCATTGCAGAATTCGATCCAAGCCTCAGCCTGATTCGAGAGTCGATGGCCAACGCGCCGGGTGGCGCGCATATTGATCCACTGATCGTCGTCCTGGCGCAGAGCGCTTTTGCGATCATGCTGGCCCCATTCATCAATGCCCTCTTCGCGCTGGGCGA
The DNA here is from genome assembly GCA_001795165.1 of Chloroflexi bacterium RBG_16_57_11. GTDB lineage: Bacteria > Chloroflexota > Anaerolineae > Anaerolineales > UBA4823 > RBG-16-57-11. The sequence continues at coordinate 11,915 of MGNS01000024.1, forward strand.
AGAACTGGGCTGGCGCGGCTTCCTGCTTCCGAGGTTAATGCCGCTTGGACAATGGAAAGCGATCCTGGCCACCGGCGTCATCTGGGGCCTCTGGCACGCGCCGGTGATTGCACAAGGGCATAACTATCCCGGCTATCCAATCGCGGGCATTTTCATGATGCTCGTGTTCACCACTCTGCTTGGGACTATCTTTGCCTGGCTGTATTTGAACACACGCAGTCCCTGGGTAGCCGCGCTGGCGCATGGCTCAGTCAACGCAGCAGCCGGATTGCCGGTCATGTTCTTCAAACCCGGGTTCAACCTGGCGTTTGGCGGAACGCTGGCGACTTTTCCAGCCTGGGTCGCCATGGGCCTCTTCATCGCATGGCTGGTACTGACCAGGCGGCTTCCAGTGCAGGGTTACATTGAGTCCTCTGCCTCTCAAGTTTGACGGCAGACATTTTGCGGGCAGAAAAAAATTAGCCCAAAGACACCAAGCTGCAAAGCTTTTTAAAAAATTTGTTCGACGAAGGTCTCCTGGCCCCGTCGAGAGTCGGCCGCAGGTTTCTTCTCGTTCGGTGGAGA
>MGNS01000024.1:12634-14292 GCA_001795165.1 Chloroflexi bacterium RBG_16_57_11
TTCGGCTATTCTTCAATGATATGGATAAAGCCCACCTAAGGAAATGCTGTCATCCACGGGCGAATAAGAACATTTGTTCTGGCTGGCATAGAATCAAAGAGCGCCGGGTTCCTCCAGCGCTCGCTGATTTCTTATGACACATTTAAAAATTCTTCGTGTTCCGCAGCCTGCGCCGCGTACTGGCGGGGCGTTTAATTTCCTGTCGCGATCATACATGCATCGGCATGATCACATGTAAAAAATTATCATCCCCCACCGGCTTCACCACGCCGGGCGCGTTGGGCGCCGAGGTCTCCAAGGCCACGTTCGGCGTGCGGATCACTTCGAGCGCCTCGCGCAGGTATTTGACATTGAACGCGATCAACAGCCCGCTGCCGTCCACGGTGGCTTCCACGATGGTCTCGTTCTTGCCGGTCTCTTCCGAAGCGGCCGAAATCTCCACCTCGCTGGGCTGCAGCTCGCCTTTTGACTCGCGAATATCCAGGCGCGCTACATTCAAACCTTCGCGCGCGAAGATTTCCGCCTGCTTGCAAGCCTTGACCAGCGCCGCGGTCGAAACCAGCGTGCGCGACTTGTACGAGCGCGGGATGATTTGCTGATAATCGGGAAACGCGCCGTCAATCAACTGCGAGACCACTTCCACATCTTTTACGCGGAAGATCACCTGATTGCGTCCTTTCGGCACCACCATGTAGATCGGTTCCTCACCGTCTGAGGCGACGCGCGCCAGTTCGTTCAGGGCGCGCGCCGGGATGATCACACTGATCGGGTGGGGGGCTGGCGATGAAAGCGTCGCCTTGCGCACCGAGAGCCGGAAGCCATCCGCTGCGGCCATCGTGAGGTGATCTTTTTCTGCGTTCAGCAGCACACCCATCAACACCGGGCGGGCTTCGTCGGTGGAGGCGGCAAAGGCCACCTGTTGGATCATCTCCCTGAAATCAACCACGTTCAACTGCAGCGCGCCGTCCAGATCGGGCACCGGGAGGGGCGGGAAATCCTGTGCGTCAATGCACTTGATGTCATTGTTGGAAGAGCCGCATTTGACGTTCAGGTTCTGGGTCTTCGTGTCTAAAAGCAATTGCACCTGGTCGCCTGGCAGAGTATTCACCAGATCGGCGAAGGTGCGCGCCGGTACAGTGGTTGAGCCTTCCTGGTCAATGCGCGCGGCGATCCAGCAGGAAATGCCCAACTCCAAATTCGTGGCTGAAAGCCGTAAACGGCCTTCGTCCGTGGCGATCAGAATATTTCCCAGCACAGGCAGGGTGCTGCGGGGTGAAACCGCGCGCGAAACAATGTTCAGGCCGCGTGACAAGTTCTCTTGCAGGACGGTCACTTTCATAATTGCCCTCGTATCCGGTCAAGTTGGCAAAAGTATATCATTAACCGAAAACGTCCGGAAACTTCCCGTCTTTGTCTGCATCCTTCATCCCGAATTCAGGTTAATTAATCAATCACCGTCTGAATTGACATCGCCAGCAGAGCGAACAATAACTGCAATGCGAACAACGCAGCAAAGATGTAGATAACGATCATCCAAGCTGAGACCCCTTTCGCAGATTGCTGGTGGATTTCCTGCCCCTCGGCCAGGCTGCGCGCCAACTGCGCGGCGCCCGTCAGGTCGTTGGCCCAATAAACGTCCGCAGCCTCGTCGGGGACAA
>MGNS01000024.1:14340-14539 GCA_001795165.1 Chloroflexi bacterium RBG_16_57_11
ATCCACCGCCAACGAGCCGGGCAGCACCACAGCCTTAGCTTTCACGTCAGGCGCTATTCTCTCGGCGGCTTTCATCACCTTCACAGGCAATTTGGGGGCTTGTTTTGTCAACGCGGCTTTCATGGCTTCGCCAAATTTCCCGTCGCGATCAAAGACCAGCACTTGAAAGTCCACCTGTTTGGCTTCCAATGCGCTCGCT
>MGNS01000025.1:0-735 GCA_001795165.1 Chloroflexi bacterium RBG_16_57_11
ATTCATCGTCGCAGCAACCGCCGTAGTGTCGTAGTCAGAGCGGTACGTTCCGAATGCCTCAACAGCAGCGTCAGCGTAGAAGTATGGGAACCATACCAGCCCAGCAGCGACAGGTGTAGTAGCGGCGGCTGTTGGGAGCACAACCACGCCCATGTAATCGAGCGCCGTTGTGCCAGGATTGAACGTCGCATGGTTCGCCAAGATCGCTACGTTTTCCTGCGCGTCAGTGCTAGTCGCGAGCATACCATACACCCACGTCGCGTCGGACTTGATCGTGGATGAGCTTCCAGTTGTGCCGTCAAGGCTCGCAGCAACGCCAAGAACGTGATCGTCCTCAATGAAACGGCCATTGAAGTTAATGGCTTCCTTCATGGCACGCAGCCAGAAGGTAAGGGACTGTGGATACGCAGACGCAAGCTGATCGCCTGCCAGCGTGCCAACAAGCCCTTCGAGAATCTGATTCAGAGCATTCGCCTTCATGTTATCTCCCTGTCGTCAGTCAGTGGCCACTTTTCACGTTTCTCGTGTGTTCACGGAACGTGAACGGCTCACATTAGACAGTTCTAAACTCTGGTTTGAGACCAGTGGAATCCGCATTTGGATTGCATTTTGGACATACTGTCCAATAGCTAAGTTTCAAACGCGATGTTCCACACTGTTTACAAGTCAACTTACCAAGAATTAAACTCATTGTTACTCCAACTCAACATACTGACCGGCGCGGCGTCGGAGCAT
>MGNS01000025.1:764-7749 GCA_001795165.1 Chloroflexi bacterium RBG_16_57_11
ATGCGTCTTGCCATACGTCGCAGCCCCGATGGGGTTATCACCGTGCGTGCGGTCAATGAGTTCCAACCGATTCACGATGCGAAGTGGGACACCAAATTTCGGTTCGTCTTCAAGCACGAGACGAAAAATGGCCGTGTTTGCAACAAGGTCCAGTGAGAGCAACGAACGCTTCCGACCATGACGAGCAATGCGCTCAGGAAACAGCATCATGTCATGGCCTTCAATTTCGTAGATTAAACTGTCATACTGCCAGAAGAACGGGTCTGAAGTTCGATTGAAAACCCACAACATACCAGCAGGTGCCTTCGTTGGGGGTGTGACTTTCTTCCCGTCACTCTCAGCTTCCTTCGCTACGTCAAGGCGCTTTTGCTCTAGGAGCCGCTGAAGATCGTCAATACTGAGGTCTTCAGGACGCGCTGCGATAGTTGCTGGAATTGGAAGTTCCTCTTCTGGCTCAGGAGCTTCTACGTTATCTTCGCCAAGTGTTTCAGCGAGTCTAATTGCACTTTGCTGCTTCGCTAACTTATCCATGTCCTACCCTTTCAAGAGAGGGCGAAAGTGCAAGGGCGTATTTGCCATTCTCCTTGCGATGACGGACGTAGGCAACCCGTCAACTTCTCAATTACATTACGTGCGCGACAACGATTGTGCTATTCACACCGTCGAGCCGGAAGCCAGCACTCGGTCTCTCATAGTGTGAGTTCTCGAAGAGGCGGCCAGAAGCCTCGAAAGCGTCCTGGTTGGACACGCGCGAGAGCGTGGAACCGTCCTCGTCAATCCACTCCCACTCAGTATTCACATACCGGACCTTGTGCCGGTTGTCCGTGCCGATGATTGTGCCATACGGGAAATACGCAGCCGTCTTCATGGGCACACCACCGAAAGTGATGTCCCCGCCCTTGACGGCCTTCGTGCCGCCGTCAGGAGCCTTCAGGTCGCTGCCAGTGTAGCGCCGGTCGGCCTCAAGCAACTGTAAGAGGGCACGCCGGACAGGGTACGACGCCCACATTTCACTGATCTTCGCGTTTCCAAGCTGTGCAGACAAGTCGAAAGCCCGCTGCATCACGTCAAGGGAAAGAGCGCCGATACTGGAAATGACAGGCGAGCGGAAAATCTGGTACGTGTCGCGGCTGATGCCGTGGTAGTTTGACACATACGTTGCGTCGTCAACGTGCCCAAGCAGCCCCATTGGAATGTGCATGTATTCAGTGTTGTCAATAGCAATGGAAGCGTCAGCGCCATAGGCTTTGACGATGAGATCGTTGTCAGCCCACGAGGAATCCATATTCGCGCTGACAGTAACATCAGTGCCATCAGCGTTAATGCCAGTGATGAGGCGCGTTCCACCGGCTCGCAACGTACCCTGTGGCGAGATAGCGACAATGTTGTCGCCTTCGTTCAGGAAGCGGTTGCCGTGGTCAGCACCAGCCACACCGCCTGGAGAATCCAGTTCCAGTGTAGTGTTAGTGCTAGGATTGCCCTGGCACAAAGCGCGAACGCCGGTCCCGAAGTGGCTGTAGTAGAACTCGCACTGGATAGCAAGGTCCTCAACCAGTCCGTCCATTTCAATGGACATGACGCGACCGAACGCGGCCTCGTTGGACTCAGACAGCTTCATCGCCGGGCCAGAGAACTGCACGCGGCCCCAAATGAACTTCAGCGGAATGTGAACCTTCTCGTGCTTCTGGTTACTAGCGGTTGGCAGTTGCCCGCCGTCAGCGCCAGCGTACACCGCACGAGAGCGGTTTGTCTTGACAGGATACGTGACTTCGTTGCCAGCCCACGACTGAGACTTATCGCTATAGAAAGACGAGCGAATTGGTGTCTCGTTCGGAAGCTGGTTGATGATGGAGGGACCGAACTTATCTTTCAAATAAGTTGCGATCTGTGTAAGGTCAGCAGACATGATGTTCCTCTAACTAGTTCTGCGCGGCATCCTTTCGACGCTGGCGCATTTCAGCTACCATTTGTTCAGTAGCCTCCTTGACGGTCTGTGGTTCCTTTTGCTGCGCCGGTTTCTTCACCGTGACAGCAGACCCAGGAGAGCTACTCCCACGAGGGGGAAGTTTCGTGATGCCAGTTCCACGCGGGCGCTCGTCAGGCTTCGCCTTCGTGACGCCGCGCTTCTCCAGCAACTCGTTAATGAACTCTCGAATCGGCCTGAGCGAGCCAGAGAGAAACTTGGCTCTCGCTTCAGGGTTCCGCATGAGCTTCTGGCCAATCTTGAAGTCGAACTCTTCGAACAGGTCTTTTTGATCCTCTTCATCCAAGCCTTCAAACAAGCCGCCTTCTTCCAGACTATCCATAATTGCTGCATGTGCCTGGCGCGTCATGTTCAAGGCGTTGGCTTCGGATTCCTTCCGCTGTTCCTTCTTATCGTCTTCAGGATCGTTGAACTTCACGCCCTTCGCACGAAGCATCTGCTCGATGCGTGCCCACCGCTGTTCTTCCTCAGACATGGACTTGTCTTCGGCTTTGGTAGTGTCACCAGCGGCTTGGCGTGTTTCCCATTCATCGTACTCAGTACGGAACTGACGCCACTCTTCAATGACGCCCTTTAATTTCGCGGCGTCTGAAGGCTTAAACCCAAGCTCCTTGAGAGTTGCGACAGCCTTACGACCATCTTTAGCGTCCTTGTAAATCTTCCGAACGCGCTTGGGGTGGTTCCACGGCAACGGTTTCCCCTCGTCGTCGTGTAGTTCCCCGTCCTCTTCCAGTTCGGCTTTCAACGCCTCTTCGTCAGTCTGTCCTTCCTGATCCTCGACAATTTTGTCGGCCATTGTGAAGCTCCTTGAGCACACGGCTCAGTTTTACTGAAACCAGTATTTTCACCGAACGGTAAAAATACAGAAAAGAGTGAAACGCCTTACATTTTGCTCATTGGCGTAAGTGCTTTTTTGAGAAGCTTCATTAGCTTCTCCTGCGACGCCATCGTTGCAGTCTTTGGTTTATCCATGTGCACCTGATGCAAGGTAATCGCTTGCTTAATTGCACTCTGGTATGGGTCCATCATAGTTACATGCCTTTATGTAAGGCAGCGAAAATCTTAGACTTCTTGCCTTTCTTGTTTGCAGTGGCGTAAGCAACTTTCTTGCCTTTCTTCGAACCGTACTGCTCCATGAAAGACGACATGACCTTGTGGCCCTTTTCACCCATTGGCATAGTAGTGCTCCTATTTTTAACGCTATGACGAATTTTATCACAACCTGCCATTTTTTGTCAATGAATGATTCATTGACAAAATTGTGGCAAGTGTGATATTAGTGTTACTGTGGGGAATTCTGCTCTCCGCGAATTTCACTCAACTGAGAAGCACGCTTACCTTTCGGCTTGCCCATGTCGTTAGCACGAGCAGGCTGAGACGCAGCGCCAGCCTCAGACTTGACAGTTTTCTCTGCCGAAGGACCTCCGCCAGTAGCCTTACCGGCAGCCTGACCTGGCGCTGGTGCCGCCGCTTGCGCCATTATTTGCTGCTGGATATTGAATTTGTGTTGCGCCATGTGGCCGGCGAGAGCAGCTTGGCCGATAGGACCAAGTGCCCTGCCCTTGTCAGAGAGCCAAAAGCGCCGATGCGTGCCATAATGCACAATGTCATTATCCACTTCAGGATTGACGGCAGGCGGCTCACCTTCTAGCATACGAACGAAGATATCGTAGAATTGGTCGTTCTCAATAGCGGCAGCACGGGTGTCTAGGTCAAGGTCTTGCATAAGCTCAGGCACGCCGATGATCTGCAAGCCACGATAGCGTTCTTGAGGGTCCATAGGATTATACAGGCCCATGCGCTGAGCTTGCTCTAGCCCCGCACGCTTCGCAACTGGCGACGAAGGCGGCTGGGACACAAGGTCAGGGATAACGCGCACGCCCCCACGCATGTCAGCGGATTTGAACTTCTCGATTGACCATGCGCCGCTCTCGCCTTTGAGAGCGATTTCGCGCTCGTCAAGTGCGTACTGCTTGAAGATACCAAGGACCTGACGAGACCACTCAGCCCACGCGACGGACCAGAGCGAACGAGACTCGGCCATGGCCTGAATGGCCTTGGCTTCGAGAGCCTGAAGCGCAGCGTATGCTTCTAGTCCCGCAGGCGCGTCACCACGAAGCACGTCCACTGAGCCCGCGACAATCTCCATCGAAGCATCAATAAGCTCGATCCATTCCCGAATGAAGCGTGGCGATTCAAGACCAGGCTCACGACGGGGCGGGGGAATCTGTGACATTGCGGAATAGCGTATAACTATCCCCTCTTCACCGGCGAGTTTGGAAATGTTCGAGCCGTCAGGAATCCAGACGATGCTATTTGCGCCTCGACGAGAATGCAGCTTATAAATGGACTCAAGCTCATTGCGTGTCTTTTGCATGCCAGTGAGGTCATCAGCCGGTGTGCGATATGCCACGCGCCCGGCTGCGATCTGGTAGCCAAAATGCGTGAGTGTTCGCATGACACGCGGCTGATCTGGCGCAGCGTCAGGCGCGTTGTACTTGTACGGTCCTTTATACACAATGTTATCGCCAATCATAATGGCGTAAAAGCCGTTAGGATTTTCGACAGTAGGGTCTATCCACAAGTCTGCAACGAGGATACGGTTCTCGCGGAAGGGCTTGGAGAGGTACGTTTGGTATGACAGCGGCGAAATGAACGCGAGCGATTGCAAGTAGCGTTGCTGTACGACTGGCGAGAGCGGCTGAGAACCAGCAGCGTCTAGTTCCTGCTCGGACATGCTGAAGCGCGTCTTTGCCCATTCACGGTCACGCGAGCGCATACGAAGCGCGTATAGTGAGTCCTCGAATGAATCGGCCTCGTGGTCATATTCCATTTCAAAGATCGTTGCGAGTTCACTGAACATGGCACCACGAGGACGCTGGCCCATGACGGGCGCACCTTGCTCATCAAAGGCTGGCTGGAAGCCTGGGCTCTCCTGGCCTTCCGCTTTGCACGTTGGACACCCGCCTTCGCCTTCAATATCGTCAGCCATCATGGTAGTGCCGCACGCAACACATTGTTCGTACTGCTCAGGCACTTGGCCGTATCGAATGTCGTTGTCGTAGCCATTCACGAGCCAGCCGTTCCCGGTGAGGCCGACCCATCGGGCAAGGCGAGGGCGCAAGCGAGCGACGTTGACTTCCTGCCGAGCGATTTCAATAATACGACTTGCGACGTTCGCTGTGGCGAGGTCTGCCGGTTCCTCGCTGATGGGCGCGTACTGGAGCACGGGATCAGTGCCCGCAAGCTGAGAAATGAGCGGACGCATCACTGCGCTGAACTTATTCGTGCTCGGCTTCGGAACCCACTTCGCTGTGCGCTTTGGGCGGAACTGGCCTAGTCGCGTGTCGAAGGTGATCCACTGGCGGTTGTAATCGTACAGGATATTCTCGTAGCACTTGTGCAGTAAGTCCTGTGAATAGCGAGTATTACGCTCGCGGATTTCCTTGACAAGCGTGCGTGTTACTTCGTCAACATCTGGCATGCCCAAAACGGGCAGTTTCAGTTCTTTAGGCATTATTCATCCAATGCGAGCAAGCCGTCAGTCGTTCCTTCTGCGGCTGCACGTCGGCGGTCCTGCTCAACAAGTTCAGGGTCTTCATCGTCAAATAGGGCTTCAAGATTTACAGGAGTCGCGGGGCGATTCACTGTCTCCTTTCGCGCACTGTGCGCTTCGTCGTTCGCTTTGAGAATGCCGGCTTCGAGTTCTGCGACACGTCCACGGAGTTTCAATTCGAGTGCTGCGTGCCACTCAATACGCATTTCAGCTTTCATTGCACGTTCGCGCAAATCATCATAATCAACACGCTTAATCCACATTCCATTCCCTCCGCGTTCGTCACACCAAGAACAGCACATTTATTCTTCCAAATGACCTTCGCACGGACACTCTGCTACGGTACAAGAACACCAATCATGTTGTTCTACTTCATGCTCACAAGTGCAGCCCACAAAGTACACAGGATATTCATAATCTACGTCAGTCATATGTATCCCTCCAAAATGAAGGTGCCTCAGTTGGGCCGGTCTGACGGCTCTGCCGTTCCGCTGTAGCACCCAAGCCGCCTGAGCCCGGCAGCAAATGGAGCCGAGTCGAGGATTCGAACCCCGCGCCTGCTACTTACAAAGAAGCTGCTCTTCCTACTGAGCTAACCCGGCATGGTAAGGCCAGAGGGATTCGAACCCTCAATCTCCTGGGTGAAAGCCAGGTGACTTGGCCATTCGTCTATGGCCTTGTGTTAACCTTGTGAAAAGTTATCACGATGCGCGAAAAGTTATCACTGGTTGCGGGACGTGGACTTGAACCACGGTTATTGGCTTATGGGGCCAATCAGAGCACCTGCCCTAGCCTCCCGCGATTGGTGGACAGCCAGGGATTCGAACCCTGAACCTGCTGGGTGCAAGCCAGCCGCTCTCCCGTTGGAGCTAGCCGCCCAAGGCCCACATTTAAGTCCTCCTTCACAGGCAGTGCACTTGCCTCCAGAGGTCCTAAGGCTGTGGGCAGCCTTCTTAGCGAACCGGCCTCGGCTTCGCGCTACACGTTGCACACTTACCAAAGCGTGTTAGTGTTGAGCCACAACGAGAACACTTCATCGCGCCCTCCTATTCAGCATTAAACCACTTAAGCAATTTCTCTAACACAGCGCACTGTCCATTCTGGTCTATGGTCACTATATTTGGAGCAGTGCAATATCCGACATAACCTTCATGCTGAAACGCTGCATTTAAGGGACAACTCTCATATTTACAAAGCATATGCCCTCTTATTCATCAAACAAGTCGCCCTCAACAGAAAACATCGTTGGTGCGTCCTCCAAGTCTTCCAATGCCTTGGCTTCACGCTGCTCCGTGTGGAACCTTTCCCAAAACGCCTTCACTCGTGGCGGCAACGGCGTCGTTTTGGCTTCAGTTCTGACGGTCGCAGCAGATTCAATTTCATCAGCGCGAAGTTCTGGAATAGGGTGTAACAGCGCGTAACCCAGCGCGTCCATTGCGTCATCC
>MGNS01000026.1:0-141 GCA_001795165.1 Chloroflexi bacterium RBG_16_57_11
GGCCATCCAGTCTGAGCTAATGAAGCAGGGTAAAGCCGCGGTGATCGCCGTCGCCGACGCCCACGGTGAGCTGATCGCGCTGCTGCGCATGGATAGCGCCCGCCTGCCATCCATCCAGATCGCGGCCAACAAAGCCTGGAC
>MGNS01000026.1:322-549 GCA_001795165.1 Chloroflexi bacterium RBG_16_57_11
ACATGCAGCTGGCTGTGCTGGGCGTGAGGGCGATTATTGACTGAGGTAAAGCTGTGAGCGAAGGGATGGAAATCGTCGCTGAAGGCATGCAATTCCCGGAGTCGCCATACTGGTCCGAGCGCGATGGCTGCCTGTACCTGGTGGATTGGACCGCCGATCGCGTGCTCAGGCTGAAGGATGGTCGCCTCCAGACCTGCTTCGAAATCCCCGGCGGTGGGCCAAGCGGA
>MGNS01000026.1:627-918 GCA_001795165.1 Chloroflexi bacterium RBG_16_57_11
GAGCTGGTCGCCGAGTGGGCTGACTACCAGGGTGAGCCCTTCAAAGGTCCGTGTGACCTGGTGTGCGACGACCGGGGTGGAGTGTATTTCACCGACAGCGGCGATTATGAAGACGATTGGCGCAGTGGGCGGGCGGCAGGGGCTGTTTATTATCTGGCCCCCGGCGCGGCCCGGGTTCGCCGCCTTTCTTCCCTGCTTCATTTCCCCAACGGCATCGCTCTCGCTCTGGATGGGCGCATCCTGTATGTCAACGAACATCGCCGCAACCGTACCTTATGCTTTGCGCTCGGC
>MGNS01000026.1:1027-5832 GCA_001795165.1 Chloroflexi bacterium RBG_16_57_11
TGTACATCGCCCATTACGGCGGCGGCAAGGTATTGCAGATCAGCCCGCAGGGTGAGCTATTGCGGACCTTCCACCTGCCACGCGGCCGCCGCCCGACCAGCGTAGCCTACCAGACATCAGAGCCGGCGCTCTACATCACCGAAGCCGAATTTGGCCTGCTTTACAGAGTGTTGCCTGGCTGACCTATGATAGAGATCCACACCATTGACTCGCATACTGGCGGTGAAGGAACCCGCCTGGTGATCAGCGGGCTGCCCCCGCTGCATAGCGACAGCATGGCGGAGAAGCTGGTCGAGGCCCGCCTGCGCGTGCCGTGGGCGCCGCGGCTTCTGTTACGCGAGCCGCGCGGTCACAAAGACCTGTATGGGGCGTTGCTCACCCCGGCTTGCGATCCACGAGCTGACCAGGGGGTCCTGTTCATGAATAATAGCGATTACGAGCCGATGTGCGGCCATGGGTTGATCGGGGTCGTGACCAGCCTGCTGGAGACCGGTATGCTTGAAGGTCCCAGTCTGGTTCTCGATACTCCAGTCGGGTTGATCTCTACCCGGGCAGAGATCCAGGGTGGGCGGGTGCTTTCGGTCGAATTCGACAACGTGCCTTCATTCGCGGATCGGTTGGACGCCGGGCTACTTCTAGAGGATGGTGCGCAGCTATTTGTAGATATCGCCTTCGGTGGTAACTATTTTGTCCTGGTCCAGTCAAACCAGGCCGATATCGAGCTGCATCCGGCCAACCTCAACCGCCTGGCGGACCTGGGGATGCGCATCCTGGCCGCAGCCAACCGGCAATACCCTGTTCAGCACCCGCTTTACCCGCAGATCGACTATATCACCGACGTCCGTTTCCTGGAACCGTTAGATGCCTTGAGCAGCCGGAACGTGGTAATCCTTGGAGATCGCATGATCGACCGCTCGCCGTGTGGCACGGGCACCTGCGCCGAGCTGGCGGTGCGCTATGCACGTGGCCAGATCAACATCGGCGAGCCGTTCACCAGCCAGGGCATCTTGGGCACACAATTCACCGCCCAGGTGGTCTCAGAAGCCGGGCCGGCCTTTGCAGCGCTGCCTTACCCGGCCATCACCCCCCGCCTGCGTGGGCGGGCGTTCTTGACAGGCTTCCACCAGTTTGTGTTGAATGACGATGACCCCTTTCCTGAAGGCTTTATTCTAAGCTGGGATAGTTGAAAAACATCCTATATTGATCTGTCATTCATAGAAACGCAGCACCCCCGGAGGTTTTTCCCGGGGGCGCTCAGATTTCAACTGGACCGCGTTTGGCAGCATAGCCGGAATGGGCAATATTTATAATTTCTCCCAGTCTTCACGACTGATCGAAGCTTGCTTTAATATTCGAGCAAGTAATGCTTTACCGATCTCTTTCTGATGAGGATTAGGAAGCGTCAGACGCAATTGACCTCGGACCAAAAACTCGTGTTTTCCACCGGTAAATGGGCCGTCGAAGCCTAGCTGTTTGAGAGCGCGGATTAAATCCGTCCTTGAAATTGGGCCAAACACCGGCATTAATTGCCTCAGCCTGGGAAGAGTTGGATGTTTTCTACTACGGGTAAATCGTGTCCCATGCGTAAGCCAAGCACGATCCAATCTTCCAGCGCCTGGCGCAGTCCTTCGCGGCAATCTTCCAACAACGCCGCATTAGCCCAGACGCCCTGGAAGCCGGGGATTTCGCCATAAAAGGTGCTGTCTTCAAGGATTTCATATTTTGCGAGTCGCATCGCTAGATGGATATATTCTGTCAGCATGCCGAGCCTCCTCTATCGATTATACACTACCCCACTTCATCAAATGATGTATGGTGATAATATTCCTACACGGATGGTTCGCAGGGCATTTCTCATTTCCATCGTACGTGCCAAGTAGCAAACAAAAAGCCCCCGGCACAAATCGTCGGGGGCTTTTTGATAGCACGATCGAATAGTCTACCCGCAGCCGCCACCGCTCTTATCGCGCTTGATCTGTAGCTTGATTTTGGGTGTGAATTCCAGCTCCCATTCATGCGGGCTGGGGTTGGCGCACTCATAGCGGTCGCCCAGGGCGGCCGGGAAGGTAAATTTCAGGGAATCCTCACCGCTGGCGTCAGGTGCGTAGACGATGTTCTGCTCGTTTTCGCCAAAGGTGGTGATCCAGTTGTTGATCCCGCCTTCCAGGATATACGCGTTGGGTACGCTCTCGGCAACCAGAGTTTTCCACGCCTGTGTGGCAGCCTTTTCGTCATTGCTCACCACCACGAAAATCGTATTGAGCGCCTGTTGGGCGTGGATTTCGGGGATGTAAGTCTGGAGATCATCCAGGGAAATGTTCTGCGAGCCGTGGAGGTGGAACAGGTTGTACTCGTTCTCCGGGCGTACGTCCAGGATGATCGTCTTGAGCGTATCGTTGCCGATGGTGGACAAAAGCTCACCGGGGGAGATCTGCACCTCGCGATTGGTAAGCTGCAGCTCTTTGGCCGTAGCAATGCGGGCGTATTTGTCCGCCGTGGTGGCATCGCCGATCAATAGCACGCCGAAAGCAACCACCAGCAACCCTGCCGCTCCTGCGTAGCGCCAGCGCGGCTCTTTCTTCAAGTCGCGCCCGCCGAAAATATGCTCGAGCTGCTCGGATCCCCAAAACATGAACAGCGCCATCAGCACAATCCCGACAACGACCACACCGTAGGGCAGCCCCAGCCATTCCGGAATGGTGATCCGACCCATGTAGCCGGCGAAGTTCCACCACAGATCGTAGAAGCGCTCGGTCTCACCGAACAGGAAGATGCCGAACAGCCCACCCAGCACGAAGAACAACCCGTCGATCTTACGAGTCGCCATTGCCACCAGCGAGGTGCCGGGGCAGAACCCGCCGACGATGAACCCGACGCCCATGATGAGCCCGCCCACGATGCCTGACCATAGATAGGTGGGGTTGACCCACAGCTGGTTGAAATCCAGCACACCCAGCCCGACCGTGGTGAAGATCAGTACCATGGCGGTGACAATGGCGCCGAACATAACCTTGAGCACGGTCATTTCGCTGAAGTAGAACTGCGCCGCCAGCTTTTTGGAATTGCCGAAGCCGGAGCTTTCCAATACGAAGCCAAAGCCGAATCCGATCAAGGCAAAGACCGCGTACATCAGCGGCTTGCCAACCAGCGTTTCAAGGGGTAGAGGAAATGGCATGTCAGCCTCCGTTTATAGCCACAGCTTGCGCACGAAATAGGCCAGGGCGTAGGCGCCGGCAAAGACGCTGAACATAAACACCCATGAGCCCAAAGATAGCACTGCCCCGCCGGAAAGCGCCTGACCGGAGGTGCAGCCGCGCGCCATGCGCGCACCATAGCCCATAATCGCTCCGCCGATGAAGGCCGTGACCCAGCGCGTGCGTTTGGTGATGTTGGGGCCTTTATTGGTCTCCACCTGTAGACGCCCGTTGCGCCAGCCGGAGACGAACCCGCCCACCAGCGTGCCGAAGATCATCGGGATGATCCAGTCATCCAACGGGTTCTTATCGCCGCCCGCCATCTTGAGCAGATAAGGCACACGATCGATGTGCGCCGGCGCAACAAGATCTTCGACGTAAACTACCAGCCGATTCAGCCCGCCGGATGCGCCAAGACCGTTTCCGGTCAGGAAAAAAGAAGCGAACAACACCAGCCCCAGCAACAGGCCCCCCAGGTATGGGTGCCAGTAATCCTTCTTGGGCCGCTCGAACAGGGTGGCTCGCCAGTTGCGTCCTTTGGGTTTGCTCACGGTATTCGTTGCAGCAGTCATATTCCGCCTCCTAAGATGATACCCGTAGACCGACCTTATGCCTGAGACTCACCAGGGATCGGTCTCATCATTGGTTCTTCAGCCGATGGCTCGCCAGCTTCTACAGGCTCGCCCTCGTCGTGGATTTCCACCTTCTCCCAGCCCGTGACCATAGCCCGTATGTCGTCGAATACGGTAACGCCGGTGGTGGTCAGGTAAACGTGGGCGACGATGAAGGATGCAAACAGCCAGGCCACCAGGCTGTGGAACGGCGCCAGGAAGGGCAGGCCGCCGAAAAGCCCGACCACCGACGACCATTGCTGGACGCCCCACATCAGAGCCCCGGTGATGATCTGCAACGGCAACAGCACGTTCAGTAGCCCGAAGTAGGTCACCTGCTGCAGCGGGTTCAGCTTCTTGGCCTTGGTCTTCTCGAAGGGGTGTGCATTGCCCTTGAAGATGCCCTGCAAGTAGTACTTGGCCTGTACGATGGCGTTGTCAAAGAAGCCGTAGGGTCGTGGGATATACTGGCGGATTTCGCCGCTCACCAGGTGCCAGAACAGAGAAAGCGCCGCGTTGACCACCAGGATGAACGCCAGGACATTATGGATCGTCACCATATAACGGAACGAGAATGCGCCAAACATGTCCGGGCGATGGATGATCAACCCGGTGAAAAGCAGGATGACGATGGTGATGGTCTGCAGCCAGTGCCAGAAACGCTCGTAGGCATCGTACATATAGACTTCTTCGACCTGTCCCAGTTGCTTTGGTCGCCGCAGTCCGGAAATCACGCGCAGGACAGCATGCCCGGTGACGCCCAGCAGCACGCCCACGAAAAACAGAGCCCCAACCCAGTCCACCCACGAAACGCGGTTGTGTCCGAAGATGTACACGCCGTCCTTTTCGGCAGCCGGCTGGTAATACAGCGCGCCAGCCTGGCTGGTGATTTCGCCGCTGGCGGCGACATTAGTGTCCTGGACGAACATTGGCGACACACCGCCAGGTGTGTAAGTGGCCATCTCGATCGGCGCGCTGACATCGATGGGTCGTTATGGCA
>MGNS01000026.1:5863-7354 GCA_001795165.1 Chloroflexi bacterium RBG_16_57_11
CGCGTGACATTGTGGTTGATGCTGTACGGCTGCACCTGTCCGTAGATGCGCGGGTTCTGCATCCCGAGCGCCTCCAGGCGACCCACGATCACAGCCTGCTTGGCGTCGGTGTCCAGCTTGAGCTCACTATCGTTCAGGTGGCCGTCCTCATTAGTGTCAAAGGCAGCCAGGATCTCTGGCGCATAACTCCCGCTATCGAAGTAGGCTGCCTCCAGATCGGTCAGGCGGACCGGCCGGGTGTTGCCATTGGCGTCATCGTAAATCCAAAACCAGCTGGTGATCAGGTTGTAGGGTGCCAGCAATGTGTCGCCACCCACATTGGTGCGCTGCATCAGCACCGGCTTGAAGCCGGTCACCAAATCGTTCACCGTGTCCTGGCCTTCAATGCCACGGCAGGTGGAAAGCGGCGTCCCATCGGCTTTGAGCACCGTCCAGTCATAGGACTGGATCGCCGGGGCGTATATCTGCGGGATATGGCAGGTCTCGCAAGCCACCACTTCCATATGTCGCTCGGCGTAGGGCAGCCAGTCGGCGTGAGTTTTCTGCGCTTCGTGGCAGGAGTCGCAGCGGCGCATGGTCCCTTTGTATTCCGGCGCTACAGTGAACTGGGCGCTCTGTCCACGGGCGAAGTTGTGATCAGGATTCTTGAGATATTCACCGATTTCCAGGCGCCGGGGGTCGTACACCAGGTGTTCCGGGTTGTCCCCAACAGCCTCCTGGTTATGCACCGGGTTATTTAGCGCGTAATGGCAATCGGTGCACTTGAGGGCTCGCTCGGCATGGATGTCCCAGGAGCGTGACAGGCTGTCCTTATCCACCAAATTCAGACCCGATTCGCTGATGCGCTGCGAGGAGATCACCTGACCGGTGGTTGCCGTCTGGATCTGGGTTGTGTCGCAGGCCGCCAGGGTGAGCGGGTCTTCGCGATCGGTGTGCACCTCGCCGTGGCATTGTGCGCAATTGTCGTTGGTCGGATCCTGGATCTGGACGAAATCTTGCTTTAGCTCACCATTCTCCTCAAATGCTTCCCGGTTATAGCTCCAGCCGTCGGCGCTCTTGACCACGATCCCGCTGCCCAGCAGGGTAGCCGTAGTTGCTTCGCTAAAATTACCCGACTGGATTTCGGAAATGCGGGCTTCGTTATTCGGGTTGGCGCTATGACACAGCAAGCAGTTCATCTCCAGCACGCCCGATGCGGTCCAATCCCAGGGTTCAACCTGGCCGGTTACCGGATCTAGCAGGCTGGCTTCCGGGTTCTCTGCGTCAGGCGCCAGACTGGCCAGGGGCTGGCCATGGCGTGACGTGACCGCCGGCCCACCGCCTGCGATGCGTCTCCCGTTCACCATTAGCCATTCGGCGGTTGACATATCCAGTCGCTCGTCACCGGCCTGGGAGAGATACCGATAGGTGAGCGGATCGAATTTGCCAAACAGGCCACTCGAGGCATCCCACGGCTTGCCGGAGGTGGTTTGTCCTGCGGCGGTGAAGTCC
>MGNS01000026.1:7367-10704 GCA_001795165.1 Chloroflexi bacterium RBG_16_57_11
CGGAGTGGAAGGAATGCGATTCGATAAAGGTAGTATCGTGACAGGCGCCGCAGGTCTGAATGGTTGAGACCGGTTGGCCGCTGTCCAGGACGTTCTGGCCGTTCTTATCCAGCAAGACGAAGGTGGGGTGCAGCGGTGAAGTTTGCGCCGCAGGCCGGGCTTCAGGCTTGGCCCATACCGTGTAGCTGCCCCAGGCGATCATCGCCAGTAATAATCCTGCCAGCGCCAGCCGTGCCGGCTTTGACTTTATATTCCTCTCGAAGAGTGAATGGATGCCGCTCATAATAATTCTCTCGATGTGATCCTATGGTGTGGATGTCGGCGTTCCAGTCAGCGACCGTCCGCCCCATTCGATCGGGTCGCCGGGGTAACCCAGGGCTTTCCAGTCCAGGCGGCCATCTGAGCTGTGGCATTCGTCGCATTGCAGCGCGTTCTCCTTCGGCTGGACCATATGGGTGGTCGGCCAGTACATCCAGGTCTCGGCAAAGCCATACTGGCCGGAGAACTCCATCCCGGTGTCCTGTGCGCCCAGCTCCAGGGCGGAGGGCCAATCGAAGGTCTCCCAGAAACCGCCGCCGCCATCCCCGCCGCCTCCGGTGCGCGGCTGCAACAAATAGTTGAACACCGTGTCGTATGGCTGTTTGGCCACATGGATTTTGAAGGGGAAGATCTTGGCGATGGGGTCGTTGATATCGCCCGCCGGGTGGTTGATCAGCGTTGGTTGTGCCGGGTCGATCTTGTCTCCCAATAGATAACGGTAGGTGTTGTCCCCGTTGAACCATTGGTACGTCGGCTCAACATTTTCTTCATAGGTGAAGTTGCCTTTGATTTTCAAATAAGTGTAGTGATCCTCAGGCTGGTCCTGACCGGCGGTGGACCAATCCCAGGTCATTTTGGTCGGGTTCTTGGTGGCCATATCCGGGATGTGGCAGGTCTGGCAGGCGACCGAGCTGGTGTGGATGTTGATCCGCTCATCCTCATGGATGACGCCCTGGTGGCAATCGGTACAGGCAACCTGCTCTTGGGGGTCGATGGTGTAATTATCCGCCAGCAATCGGCCTTTGATCGCGTGATCGCTCGTCTGGTGGCAATCGGTGCACACGAAATCGAGCTCGCCCATGTGCACATCCTGGGTGTCCTGGGGGAAGTACAGGCTCTCGTCCAGGTCGCCATGCTTGACGTTGTTGCCGCCGCCACCATTGAAGTGACACTTACCACAGTTTTCGCGGTTGGGCAGGTGGACCGATTGCGCTGCTGCTACCAGGTCGGTGCCTTCTGTTGGGAGTCCATAATCGCCCTTGTTATATTTGGCTGCCTCTGCATGGCAGGCCAGACAATCCACGTTTTCCGAGTTGCTAAAATCAAAGTCCTCATTGCTCCACCCATATCCGGCGTGGCAGCTCATGCACTTGGTTTCGTTTCCCTGCGTGCCAATACAGAAGTTATTGATCTGGTTCGCCTTGCCGATCGTGGCAGGCTCATCTCGCCAGGGCACATCGAATGGCTGGCTTTCCCAGGTCCAGTGGGTGGTATGCATCACCTGGTCGGCAGAATCGGGGTGGCATTCCAGGCAAGCCTGCGTGACCTCTTGACCGTTGCTATACGGCCCTTTCATCAGGCTGGTGTGCTCGGTGTGTGGGACGTCTTGAGGCATATAAACCCACGGGTCCTCCGCCTGCACTGAACGCGGCAGCACCAATAAGATGGGTACAGCAATGGTGGCCAGGATGAGCAGCAAGCCGCCTATCCAAAGGAAATTGCGCGGGTTGAACTTTGTTTTCATGATGGACTTACCCTCAATGAGGATGGCTTAAGAAGTTATCCTGTGAAGCGTTAATTCGATCGTTCTTCAGCATTTTCCAGCAGCCGGGCGTTGTGTTGCAGCCGATCGCGCAACACTTCGCGCAGCAGGTCAAGCGCTTCGATCAAGCGATGATCCACCAGTGAATACTCGACATTGGCCCCCTGACGCGTGGCGCGCACCAGGCCCTGCTCACGCAGGATTTTCAGATGGCGGGAGGTGGTTGGCTGGCTCATCCCTAGCTTGGCGGCGATGTCATTCACTGTGCATGGGCTTTCGTTCAATGTGTACAGCAGCAGGATGCGCCACGGATCGGCCAGCGCCGAACAAAGCCCGGCGTGCAGCTGGTGGACTTCTTGGGAAAGGTTGTCTGCGAGTGTCATGGTCATATGTGTACTTATGCATATTTTTGAATAAGTGGATTTGTAAAATCGCTCTGATTCTATACCTGAGTCATAACAGACATTAGTGACGAGTGTCACATTTTTATTATTACAGTTGTCATTCGTGTCATTTTATGGTATGGGAGTTTGCTCGTTTCCTCAATCCATTTGCAGGCAGGAGATATGGTATAATCCGCCAACTATGATCTACATTTTCCACCCCCGGCAGTCAGCCTTGTTTATCGGCGTGCGTGGCTTTACCTCGATCGCACCTCCTCGAATCGCGCCTGTTGATCGGTGGTAAATGTTTTATCGGATCTTTATCTAAACACATTTCCAAACCGCAGGCGCCACCTGCGGTTTTTGTTTAACTTGTATTCGGAGCTTGCAACATGATCTTCATCAGCCTTTCCAATGCCAGCCTGGTGCTTGGCGCCCACCATATCTTCGATAACTTGTTTTGGGATATCCAGCACGACCAAAAAATTGGACTGATTGGACCCAATGGAGCGGGGAAATCTTCCCTGCTCAAACTGATCGTTGGAGAATACACCCCTGAGAAGGGGGGGAGCGTCATAAAAGCTAAAGGTGTATCGATTGGCTATCTGGCGCAACAGGTCGACCTTGAACCGGACCAGCAAGTCTGGCAGGCTGCGCTGGATGGCAATCCGCGCCACTGGCAGGTTAAAGCCGATTTGG
Source organism: Chloroflexi bacterium RBG_16_57_11 (assembly GCA_001795165.1). Lineage (GTDB taxonomy): Bacteria > Chloroflexota > Anaerolineae > Anaerolineales > UBA4823 > RBG-16-57-11. Next base: position 10,251 of record MGNS01000026.1, read on the forward strand.
AGAATGTCGAGGCCAGCTTTGGGGATGCACAGGTCTACGACGACCCCAAGGCTCTATCCCGCGCCCTGGATGCCCAGCAAGCTCTTCTGGATGAGTATGATGCTCTTGGCGGTGATGCATATCCCGACCGGGTAAAGGAGCTGCTCCTTGGACTTGGACTGGCAACCGAGGACTTTTATAAGCCAGTGGAGGTATTAAGCGGCGGGCAGAAGAAACTGCTTGGCCTGGCGCGCCTGCTCCTGCTCCAGCCCTCGGTGTTGCTGTTGGACGAGCCGGATAACCACCTTGATCTACAGGCTAAAGTCTTCCTTGAGCAGCTGATACAAAGTTATCCAGGCGCAGTGGTGATTGTCTCGCATGATCGCTATTTGCTGGACGCGGTGGTCACGCACATCACCGAGCTGGAGGACGGAGGCCTGATCACCTTCGCCGGCGATTATTCCAGCTTCGTTGT
>MGNS01000026.1:10736-23520 GCA_001795165.1 Chloroflexi bacterium RBG_16_57_11
AGTTATTCGGATCCAGCAGCGGGAGATTGCCCGCCTGGAGGCCATGCAAAAGCGTTATGCCATCTGGGGCCAGGTCTATGATAATGAGAAATTTGCTCAACGCGCCAAGACGATCGAGAAACGAATTCAACGTATCGATCGAATCGACCGGCCGGTCCTGGAGAGGCGACGGATGGCGCTTGAGCTGAATGGCTGGCGTGGCTCCAATAAAGTCCTGGAGCTAATGGCAGTGAAAAAGGCTTTTGGGGAGGTCCAACCACTAATAGGGGTAGATTTGCTCATCCGCCATGGTGAGCGTGTTGGCTTGATTGGACCGAATGGAACGGGCAAATCGGCTCTCTTTCGACTATTGCTGGGTATGGAAGCGCCCGATGCGGGCGAGATTATCCTTGGGCCCAGCGTCAAGCCGGGTTATTATGCCCAAGACCACGAAACGCTTGATTTCAACCAGACCCTGATCGAAACCGTGCGTCGCGCCAGCCCGATGAGCGAGTCAAACGCAGTGGCTTTCCTTCTTCGCTATCTCTTCACTTACCAACAAGTGACGCAGAAGGTGGGCGACCTTTCCGGCGGCGAGCGCAGTCGCCTGCAATTGGCCTTACTGGTGCTTTCGGGCGCCAATTTTTTGCTTCTGGACGAGCCAACCAATAATCTAGACATCGCCTCCGCTGAGGTGTTGGAGGATGCGTTAGCTGAGTTTGTTGGCTCGGTCTTTGTGATTTCGCATGACCGCTACTTTCTGGACCGCACGGTACAGCGCCTGCTTGAGTTGAAAGATGGGTATTTGACGGAGTATTTGGGCGGATACAGCGATTATCTGGCTCAGCGAAAAGTGTAATCGAGGTCCTCCAGGGCAAATTTGAGCCAGGTGTTCTACGGATAAATGATGTCCTATTTTGGTTAATAATAGTAAAATTCAGATATAGGTCGTCCTGTGGTTGGAAGGAAAGGATGTTTCCGATAGAAAGGAAAATGGAGGCGTGTAATGTATAAAAACATACTGGTAGCTGTGGATGGGTCGGAGCATGCTTTGAAAGCGGCACGCGTCGCCGGCGAATTCGCTCGTCAGATGCAGGCGGAATTGCGCCTGGTAACCGTCTACGAGCCGGTCCCGACCTATCTGGGTGAGCCTAATTTACAGCATGCGCTGGATGAGCGCTTTGCGCTTGCCCAGCAGGTTATCGATGGCGCTTTACAGGAAATTGGGGAAATCCCTGGCGAACTGAAAACCGATGTCCTGGAAGGCCCGGCGGCTGAGGCAATCCTGGCAGTGATCGAGGCGCGTAACAATGACCTGGTCATCATGGGTACGCGCGGCCTTGGCAGGCTGACAGGCCTGTTGTTGGGCAGCCAGAGCCAGAAAGTTGTGGCTCATGCGCCCTGCCCGGTTTTATTGGTGCGCTGACTTATGGCGATAACGGTACCGCTGCAGGGTAGATCATCAGTTGACGAACTTCTCGAGCACTTCCGCTTGGGCCAGCTGCCTGTAGCTCATAGGTAATAATAGAGACACCCGGTGGACATTCGGTCAGCGCGTATTTGGCCGGTGCGGAATCCCAAATACTCCTCCCATTACGGACGATTCTAATCTGATCGACATCTCCCAATACTTCCCAATTCAGATACGTGCACGCACCCTCATTGATCGAGCTTGGGTTTATCTCGAAGACAGAGATAAGTAGTGGAGCGCTGAGTGAGGTGGGTGTGAGTTGAGCGGGCAATGTGGCGGGAGCGGTCTGAGGCACCTGGATCGCAACCCATATACGCTGTCCGAACGCCACTCCTGCCGGGTTGGTCAGCGCCCAGATGCCTTGATATACTCCCGGTGTGGAAGGCGATATGAGATTCACATAAATGTCATAATCGCTACCTGGCGGCACGATACCGTAGATTGGGGTTGGGGCACCTCCCATACCTGATTCCGGGTGATTGCCGTTGACGAAACGCAGGACGTAGCCCGTGTTCCAGGTGCAAGTACCCGTGTTGCGGATCCGCCAGCCTTTTTGGAACGGCGTATTTGGAGGAATCAGCGTGAAGCTGGTCATGTTATAGTCCGGATAGGTCAGATCGGCGACAAAAACCATCCCATCCACGCAATATCCTGGTGGTGTGGCGGTCGGCGGTAGAGGGGCTGTTGTGGGAGGCGGCAACGGTATCGACGTAGGCAACGGGGTGGGTAGCGTGGCGTTTTCATCCGGATTGATATCTAAATAGGTCTGTGCAAGCTGCGCGATGCGACCCTCGTTTTGAAGCTGGAACAGCGCATCATTGATCCGGGAGCGCAGCTCGTTCTCCTGTTGGTTCAGCATGATGGCAAAGCGCTGCGGGTAATTTCCCTTTCCGACCAGTTTTACTCCGCCTTGTGCGGCCATTTCATTCGCAGGTAGATAGTCCATGACAACCAGATCAGCTTTCCCGGCTTTCAGGTCATTGACCGCCTGATCGACTTTCGGATATACCAGCAGATTACTCTCAGGCATCTTGCCGGTGTCCACCAGGCTGGTTTGTATCCAGGTTTGGTAGACCGTAGCGGCTTGCACGCCGACTTTCCAGGCCGCAAGCTGATCGAATGAGGTAATACTTGTGATCGTAGAATCGGCCTTAGCCAACACACCTTCTTCGCTCACAAAATAGGCGTCAGAAAAACTGAAGACAGCCCCCCGTTCTGGGGTGACTGTGATCGAGGAAATGGCGACGTCAATTTGACCAAGGCTCAGCGAATTCCCGAGGCTGTCAAAAATGATATCCTGAAATACCACCTGGACGCCCAGCTTTTCACCCACCTCACGCATCAGCGCAATATCGAAACCGTCTAATTGAAGGTCGTCATTGTAGTATTCAAAAGGAGGATAATCAGCCGAAGTACCAACCAGGATGCGCCCGCTTGCCTGGATTTGTGACCAGGAGGAGTCGGCGATCGGAGTGGGTTGGTTGGTCCAGGCGGGCTGGTCGGTCTGGCCAGACTGTTTCAAAAACAGCAGCGTTATCAGGAGAGCTACTAAAGCAGCCATCAAACACGTCAGGACGACCACAACGACCAAGATTATCTGTTGATCACGTGTAAATTGTGGCATGCTGCGCATAGCTAACCCCTTCCGGGTAATAAAAGTTAGAGCGATTTGAGCTTGCGCTCATCACCCTGGCGGGTTGTGATCCCGATTGCGTCCAGATGCTCCAGAAAAGCCAGCACGTAGCGGCGGCTGGTGTTGAAATGGTCACGCGCCTGGGCGACCGTCAGAGTGCCATTCTGCTGGATCAGCCAATGCACATCATCGACCATCCGAGCGTAATCTTCCTTACGGAAAACGACGTCTGGTGCAACCGCGATGACTAACTCCAGGTCGATCAACGCGGCCATCACGTCCTCACCAACTTCTTGCTGGCATTCCTTTAGAGTGGGCGGTGAGTAGGGGGAGGCGGCAAAGCGCCTCATCAATTGCTGGATGGATTTCTCCTGTTGAGCGGTGAAACGAATGGTATGGCCGGGAAGCAAGACGACAGGTCCGGCCTCTTGCAATTTTCCATCGCTTACTAACCGGCGCAATGCAGCATTAAACAGGCGTGGCGAAGGGCGCAGGAGATCTTTGATACGGCTTTTTAGCTCTTCTCGCGGGATGCCGCGACGTAATTGGAACGCCTTATGGTATGCCTCAACTTCGTGGATAATTCGTCCAGAAATTTTCTCCCAAAAGTTGCGGCTGACTACCAGGTCATCTGGACGGAGTGCATTCGCCTCCCCTTCAAGGACGAGCATCTGTTCCGCTTGCAGAATTTCCTGGATCGCCAGTTGCACCTGGAGTGCATCCAGATTGGAGCTTGCCGCTAAATCTTTGTAAGAAGCCGCCTCGGCAGCCGTCAAGGATTGCAGGAGCACGTCTGCAGGCGCGCCCTGGGCTAAAGCTTCCAGCCTTGCCAGGGTCTCTGGAGCGAAACGCTTGTGCCGACCTCTCGGGTGTGGCTCAACAACGACGCCTCCTCCCAGGGTCTCTCCCGGAGATGGCCTGCGCAGGATGTAGTGGTCGCCGCGTGCAGCTACCACCGGCTCGACCAGCTCCAGTTGAAGCCAGCCGGTCTCGCCAGGAGCCAGCTCGTCAACCCCGAGCACTCGCACGCGTGCGACCACTTCTGCAGCTCCGGTGTAGAATTTAACTTCTGCGTTGTGCTTCATCGGCAGGCTTACATCCGGCAATAACCGGAATTGCACGTCCAGGCGTTGAGTGCTTTGATAACTTCCCGGGTGCGCCACAACCTGCCCGCGTCTCAATTCATCGAGAGCAACACCAGAAATATTGGCAGCCGTACGGCTGCCAGGCACGGCAAGCTGTTCTTTCTGTTTGTGGGTTTGTAAACCGCGTACCCGGCCTCGCAGCCCGGTAGGCAAGATTTCTACCTCATCGCCTACCTGTAATTGTCCATCCAGGAGAGTACCCGTAACGACCGTACCAAAACCAGCGATGGTGAAGACGCGATCGATCGGCAGGCGCGGCCGGTAAAGATTGGGTCGCGGTGGGCGCTCTGCCAGGCAATCGCTCAAGGCGGTTTTCAGCTCGGAAATCCCCCAACCCATGCGTGCGGAGACGCGCACGATTGGCGCGTTGCTTAGCACCGTGTTTTTCAGCACAATATTCAGGTCGTCTTCAACCAGGTCCAGCCAATCGTCACGACTTTTTGGGTCATCTCCAACCATATCGATCTTGGTCAACGCTACCACCCCGCTGTTGATCTGTAAAATATCCAGAATCGCCAGGTGCTCGCGAGTTTGAGGCATAACCCCTTCATCGGCAGCCACAACGAAAAGGGCGGCGTCGATGCCGCCCACTCCAGCCAGCATATTCTCTATGAAATCGCGGTGTCCCGGTACATCGACAATGCCGATCTCTACTTCTGGACCGGTTTTCCCTGCAGGCAAGGTCGTCCATGCAAAACCAAGATCGATGGTCATCTCGCGTTCGCGTTCTTCCTTCAGCCGGTCAGGATGAATCCCGGTTAACGCTTCGACCAGGGAGGATTTTCCATGATCAACATGGCCCGCAGTGCCGATGACTCGCATGGACTTTTCCTGGCTTTTGGAACAACAGAGGGAAGAGGTTAGCGCGCCCGGCCAATGCTGCGCTCGAAGCTGGTGACCCATTCATGGGTCATTGCCAGCAACGATTGTAATTGTTTCTCGGTTTGCTCATTCATCTGCTGCATCAAGTCCTGGATTTCCTGGATCGTGTCCTCAATATGGGTTACTTTCTCACCCAGCTTCTCATGCTGGCGTTGGGTTTCATTCCGCTGCTCTTCCAGGGTCAGAGTATAGTTCGTCCACCGTTTTTGGTCATCCGCTTTGAAAGTTGCCCATTCCTGGCGGAAGCGCTCTTCAGCCAGCCGTTGTATCTCGGTTATCTCATTGATGCGCCGCTCGACTTTTTGGCTGATTTCTTCTACCGTTTGCTGTGACCGTTTGATAGAGCGGTTGGTTACATCCAGGTTTTGCAGGGTGGTTTCGATATCGTTAGTTTGACTTTCGATGACCTGGAAACGCGCTTGCCATTCCTTCCAGACCCGCTCACGCTCGACTTCCCTTAATGTCTGGTTATCCAGGAAGCTGGAAACAGCTTCACGGCGTTCGGTTTCGACTGTAGCGAGCTCATTCAACCGGATCTCGAGTTTTTTCAATGAGTTGGCAGACAATTCCACCCGACCGATCTGATCGTCCACGCGTTTTCGAATCGCAGCCACCTCACCATTCAAGTCGGTCAAACGTTTTGAATCTTGCCGACGCCCGTCGTCCAGCAAACGGATATTGCGAGTGTACTCTTCCTCGCTTCGGCGCAAAGTTTCGATCCGGTTTCGGACTTCATCGATCAGCCGGGCTAATCGGCTTTCTTCGTCGACTCGTAACTTGAGCGTGCGTTTGATCTCTGGTAGCTGCTCGACCTCTTTGCGAATATCATTGACCGATGTTTCTACAGCTCGAATTTCGGCGCGGTGAAGTTTTTCTGCCTCTTCTTCGCGTTTTTTGACCTGCTTATCCAGGCTTTCAAACTGCTGTTTTGATTCCAGGCGCGCCTGAAGGACTGATTCATCGTTCACGTCAAACCGAGATTCAAAGGCAGCCAGCCGAGCAACTTTGCTTTCCAGATCTCTAATCTGGGCAGCCAGAGGCACCACATTCCCTTCCACAGCGGTCAGGCGCTCCTCGACAGAGCCAATCTTTAGCTTATCTTTTCGTCTCTCTTCGTCCAGCCAATCGACTTGTTTGGCGATTTGTTCCAGTTCCATTGGAATGGCTCTCCTGGTTAAGATTAGAATCGTAGCACATATCTTACCACTGTTCAAGGGGAGGGGCTGGTAAAAATGATTGCTAAATTCGTCAGTTGCGGCATATATAACTGAGGGAAGAGCCCGGTAAAAAGTAGTAATCCCGCCCCAGCCAGGAGGAGAACTACCTGAACCCTGGTCTCACTGATATGCCAGTGCGCCTCATCGGGTGAGGTAACCAGAGCTGACAGGCTGCGCAATCCGGCGATTAGCACCCCGCTACATCCCACCAGAGACAGCCAGGCGATCGTGAGCGAGCGTTGGCTAAGGGTCGACCATAAGGCAACATTCACTGGAAAGCTGGCCAACAACGGCAACCCAGCCAGCGAGAAATTCGCCATCACCATCGTCAGCCCAGCGATGGGTAGGCGATAGGCGGCCCCGCGTATGGCGGAGAAGCTCAGCTCGGGATGATAATGTTTGAATATAGACAAAGCCAGGCTCCATATGGCCAGTCCAATCGCCTGCGGGGCAAGCAGCGAGAAATAGATCCCGATTTGTTCGGTGGTACGAACGGGTTGGTCGTTCAGGCTGATTGCCAACAGGGTCATACCAATTTGGGTCACGGCTGCAAAACCGAGCAGGCGTCCAAGGTGACGATCGAAAGCCGCCCCAAAACCTCCCGCCAGGGTCATTAAAACCCCGGCGTATTGTACGGCTGTGAAGGTGCTCGGTGGTAGGCCGACCAGTGAATAGCGAGACAACACCTCCAATGCGATCAACCCTACAGTATTTGGTAAGAGGAAGAAGATAAATCCTGCAGGATATGGGTTTACCTCCTCCGCCAGCATCGGCAGCCACGTATGAAAGGGGGTTACTGCCAGGATCATAGCAAACCCGAGCGCGAGGCTCAGTATGGATGGAACCAAGTCGGATTGTCCTTCACCACCTGGTCTCGTCGCAATTGAGAACAAGGCATCCGCAAGCAGGATTAAACACACCCCGGCGAGCTGAAAGATCAAAAAACGGGTCACTCCTCTTGCTGCGGGTCTGCCAGGTGCCGACAGCAGTGGCACACTCACCATGCTTGCCAGCGCCAACAGCATGGCCGACGATGAGACAGCATCGGCAGCCAAAGCCGCGGTCAGCAAGGCGGTTATCATCAGGCATAGCGGAGTAAACAGGCGGTGGGTGCGGGCTGGGATGGCGCCACCAATCCAGAATGCTGCACAGACATAGAGCAAGATAATTACCGGCTGTGTTGAGTTGTTAAAAATAAAACGGTTGCCATAGATGGACTGAGCTGGCTCAATGGTATAGATAGGAAAGCCTGACCAAAGTCGCAACGAGATTGGCTCTCCGATGGGCAATTGCCAGGCCAGCCAGGCAAGCAGAAGAGCGAAGATGATGCCCGTGAAATGAATGGTTTTTTCCCACCGTCGCAAAGAATAAATTGATAAAGCGAGCACCCCGGGAATTAATACCCACAGAGTAAACGCGCTCATTAGCCTGGCTCCATAGAAGGCGCCAATGTCAGATAGGCGCCTGACAGCGCAAGCCCAAGAGCGATGGTGGCTGAAAGCGCTGCTGCGAGTGTGGTGATATTGATCGCAGAATACAAAATTAGAAAGCCAGAAAACAGGGATAGCAGACCAATGGTGACGCGTAAGGCTTGAGAATAAAAACCCAGGTGAAGCAATGCGATCCCGATTAATATCAGACCACCCCAGGTCTGGGTCAGGCTGAGGCCGGGAATCCAACCCGAAACGCGGGGTGTTTGAGAAAAAACCGCCAGGGCAACCAGAAAGATGGAAATGAGTAGAAATATTACATTGGGAGCGCGGTCTGAACCCAGACGCAATCTGCGTGCAAGCCTGCCGGTCGATGGTTCGGATTGCTCGATATCTTTTATCTCACCGACCGGTTGGGGTAGGCTCAAAATGGCCATACCCAGCACAGCCCCGGCGATCCAACCGGCTACCATATGGCTGATGCTCATCGCTAACGGCCATACCTGCAGGATCAAAGCAAAAACCCCGACGTACTGGATTGCCAGCAGGCTGACGTTGAGGCGCCAGTCATCGATGATTAACATGAGGCAGGCAGTGATTGTTACCAGAATAGCCCCAAAAAAGGCCATCAACTCAAGACTCATCGATTAGCCTCCGGGGCCCAGGCTGACGAACAAAGAAATCAGCAGCGCCAGGCCTAATAGCGTCCATAAGATCCCGGCGCGGCCTTCAAGAATCATATTGATCATGATAACCATATGTTCGATGGACCGGAAGAGGTTGGCAAGAAGGCGGTACAGCCAGTCCATTTCCAGGAAGGTTTTCAGGGTGTTAAGGAAACCTGGCTTGGTTCTTGGGCGGGAACTGAAGAGCGGCATGGCTACGGCTGCCAATCCTACCGCGACCATACTGATACCTGTCGAAATCCAGTCCATTTGATCTTGTCCAACGCCTCCGGTATCAGCGAGCGAAAACCAGGCGACCGTATAATGTGAGATTAACAGCAGTAATAAGCCCGAGGAGTAAAGGACAGCCAGCCATCGCTCGGCTCCAATCAGGGCGGAGGGAAGCCGGAGGACATGTCGCAAAGTGCCTGCCAGGAACAGCCCCTGACCGATGATAAAAATTACCAGCACGGGCTTAAAAGGCAAGGCATACAGACCTGCGCCTTCCCAGGTGGGGCTGAAAGGCAGCGCAGAAATGCTGACCAGGCCGAGGAATAAAATCACACTCAGCCCGCGCAGACGAGAGGTCGACAGGCAGAATACACCTCCAGCGAAAAGGGTTGCGACGCCCCAGGCAAGACTGGCAGTGGATTGGCCAACCACGGCTGACGCCAGCGCCAAAGCTGCCAGGCAGATGACCCAGTAGGAAATCCCGTTCTGAGGCGCGGATATACCGGCCCAGGCAAGACCACCACAGATTAGCGTGATGCCCGTCAGCAGCAAGAAGAAACCGTCCAGATCAGCGGGTGCTCCGGCCATTCCTGCGCGAGACAACAAGACCAATGCTGGCGCACAGGGAGCCAGCCTGAGTAAGACGAGCAGACCGGTGCTTTTCGGATCATCTTGGGGGACCGGTTTATGGGTCGGCAAGACGCCAAGGTTTATCCCGGCGGCGAGCAGCAGGATTGCGCTGATTTGTGGTGCAATCGTAGTGAAGGATAGCGGCAAATCGGCGGCATTGGCGATCATCCCGGCATAAACTACACAACCGATGCTCGCAAAGCGCAGCGATAGCGCCAGCACCACGGATCGATTATGCAGGCTCTCCTGGATTTTGCTCAACCGTAGGATAAGCTCAAGGCCTGCCAGTAAGGTCCAGGAAAGCAGCGTGGTGAGCAAATTACCGGAAAGTGTGGCAAGCATCGAAAACGCTGTCAATAATAAATAGGCGATCAGATCGTACCAGTAGCTCGATGAGCGACTCGTAACCGGGCGCGCAACATCGGTGACGATTACTGCGAGAATCAGGGTTGTCAGGGCGATGATGAAGGGCCAGGATTTTGAGTCAAGCAGCAGTACAGGTGAGGCTGGCAGGAAGATGCTCGGCTGCCAATCCGCTAATGGTAGATTCAGCGGTGAAGTCGGGCGGATGGACCATGCCAGGATCCAGATAAATAGGCTGCTCAGTGCAGCGAGCAGCCAGTGGTGGGTAAATCCGGGTCGCAGCCACCGGACTCCCAGGATAAGCGATGCGGTGGCGAGCGGCAGGAGGACCAACACAAGGATCAGCATAGGGAGAAATTGCCTGCGAGGATATACTCAAGTTTGAAGGGAGACCCCTCTTATTTACGGAAGGTAGGGGTCAACCAAAAGAAATGATGCGCTCCCGGTCCGATGGTTGGTTGTAAGTCGGTAAATTCAGAGGTTCTCATGGAAAGTAGATAAATTTGATTGCGCCCGCCCAGGACCAGAGCGTTGATGCCATCCGGTGACCAGAGGACCTGGCTGGTCTCAGCGGGAAGGATTTCCAGCTTGGTCAGCGATCCATTGAGAATGTTCAAGTCGAAGAGCACAGGTGGATCATCGCTTCGGTTAAGGCGGATGGCAAATAACAGGTGATTGGGCTGTGCCTCCGTCAGCCAGATTAAACGATGAGCGGGGATGGATTTGCTTTGGGCTGTGCTGAAAGGGAAATCATCTGAGTATAAGTTATACTGCTCCCCGGATACCAATATATCGGGGTTCGTAGGGATGACATGCCAGATGTGGATGAAAGGTGGCACATATCTATTGGGCTCGCTGGCATGCCCGACCAGCAGGTTACCGTTGGCTTGCCATTTCACCAGGGTCTCGACCTCGCCGGTAATGTACGTATCAGTCGCTTGGGACAGCAGGCCGCTGCGCCGATCGAAGACAGCCTGCCAACCGACTTGAGACCCGATAAGCGCGACCTTCACCAGTACAAAACGCTCGCTAGGGGCAAATTCAAGATCTGTGAAACGTGCTTTAATTTCCAGACTTTGACCTTTCGGATCTTTGATCTGGACACGATTTGAGTGAACGAGTTTAGCTCTTTGAAGATTTACCCCGGCTTTGGCCGGCGCCTGCCACAAACCTAAAGCATCACTCCACACTAGGTCGCGGCTATCCGGAGACCAGGCTAAAGAAGCGCATTCTGCCACCGGTTCCGCGTGGCAGGTCCCCAGAATTTGGGGCTGGTTGCCTGGCGTGGTTGGCGAGACGAATATCGTGACGCCCTGTGCATCCTTTTGGGTGAAAACCACGTGACTACCGTCTGGTGAGACCGCGATTTGTTGGATGCTGGCAGCATTGTCTGCCAGTGTGATGATTTGCTGATCCTTTAAGTGCAGCGCGTCAAGATCGAAATGCTGCACCCCATTGGCGGTGATCTTCTGAGGCCGTAATAATACGATCACCTGCCCATCCGGGCTGGGAGAATAATCGATTACATTCTGCGCCAGAGGGACAGCCTTGCCGGTCAGTGGATCCCAGCGCATCAAGCTGTCTTGCGCGATATACAGCAGATCGCTCAGTGTGCTAAGCTGGCGGATGGGCCCGGTGTTCGTTTGGGGGGTTACGATAAAGGAATTTTCCGGGGTGGCAGTTGCCTGCACCAGCCCGATGTCCGCTGCCTCACCCGGGTGTAGCGGATCGACCGGATTATCGAGCTCGTCGGCTGGGCTTGGTGAAAATTCTTGTCCGGATTCTTGAGCTGTAACCGACGTGCGTGGAGTAGATACCGGTGGCACGGCCTGGCTGCGCGGACAACCGCTGGCCAGCAGGATCACTGTGGTCAGAGCAAAGAGCAGGAATGGACGGGTCATCACGTGCTAAAGCACCTCTGCACCAGGCACACGGTACAGGAACTTACCCATGCCGGCATGTCCCAGCCAATGGTCGCCATCCACAATCAACTGGCCTCGCAGGAAGACCTTCTCCGGAAAGCCGGTCAGCTCGTAACCTTCGAACAAGTTGTAATCCGTGCGGTGATGGGCATGCGCAATGCCATAAGTCAGCTTTCGTTCCGGATCCCAGACGACAATATCAGCCTCCGCGCCAGGCACCAGGCTACCCTTGCGCGGGTATAGACCGAAAATTTTTGCAGGGTTCGTGCTGGTTAGGGCGACAAACTGGTTGGCGGTGATCCGTCCAGCGCCAACCCCATAGGTCCACAACACCGGCAGGCGGTCACCTACAGCGGGTAAGCCGTTGGGAATTTTTGTGAAATCATCGGCACCTAATTCTTTGCCAGGGATAGCCACCGGTTGCCCTTCATAAATGATCGGCTTGGTGCCGTCAAAAAAGAACGGGCAATGATCGGTTGCCATGACCTGGATCGTTCCATCGGCCAGCCCTTGCCAGATGCGCTCGTTGTCGACTGCCGTGCGCATCGGCGGCGAGCAGATCCATTTTGCCCCATCCGCGCCTCGCAGGTGATCGATGGTGAAGAACATGTATTGGAGGCAGGTCTCGCCCATTACCGGCAAGCCATGCTGGCGGGAATATTGGAGCTGATCTACCTCGCCAGCAACGTTCATGTGCACGACATAGAGTGGAGCTCCTGCCTGTGCAGCCAGGGCCGAGGATCGTAAAACTGCCTCCACAGCGCCCCAGGCTGGTCGGGTGTGGGCATGCCATTCGGGGGTGGTGTGGCCTTCCGCCAACGCTTCGGCGACCAGAATATCGATCACATCACCATTCTCGGCATGCACCATCGTTAATAATCCGTTCTCACGGGCGATACGTAGAGCGCGGAATATCTCTCCATCCTGCAATCGCAATCGACGGTTATACGCTGTGAAGACTTTCAAGGTAGTGATACCGAGGTCGGGCAGGTGAGGAATTTCTGCTGCCACCTGGTCGTCCAGGCTGGTAAGGTTCATGTGAAAGCTAAAATCGATCGCTGCTTTCGGATCGGCCTTGGCGCGCCAGACCTCTACAGATTCTTCCAATGTCGGCTTGTCTTGCGGAACAAAGTCGATTACTGTGGTTGTGCCGCCAAAGGCAGCGGCCTTGTGTCCGGTATAGTGGTCATCCGATGACACGGTCCCAAACATGAGG
>MGNS01000026.1:23534-30910 GCA_001795165.1 Chloroflexi bacterium RBG_16_57_11
ATGTGGGTCGATCCCACCGGGCATCACCAATTTCCCGTGCGCGTCGATGATTTGTGCCTCTGGGATATCGAGGTTGGCGCCTACCAGGGCGATACACTCGCCCTCGATCAAAATATCGGCAATAAACGTTTCTGCAGCGGTAATCAATGTGCCTGACTTAATCAGGATCGGCATGTCGAGTAATTCTCCAATCTCCAGACCTTTCTGCGATCCAGGGGTTTATTCCTGATGCAGCGGCAAAAACCCTTTCCCGAGCACTTCCCGCGCCGGCATCACGACAACAAACGCGTTTGGATCGACCTGCGCCACCAGATCTTTGACCTGTGGAATTTCAGTGACCGTTAAGGCACACATCAGGATGGAATGCTCCTTGCCGGTGTACATCCCGGTACCCGGGATTGCGGTCACCCCACGACGCATATCTTTCAATATCTTCTCAGCGACTTCTTTGTTTTGGTCGGTGATAATGAAAGTGAGAAGTTGCAAGCGTCTCCGGCTGGGACGAAACCAGGCTGCTTTCTTCCCAGCCATGCTTTCCACTTCTGCGCCAAAACGGGGCAGGACCTCCCCGGCCGCATCCTGAAGTCCAACGGTGCCAAAACCGACCAGCAAGATGATCACCGCGAAGACCAGGACTGCCAGCAGTATCGTTTCACCAGAGACCGGACCGATTGCGGCCCGCTTGAAAAACTCGACGCTATTCTCGGTTGGGGTTGGCATCAGCCACAATTTGCCAAGCCAGGCAGCCCCAATCACACCGTAAATGTACAGGAAATTGCGGCGCAACCGGCGGCCAATCGATTCGAGGGAGGAGATCGGAAAGTGAGGGTGCAGCAAGCTTTCAGAAAGCGCTTCGGCCCAATCGGCGGATGGATGGAAAGGCGGCACGAGCATGGCCGCGAAGAAGTCGGTTTCCATTAACCTCACCCGGTAAGCCCAAAGCTCGTAGTATCGGTAACGACGGGCTTCGATCAGGAGAAAAATCGTCACCAGCAAAATATTGAGCAAGATAACGACATGATTGCCCGATTGAGCGAAGGCGATCGAGATGGCCGCGCCCGTGGTGACCACAGCCCAGTTTGTCGTGGTGTCCAGACGTTGGCGCCAGACGTTGGCGCGTTGCACCTCTGCGCGAAAGAAATGGGACATCGCGGTGGTGAACTCGCTAGCTCGCAGATGATAGCCGCGAAAAGTCCACACGAAATCCGTGGATGACGTACCACTATCTGGAGAGCCAGTCGGGTTTGTTGGATCGACAGGTTCGGGAGCTGGCGGTGGATTCATAGGGGGTCAATCAACGCGTTGAGTCGGTCCTTTAGTTTGAAAAACCAGGTATTTCTGGTCGTTGCAGGTCAGGGATGCCCAGGAAGGCGGCCAGGATTTCTGGCTCCAGATCGATATTCTGGTAGTCCTCGATCCGGTATTCCTGGGTCTGACCGGCTCGTTCGCGTAACGCTTGCCACAGAAGTGGTCGTTCTTCGGCCGCCACCACCAGGTCATTCACCGAGCGCGCGCGTAGCAGGTACTCACCGGTGGTGTAGAGGAAAGTGATGCGCCGCCATTTGTCGGCCGGGATCGGTTCGGGCAAGGTTACCAGCGGGCCAAGCTGAATCTTATAATACTAATGCTGGGCATGGGGGTGGTTGGGTTCATCCTGCATCAATTCGGAGCGGGTAGTTAATTCGTACCCGCGCACCGGCGCTACATATTGAATGCGCCATCGATCATCACCGAAAGCGGCAGTCTGGTAAAAAGCGAGATAATCCACCGCGATGACTTTGGGGGCAGAGCGCAGTGGAATGCGGTACCAGCCTAAGACCCGGGCGATCTCCAAATCGCGCGGATCGTTGATGATCGCCACAAGAATCAGCGATGTGGGTGATGGCAAGAGCTGGCTCACAGTTAAAGTCTACCATAATGCGGTTGATTTCGAGCCATCGATTATCCGAGTTGAAACACCATTTACCTTTGGATGCGCGCCGAACCACCCTTAGCGAACGCCTGTACCTGTTCCAGGGTCGCCATCGTGGTGTCGCCAGGGAAAGTTGTCAGCAATGCACCATGTGCCCAACCCAGGTTAACTGCTTCCTGGGGCTGCTCGCCCACCAGCAGACCATAGAACAAGCCGGCTGCGAACCCATCCCCGCCCCCCACCCGGTCGTAGACGTCCAGCTCGCATGTCGGAGAAGCATAAGTCTGGCCGTTGATCCAGGCGACCGCTCCCCAAGTATGCCGGTTTGTGGAATGGACCTCACGCAAAGTGGTCGCGACGACCTTAACCTGAGGAAATTCACTAAGGACATGGTCAATCATCTCGAAGAAGACGGTTGGGTCCAGCCTGGATTTTGCAACGACTTTCGGCCCGGTGATGCCAAGTCCCAACTGGAGGTCTTCTTCATTCCCAACCAGGACATCCACATTTTTCACAATGCGCCGGATGACCGTCTGGGCGCGAGCTTCACCGCCCCAAATTCTCCACAGCTTGGCGCGATAATTCAGGTCAAATGATGTCACTGTTCCAGCAGATTTGGCGGCTTGCATGGCTTCAATAATCACTTCTCCGGTGGTTTCAGAGAGAGAGGCGAAGATTCCACCACTATGAAGCCAGCGTACACCTTTAGATAAGATAGCACTCCAGTCAAAGTCACCTGTCTTGAGCTGGGCTGCCGCCTCATTGGCTCGATTATAGAAGACAACCGGTGGGCGCGCACCATAACCGCGATCGCTGTAGATGGTGGCCATGTTCGGGCCGTTTACCCCATTATGTTTGAAATACTTATAAAAAGGCTGGATGCCCATCGCTCGCACTCTCTCGGCAATCAAATCTCCAATCGGATAATCTACCATCGCCGAGACGATCCCAGTACGCAAGCGGAAGCAATTGGCCAGGTTAGCAGCCACGTTATACTCACCACCGCTGGGGTGTACACGCCATTCGGTCGCCTTGCTGAAAGGGAGGATGCCAGAATCAACCCGGTGGTTAAGCGCGCCGACCGACACCAAATCCAATGCAGCCTCTGGGAGAATATTCAGACCGTTTTTCATGATCTTACTCCTTGAGAAAATTCATCTGAAGGTGGTAAGGATCGGTATCATATTTTCTTCTTACCATTCCGTATGGAAGGTTCCTTCGCGATCCACACGCCGATACGTATGTGCTCCAAAGTAATCCCGCTGGGCTTGAATAAGATTGGCTGGCAGGCGCTCGCTGTGGTAGGCATCAAAGTACGCCAGCGAGGCATTTAGCGCCAGCACCGGGATACCCATACCGACGGCGGTTTGGATTGTAAAGCGCCAGGCTTCCTGGCGGCTTTCTACGGCGTCACGGAATGCCTCATCCAGAAGCAAGTTGACCAACGCGGGGTCACGTTGATAGGCAGCCATGATGTCGCCTAACAGGCTGGCGCGAATGATACAACCGGCGCGCCAGATTTTTGCAATTTCACCCAGCTTGAGATCATACTGGTATTCGTGAGAGGCAATCGTGAGCAGCCCTAATCCCTGGGCGTACGAGGTGATTTTGCTTGCGTAAAGCGCCTGGCGGGCAGCATCGAGCAAGCGCTGGCGACTGCCCGAATATACCGGTTTGGGGCCATACAGCACCCGGCTGGCGCTGACCCGTTGGGACTTCAGGCTGGAGAGGATCCGGCTCTCCACTGCAGCGTTGATGGTCGGGATCGGGGCGCCGACATCCAGCGCATTCTGGCTGGTCCATTTGCCTGTGCCTTTCTGGACGGCTTCATCAAGGATTACGTCCACTAAAGGCTTGCCTGATTCAGGATCTATGTGTCGCAATATATCGGCGGTAATTTCAATGAGATAGGATTTCAGTTCGGTGGTGTTCCAGTCGGCGAATAATTCCGCCAATTCGACCGCACTCATACCCAGACCGCGATGCAGCAGATCGTAGATTTCAGCAATCAACTGCATATCGCCGTATTCAATACCATTATGCACCATCTTGACGTAATGACCTGCGCCGCGCGGTCCGATGTAGGCGACGCAAACTTCACCCTCCTCAGTCCTGGCGGCGATGGCCGAAAGCATTGATCGGATCATTTGCCAACCCTCGATTGAGCCACCCGGCATGATCGATGGCCCCCACAACGCGCCGGCCTCGCCACCACTGACCCCTACACCCAAATAATGGCAGTTCCGCTCTTCCAGATCCCTGGAACGGCGCTCTGTGTCGCTGAAGTGAGAGTTGCCTCCATCCATGAGCACATCCCCCGAAATCAGATAGGGCTTTAACTCCCTGATCACTGCGTCAACTGCGGAGCCGGC
The DNA here is from genome assembly GCA_001795165.1 of Chloroflexi bacterium RBG_16_57_11. Classification (GTDB taxonomy): domain Bacteria; phylum Chloroflexota; class Anaerolineae; order Anaerolineales; family UBA4823; genus RBG-16-57-11. The sequence continues at coordinate 27,819 of MGNS01000026.1, forward strand.
AGGGACCATCATCAAAATTCGATGGGGTTTTTCAAGAGCGTAGAATAACTCTGACACTGTATTACAGGTGAGGATATTTTTTCCAGCCGTTTTGAGCAAAAATTCACTGCGCTTATGTGGGTCGATGTCGTATCCGGCCACCCAGAAACCATTGCGCTCCAGGTTCAGAGACAACATTTGACCCATCACACCCAAACCAATCAGCCCAATATCGGAATTCTTCATCACTGGATTCCTTCCCAAAAATTTGCTTTTAGCTCAGCCAGGGCATGAAATGAGGGACTCACCGTTTGATAGAGGTCACAATAAAATTGATAAAGCAAACGGTAAGTCTGTGCTTCGGCTGCGCCAGGCTGCAAACGGCCTTTCACAGGAATGAGATCATAGATTGAGTCTAGATTTTGGAGGGCGCCAGTAGCCAGCAGCGCCCAAAATGCCGCGCCAAGGCTGGAAGTTTCCCCCCAGGAGGGAACCACCAGCTCGCAGTTGAGGGCATCTGTTACCAGTTGTAGCCAGAAGTTTGAGTGAGTAAACCCTCCCGATGCCCGGATTTCAGTTACACCGCCGCTGATCTCATCCAGGATTTCTTTTAAGCTCATCAAGCGAAAGGCTATCCCTTCCAGCACTGCTCTGACGATGTGCCTTGCGTCGTGCTCCAGACCCAAACCGAAGAAAACAGCCCGGCTGTCCAGGTTCCAGTTCGGGCTGCGCTCTCCGGCAAAAAACGGCAGGCAAATCAGACCCTGGGCCCCCAATGGGATCTGGCTTGCCATTTCCAGGAGCTCGGCAAAGGACAGCGGCTGTCCAGAAGGAGAAGCCTGGCTTATGCGGTTCAGGCAATCCCGCAGCCAGGAAAGCGCGATACCCCCATTGTTGATGGACCCACCCACCAGCCAGTGCTGCCGGTCGATGGCATAACACCAGCTTCGTCCGACCGGATCCAGTATAGGTCGAGGTGTGATGATACGAAGGGCGGCGCTGGTGCCGACCATACAGGTTGCCTGGTGCATCGATACCGATCCCGCACCCAGGGTAGAGTTTGCCGCATCCGAGGAGCCCAATACCAGTCTGGTTTTTAGAGAGAGACCCATCCGCCGGGCTAATTCGGGCTGAATTCCCTCAAAGATTTCTTTCGGATCAGCGAGCATCGAAAGCTGGGCCAGCTTGATGCCTGCCAGATCCAGCGATTGAGGGTTCCAATCGAGATGATGGATGTTCAACAGGCCAGAACCTGCCGCAACCGAATAATCGACTACATACTGATCTGTCAGCCGAGAGAACACGAATTCTTTTGCAGAAATAAAACGGGCTGCTTTTTGGAAGATTTCTGGGCGTTCATCCTTTAGCCACCGGATTTTATACAGGGGATACATGCCATGCATCGGGCAGCCGGTTTCTTGATAGAGCCTCGAAGCATCGGCAGTCTGGCTGAATGCCTTTGCCTGGGGGGTCGCGCGAGTGTCTGCCCACGTCATCAACCCGGTCAGCGGCTTTCCTTTGGCATCTACTGCCATCAGGCTGTGCAAAGCCCCGCCAATGCTGATCCCGGCACAGCTTCCGGGCAGCTCGCCGGCGTGTTCAATGGCATTGCGCGCGGCAAGGACCATCCCATTCAACACGGCATTTGGATCTTGCTCTTGCCATTTTCCCAAGCTGCTATCGCTTGCATATTCGCTCGACCCAAACCCCAGCACTCGCCCTCGTTCATCAACGACAACTGTTTTACAGCTGCCCGTGCCGAGGTCAAGCCCTAAGAACCAGGCGTCAACTTTTCGACTTGCCATGAATTTCGTGCTCGCTGGAACTATACACCTCGGGATTCACCACATACTCGGGGCGCTCGCCGCTCAAGACAGCCAGACAATCCTTCAATGCCATCTGACCCATCTGAAAGACTGCCTGATCGGTATGCGAGCCGCTATGAGGCGATAAGATGACCTGCGGGAGCTGCAGCAGGGGATGGTTCTGGTCAGGAGGTTCTTTACGAAAACAATCCAGCGCAGCCCCCTGCAATCGTCCACTTTGTAGCGCCTCGATCAGGGCTTCTTCATCGACCAGCTCGCCTCGCGCGGTATTCACCAGAAAAGCCCCCGGCTTCATCACAGATAAAAATTGACTATTGACCATATTACGAGTCGAGGGCACAACCGGCGCATGCAAGGAGACAAAATCTGCCCGGGCCAGGAGCGCCTCCAGCGTCACCGGCTCCACTGCATACCTGGCTATCTCTTCCGGTGCAAGGTTGGGATCATAAGCAAGCACCTGCGGGCTAAAAGCCTTGAGCCTGATTGCGACTTCGCGCCCGATTCGCCCAAACCCGACCAGGCCGATTGTCTTTTGCTGCAATCCAATTCCTGTTATGCGCGGCCATTCCCCTCGATGAGTCGCCTGATTGGCCTGACACAGGTGACGGGCCAGCGCAAGGATCAATGCCACGGTCAGCTCTGCCACCGCTCCTGAATTCGCCCCCGGGGTGTTGGTCACCACGATTCCTAGCCGTGTTGCTGCCTGCAAATCGACACGGTCAACCCCCACACCATAACGGGCAATGACTTTTAACTGCTTGCCAGCCTCAAGAACTGAAGCATCGATCTCATCCAGGCCAGCGATGAAACCGTCGCAATCCCGAACCAGAGGCTTTAATTCGTCAGATCTTAGCGGCCTCTCAACCGGGTTATAGACCACCTCACCCACTGTTTGCTCAAGTAGATGCCTGAGACCAGGATCATCTTTGCCAAACGAAGTCGGCGTTACCAGCACCTTACATCTATGGAGCGGCTCGTCCATGTTTTATCTTATCCAGGCTGCACAGAGATAGTCAATTCTTAATCTTTAGGCCACACGACGCTGCCGCCAGCATTCAACGACAGGTTACCACCATCCACGGGCAAAAGCACGCCCGTAATGGCGCTACCAGCACCAGAGCATAGAAGCAACGCCGGCCCGGCGAATTCCTCCGGCTCAAGAAGCCGTCCAAGAGGAATACCGGCGATAAAACGTGGCATGACCCGTTCCGCCAATTGCGGATCGGCGGTCAATTGGTTCTTCAAGCCTGGAGTAAGCACCTGGCAAGGCAGGATGGCATTCACCCG
>MGNS01000027.1:0-715 GCA_001795165.1 Chloroflexi bacterium RBG_16_57_11
GAGGCTATTCAGCCTCAAATTGCGCAACATTGCGCTGTAATACTAGTGGGACAAAGTTTGTTTGCAGTTAAAGAAAATGGTGCTCTCATAGCCATTAACATAGATACAGGAGAGCAAATCGGAAGTATCGAGCTTTCTCCAACGCGAATGGCAGAGAATGGTATATCAAAGGCCTACAACTTAATCTCCAATAGCGATATGTTGTATGTATATTGGGGTGATAGCCAAGAAATTATCGCCTTTAGATTTACGGATCAATGAATGGCAACTCGAGTGGACTAACTTCTAGGATGCACCCCTGTAAATACTTATAGTGTTTAATCTATCCAAACTCAAAAACAATCTACCTTGTGGATCTTTAACATTATGGGGGCTTTAAATACGAGCGGCAGAGCTAACTGTTGAAGGTAGCCCGTAGATACCGTCTTGCATGTCAAGGGGTAAAAGCGAACTGCTTGCCATAATCGGGATCAAAAGGCCGTTGGTTCTTCAAAACCCCAAAGACAATGTGGATCAGCTTACGCATGGCTGCAACGACAATTGACATTTCCATCCACCATCCACCAGCTTCCTCCCTGATTTTCACTCCACCCCACAATCTGAGGTAACCTAAAAATTCACCCAGGTGAACCCACTTGACAATCTTCTGATTCGTCGTACATTTGTTCTATGAATGCTGTCTCGTCTCTTCCCACCCGCCCGCCCGCCTCGGTTT
>MGNS01000027.1:723-7585 GCA_001795165.1 Chloroflexi bacterium RBG_16_57_11
TCAGCGCTTCCGCTCCACCGCATTCGTTCCGCTTCATTTTTTTACCCAAACGAATTAAAACAGGCACTCTGCGACCTTACCTGGCATATTCGCCTGGTGATCCGGGAAAAGGAGAGTAAAATCAACCTGCACCAGACCAGCGAGGAGGCAGGCATGCAAGAACTGAAAGAACGGATTTTACGTGAAGGGAAAAATCTGGGCAACGGCATCCTGAAAGTCGATGGCTTCATCAACCACCAGGTCGACCCGCGGTTGATGGATGAATGCGGGCGCGAGTTCGCCCGCCGATTCAAGAACATCGGCGCGACGAAAGTGCTTACCGCCGAGATTTCGGGAATAGCACCGGCAGTAACAACGGCGCTGCACTTAGGCGTTCCCGTGGTCTACGCGCGCAAACACAAGCCGATCACCATGCCCGACCAGGTCTTCCTTACTTTATCCCCTTCCCATACCAAGGGTCGCATGGTCGAGCTGATCATCTCGCCGGAATATCTGACGGGGAGCGAGCGGGTCCTGGTAATCGACGACTTCCTGGCGTCCGGAGCGACCATCCTGGGTCTGGTGCGGCTGGCGGAGACGGCTGGCGCCCATGTGGTCGGCGTCGGAGCGCTGGTCGAGAAGACCTTTGAGGGCGGCCGGCAGGCGCTCGCTCATCTAGGAATACCGATTGAATCGCTGGCGCGAATTCGCTCGATGGAAGGCGACCAGATTCTTTTCGAGGACTGAGACGCCCGAGGATCGAAACAGAAATCCGCATCCAACCGATGACAGACGCCATCGCCATCCTCGACTTTGGCTCGCAATACGCACAGCTCATTGCACGGCGAGTGCGCGAGCTACAGGTTTATTGTGAGCTGTTCCCCTGGAATACACCTGCAGAGCGCGTGACTGCAATTAACCCGAAGGGTTTTATCCTGTCCGGCGGGCCAGCTTCGGTCTACGAAGTTGGGGCGCCAACCATCCCGGCCTACGTACTGGAAAGCGGGTTACCGGTCCTCGGCATTTGTTACGGTATGCAGGCACTGACTCACGCGCTAGGCGGGCGAGTGGCTGCTTCTACTGCGCGCGAATATGGCCTGGCAGAGCTCGAAGTATTTGCCTCCAACCCTCTCATACCCGCAGGGAAACAACCGGTGTGGATGTCGCACGGCGACCGGATCGAGGCGCTGCCCCCGGGCTTCAGTGTGATTGGAAAAAGCGATCATTCGCCGGTGGCCTTTATGGCTGACGCAGTACGCAGCTACTTTGGCCTTCAATTCCACCCCGAAGTGCACCATACACCGGGCGGCAAAGATATCCTGGGACGTTTCATCCTGGAGATCTGCCAGGCGCGTCCGGATTGGACGCCGGAGTCGATCATCGCGCAGGGCGTGAGGCGAGTGCGGGACCAGGTCGGCAAGGAGATGGTGCTCTCGGCGGTGAGCGGCGGGGTGGATTCGACCGTCGCTACTGCGATGGTGCAGCGCGCGATCGGAGAGCAGCTGGTTGCAGTATTCGTTGACACCGGCTTGCTTCGCATGGGGGAGGCTACCCAAGTCCAGAAGGCATTGCATGACCGCTTGGGTGTCGAATTGATCACCGTACACGCGGAAGAGCAATTCTTCCGGTCGCTGGAAGGTGTCACGCTTCCGGAGCACAAGCGACGCGTCATCGGAGAGCTATTCATACGGATCTTCGAGGAACAGGCGCGGCAACTTGGCCAGCCACGCTTCCTGGTCCAAGGCACCATCTACCCAGACGTAGTCGAGTCCAGCGCCCCGGACCGGTCGCAGGCGCAGCGGATCAAGACCCACCATAACGTGGGTGGGCTTCCGGATGATATGGAATTCGAGCTGGTTGAGCCGTTACGCTATCTTTTTAAAGACGAGGTGCGACTGGTCGGAGAAGCGCTGGGATTGCCGGCCGACCTGGTCTGGCGACAGCCTTTCCCCGGCCCAGGGCTGGCGGTCCGCTGCCTGGGTGAAGTAACCTCCGAGCGCATCCAGCGCCTGCGCGCAGCCGACGTTATTTTAACCAGGGAGCTGGCTGAAGCAGGCCTGTTGCGCATGAAATCCTTGAACGATCAGGTGAGCGGTTCCGCCCAGGCCTTCGCCATTCTCTTACCGGTCCGCTCGGTTGGTGTGATGGGCGACCAGCGCACCTATCAGGAGGCTATCGCTATACGCGCGGTCACGACGGAAGACTTTATGACCGCCGATTGGGCGCGCCTGCCTTATGACTTGCTTGCCCGTGTGGCAAATCGTATCGTCAACGAAGTGGAAGGCGTCAACCGGGTGGTTTATGACATCACCAGCAAGCCCCCAGCCACGATCGAATGGGAATAGCCCTTTTCTTGTGCTAAAATCCTAGCATGTTGATCCGTTTAAGCCACGCTTACCGATTATTGTTATGCCTGCTTCTGCTTTCCTTTCAGCGGGCCAACGCACAAGTGGGTGGTGGCGCAGTGTTGAGCAATCTGAACACCGAAAAATTTCCACGCATCCAGGCGTATCTGGATGTGCATGACGCTCAAGGCAACTTTATCCACGGGCTAAGCGCAGATCAGGTTCGCATCCTGGAGGATGGCAACCCCAGGGCTGTGACATATTTGCACGAGCTTCGCCCGGGTGTGCAGGTGGTAGTTGTTATTAACCCGGGCCCATCCTTTGCAATCCGAAATAACAAAGCCATTTCTCGTTATGACATCGTCAAGGAAACACTGCACACCTGGGCCAGAAGCCGCCTTGGGTCGAATATCGATGACCTGAGCCTGCTGATTACGGACGGTCCGGCCGCCAGCCATACAACCGACCCCGGCCAATGGATTTCTGCGTTGGAGGCCGAACAGGTAGATCCGCGCACCACCCGGGCTAACCTGGACATCTTATTTCGCGCCACTGGCCTGGTCTCCGACCCACTACCACGACCCGGCATGACCCGGGTAATCCTGTTCATCACTGCACCTCCAGAGGGACAATCGGACCAGTCGCTGGATAACCTGGTAGCACAGGCCAGAGAACAGCATGTGCCGATCTTTATATGGATGGTTTCATCCACCGGAGCGTTCTCCACCCAGTCTGCCCAGCAGCTCATGGATCTCAGCGAACAGACCGGCGGAAAGTTCCTCACCTTCACCGGTGATGAGAGCTTGCCCAGCCCTGAGGAGTATTTCGAACCGTTGCGACACATCTATTCGTTGGGGTACGAATCAGGAGCATCGACCAGCGGTATCCATCAAGTCGTTGCCCAAATCGAAACTGGCGAAGCCTCCATCGATACACCACCCGCAAGCTATGAAATTGAACTTCAGCCGCCCAAGCCGGCATTTATCTCTCCACCGCTGGAGGTCAACCGCCAAATTCCAGCCGATGGCGCAGGTGGACCCGAATCCAACCAGGCTGATAGCGGGTATTCGCCGCAAGAGCAGCGTCTGCAAGTCGTCTTTGAATTCCCAGATGGACGCATGCGATCGCTGGTCTATTCAGCGCTGTTAGTGGATGGCACAATCGTCGCCGAAAATTCAAACCCTCCGTTCGACCATTTCACCTGGAGCCTGGAGCCATATTCGACCAGTGGTTTGCACCAGTTACAAGTTCAGGCCAGCGACGAGCTTGGCTTAACCGGCTCCAGCGTAGAAATCCCGGTACAAGTCTCTGTCGATGAGACCACCCGGAGCCCTTTGGGCGGCTTTCAGCAGAACTTACCGGTGCTTGGTGGGTTGATCATCGCGCTGGCTGGGGCAGTGTTGTTGCTCGTATTGGTGATTGGTGGGAAGATCCGTCCACGGGCGCATCGGGTCGCACGCAAACGACGGCGGTTTGACCCAGTCACCCAACCGGTGCATTTCGCAACCGAACCAAGCACACACCGGCGGGCTGGTTGGGCCAATCGTTTGCAATGGCCGCAGCGCGCCGCAGGTCCACAAGCCTACGCTTATTTATACTCCATCCACGATCCTGACCAACCCGATTCGGTGCCACCCATACCGATCACAACAGACGAAGTCACTCTGGGTAGCGATCAAGGGATGTCCGCGCTACTGCTTGACGACCCTTCGGTGGAATCCCTACACGCTCGAATAACCCGGCAGGAAGATGGGTCCTTCCGACTAGCTGATGTAGGCTCGATTGCCGGGACATGGGTCAATTACAGCCCGGTATCCAGGACCGGCACCCGGCTTGAGCATGGGGACTTAATCCACATCGGAAGGATTGGTTTTCGTTTCATGTTGCGCAAGTCAACCGCATCCCGTAAGCCGGTCATAATTTCTGAAACCATGCCAGAAACGTCTGATCAAGAAGAGACCGAATGATCCCATCAGAGCGCGCTCACCTGCACATCGCCACAATCACTCATCCAGGCATGAGCGGAAAGAACAATGAGGATCGTTTTTCCGTCTCAAGATATCGTCTGGAGGGCGAGCGGTCTCTGCCCGCGGTATTTGCAGTCATCTCGGATGGCGTGGGCGGTCATCGCGCAGGCGAGGTGGCTGCACAGATTGTCGTTGAGACGATCCAACACACAATTGCTGCGAGCGATGGGAACCAGCCTTTGCAAGCGCTGCGCGAAGCCATCCAACTTGCCAGCCGGGCGGTTTTTGACCGGTCGCGAGCAGACGAAGACCACCGCGGGATGGCGGCTACATGCGCTTGCGCACTGGTGATTGACAACCGCCTGTATACCGCCTCGATTGGGGATTCGCGCATCTATCTCGTCAGCGGCGATAAAATCCAGCAATTGACTACCGATCATACCTGGATCCAGGAAGCGATGGAGGCGGGCTTATTAACCCCACAGGAAGCACAAAATCATCCCAATTCGCACGTCATCCGGCGATATCTCGGGGCTCCACAACCGGTCGAGGTGGACTTGCGCTTGCGACTGTCGGCGGATGAAACCGACGAGCAGACGCTGAACAACCAAGGGGTAGTATTGCAGCCCGGTCATCAGGTGATCCTGTGCAGCGATGGCCTGACCGACCTCGTCACTGCCCAGGAAATCCTGGCTATCGTCAAAGATCAGGAACAAGAATACGCGTTGCACACCCTTACCAGCCTGGCGAACAAGCGCGGTGGACATGACAACATCACCATTGTCGCACTCCAAATGCCTGTATCCATCACAGAGACCACGCCAACGCAAGTAATGCGCCGCACGAGCGGAAGTAATCGATGGATGACCTGCCTGGCAGGGATTATTGTAAGCCTGGCTGTATTGTTTGCTCTTGGCCTGGGTTATTGGTTCTTCGCGCTTCGCGAGACGACCCCTACCCCATCCTCAAGGCCGACGGCAACGCCAACCAACGCAGTTGAAACCATGCCCGCAGGCCAGGCCACCTCTGTGATCGCTACTTTAACGCCCACGAAGCCCCCCATTGCAACCAGAACACCTTTATCACCAGAGATCACACCAGAATCGGAAACCTTGACCCCCTGGCCAACCAACACACCGGTTCCGTAACCAGAAGGAACGCGGGTGCTTTATGGTAACACGGCGTAAAAAACCTGATTGCCAACCGCCAGGTAGACATATCCTTGCAGATTATCGACGAAGAAGGCGGTGGCGTTGCCGCTCGGTAGCGGGTTTTCCGCTGCAATCATGCGCTGAAAAGCCAGGTTTCGCAGGCTGAAGTGATAAATAGATTGGTTCACCGGCTCGAGGAAATACAGCGATGGATCGGGCGGCAGAGTATTTTGGATCTGAGAAAAAGGCGTAGGAGGAATCAGCGGAAGACTCTCCCTCCCGGGGCGAAAGTCCACAAAATTTGGATCGGAGCAGCGCGTCGGTACCCCCTGAAAATCACTGTAAAAACACAAAGTCAGTCGGTTGTCAGCATGTAACAGGTACAGGTCGCCCCGGTTGACGGTCATATCCACGACATCCTGCATATCCGGGATTTCATCGTTAAAGAACATGCTGGGTTCCTGGGAGAAATCGCTACGCCAATAGATCCAGACACCCTTGGATGGCGAGTCCAGCACATAGGAGTCACCCAAGTCTAGCGTAAAGGCTTTGATCTGACCCCATGCGTCCGTGTTCGGAGGCGTCAAACGATCTGCCTTGGGCGTCTCGTTGGGCTGACAAAACAGGATATTGCCATTTGCGTCCAAGGCCAGCAATCTGGCTGGTGGTTTGTACCCAGGGGGCCAGGCAGCGATGTCGATCACCGCACCACTGGTTGTTGGCCCACACTGAAAAGTCAGATCAACCTCATAACCCTGGCTGGTTAAAGTGGCGCGAATCACGCTGCCCCGCCCGGTGTCCAGCAGGTAGAGATCGTCATCAATCACTACCATGCGGGTAATGTTCACCGAGGCCGGCAGGCCCCCGATGATCGCAGGTTGGTAATTGACCCGCTTGATTAATTCCAGCTCATCTAATGAATAGCGCAGCTGCCCTTTGAGCGCCTGGACTTCGGGCGAAGTGCGATGTACTTCAGCTTTGCTTAACAGGTCGAGAGCGGTTTCAATGTCAGCATGCCTGGCTGCCACGTCAGTTTGCTCGCTCGCCCGCTCGGCAATCTGTTCAGCCTGGGCATATAGCGTTTCGTATTGCGCATCTCGACCCAGGCGGAGGTAGACAACGCTTGAAACTGTGACGACGACCACCGGCACGGCCAGCGCAGTAAAAGCCATCACTGTGGAAGGGACCGCCTGAAAAAAATCGCCCGGCAGCAATCGCGCCAAAAAACTACCCAGACCATGCCCAAACCTGCGTAACCCGGCAGCCAATGGGGCAGTTACTCGGGCCAGTGCAGCCATTACTACAGCCAAGCCAGAGGCACGCCGTACTGGAGCAGGCTGGTCAGCGGACACCTGCGCGACTTGCTCAGGAGCTACGGGAGTTGGTGGGCTTACCTCGGGAGGCAAGGCGAGCGGGAGCG